>JAKVOA010000002.1:302500-644720 GCA_022483045.1 Oscillospiraceae bacterium | reverse complement strand
TCCACATGATTGGTATGTGGAAACATATCAACTGGCTGAATTTTTTTCACTGCATAGCCGCGTGCGCAAAAATACGCCAAATCACGCGCCTGCGTTTCCGGGTTACAGGAAATGTACACCACCCGCCGGGGTGCCAGTTCAGAAAGGGACAGCAAAAAGCGCTCTGTGCTGCCGGCACGAGGCGGGTCCATAAAGACAACATCAACATGGTCATCTTCTTCGGTCATCTGCGTCAGGCATTCCGTTGCGTCCGCGCATAGGAAACGAATATTCCGCAGTTTATTCTGTTTGGCATTTGCAACAGCATCATGCACTGCATCACGGTTATTTTCAATGCCTAGCACGCTGCCTGCCCTTTTTGCTGCAACCATACCAATGGTTCCAATCCCGCAGTAAGCATCGATAACGCTTTCTTTTCCGGACAGCTGCGCATACTCCATAGCTGTCCGGTACAGCACTTCACACTGCACGGGGTTGATTTGGTAAAAACTTTTTGCAGAAATACGGAAACGGCAGCCGCAAAGCGTATCTTCAATATAACCCGGCCCATACAGCACTCTTTCGCGCTGTCCCAGCACCATGCTGGTATGGTGCTGATTGATATTGAGCAGCACCGTTGTAATTTCCGGGTGAGCACGCAGCAGCGCCGCTGTAAATTTTTTCGCCGGGAATATGGCATTTGCCGCTACCAGCACCACCATGACCTGCCCGCTTTGAAAGCCGCGCTTGACCAGCACATGGCGCAGAAAGCCGCGCTCTGTGCGCTCGTCATATGGCTTCAGCTTAAAGCTTTTCAGCAGTTTGCGCACGGCCGCCATGATTTTGTCGGCAGTCTGGTCCTCGGTCATGCAGGACTCCACCGGCACTACGCGATGCGTACTAGACTGATAGACGCCGGAAATGATGTTTCCATGGCGGTCAGTGGCAAAAGCCGCCTGCACTTTATTTCGGTAATGATAGGGATTCTGCATTCCAATAATCGTCTCTACTTTGCCAAAGTGACCCAAAAGCTTCTGTACCCGCCTTTGCTTCCACTCCAGTTGACGGTCATAGTCCATATTTTGTAACTGACAGCCGCCGCACTTGCGGTACAGCGGACATTGATTTGTCTCCATATTTGTTCATCCTCTCTAGTTCCTGTTTTAATTGTAAAGCATAACACCTGCAAGCGCAAGGTTTCTCTTTCCGCGCAAAAGGCTTGTTTCTTCTCTGTCAGCTGCGGTATACTAGAATCATACAGAACGAATACAATACCCACACGCCGCATGTTTTGTAAGGAGGTTTTCCACTATGCAGATTGCAATCGTCACTGGCGCTTCCAGCGGGCTGGGGCGTGAATTTGTACACCAGATTAGCAAGACTGAAAAGCTGGATGAAATCTGGGTCATTGCCCGCCGTGAAAATCGCCTGCGCGACTTGGCCAGTGAAGTCAGCGGCATATGTGTGCGCCCGGTTCCTTTGGACCTGACCCGACAGGAAAGTCTGCAGGAACTGCAGGAATTGCTTGAGCGCAAAAAGCCGGATGTGCGAATCCTGGTAAATGCTGCCGGCTTTGGCAAGATGGGAAATTACGACGAAATCTCACGCAAAGACTGTGACGGCATGATTGACCTCAACTGCCGCGCTGCAGTGGACATGACTGTACTGACGCTGCCCTTTATGCGTGCGGGTGCACGTGTTTTGGAAATTTGCTCGACTGCCGGGTTTCAGCCGCTGCCAGGGCTGGGCGTTTACGCCGCCAGCAAAGCGTTTCTGCTGCGCTACAGCCGCGCCCTGCGGTGGGAGCTTTTCCCGCGCGGCATTCATATTACTGCCGTCTGTCCTTACTGGGTAAAAGATACCGAATTTATTCCGACTGCGCGCAAAACAAAAAACAGCAAAGCTGTGCGTCATTTTCCGCTGGCAAGTCACGCTCACAGTGTAGTAAAGCTCGCGCTGTGGGACAGCGAACTTGACCTTGCTGTTTCAACACCAAGCCCGGTCAGCTTTGTACACCGCATCGCCGCAAAGTTTATCCCACACTGTGCGATGATTGCAATCTGGGAACTGCTGCGCCGGCTGTAACGCAAAAAAGCACCTGCAAAGCATGTTTGCTTTGCAGGTGCTTTCTATAGGAGAAAACCTTCTCCGCATGAGCCGCCGCGGAAAAAAGGTATTTATCGTTTCAATCAGGAATAGGAAGTTTTGCGAGGTTTTTAAAACATGGGCATCTGTCCTTTCGTTACAAGAAACTTTTTCTCAAAAACGCTTACCTGTGCCATGGGACTCACCCTTTCTGAATTTTTCGGTTTCCCTGCGTTTCTATCCTTCTCTATCCTCTTGCGTTACTCCATCGGATTCGCTCCCATCTGTTTTTGTTGACATTATCATAGCACCAACTTTTCAGAATTGCAAGTGATTTTGCAGGATTTATTTCAGTTTCCTGCAAATTTACAGAATATTCACAACATATTTGCGAAATTATGAATTTCTTGCTGCTTTGTTTTTCTTTTTAAGGCGACTTTCGCTTTTTACCTATTTCCTGTGTTTCCTTTACTTTACCTGCAAAGCAGGGTATAATGAGAACGCTTTCTGCCACACATCTGTTTTTGCCCTTTTATTGTATGAATGCCGCCCGTTTTGAGGGCGGCTTGTAAGGAGGAAAATTTATGAACTTGATTATTTTGTCGGCCGTACTGTCCTGGCTGGCGGCACAGCTGATTAAAGTAATCACCTGCCTTGTCCGCCGTGAAAAATTAACACTGCACGATTATATCGGCACCGGCGGCATGCCCAGTTCCCACTCTGCTTTTGTCTGCGCCACTGCTTTTGGCTGCGGCCTGGTCCGCGGCTTTGATTCGGTCGAGTTTGCGCTGGGCGTTGCCTTGTCTGCCGTTGTCATTTATGACGCCCTCGGCATTCGCTGGCAGGCTGGCCTGCATGCAGACGCAATCAACCGCATGGAACGCAAAGTGGAACCGGAAAAAGAAGCGCCGCCTCTGGAAACCCGCCTTGGTCACCGCCCATCAGAGGTCATTTGCGGCGGGCTGCTCGGTATTTTCATTGCATATCTTCTTCATTTTCTGGTACTTCATTCCCTGTAACTTCTAAAAAGACCGGCCCGCTGCAAAATCTGCGCAGCAGGCCGGTCTTTTATTCTGTATTTTATCTGTTCTTTCCCCGCAGCAAAAAACGCAGCAGCGCCAAATTGGTGTCACTGTTGGTCTTTTCTGCGCGCTGCAGCAAAAAGGGCAGCATATCCGCCTTGCACTCGCCACAGATATCAATCCCCAAAATGCGGCAGTGGCTCTCAAAAATCTGCAGCAACTTTTCCAGTACCTGCAGGGAAAGCTGCCCCTGGCTCCAGTCTGTACAGGCAAAGTAGCGGCTCATCACATCTTTGTCAATAGAAATATAGACCGGCATGCCGGTTTTCAGCTTTTCCAGCTGCCCCCATGTTTCCTTTTCCTGCAAAGCCTGCAGGCTGATGCAAATCAGCCTGCTGCGGTATTTTTCCGAAATCTGTGCAAAAGCGCTCTGGTCCGGCCCAACTATGCAGACATTCTGTAAAAAAGGGTGATGGTCCATGACATCTTTTACCCACCCTCCACAGGAAAACAGGCCCGGAAACCGCGGGGGCTGCATATCGCTGTGATAATCAAACAGCAGCAAATGAAACGGTTCCTGTATTTTTTCAAGCCAAAGGCCAGTAACATAGTGGTAATCGCCGGAATCTAAGAAATGGATGCCATACGCGGAATGATCTTTCAGCCGGTGGCGCAATTCCTCTGCCGCCTGCGGTGTGCAATAACAGCAGGTTCCCGGAATATCAGTACAGTTAATCCATGTGAATTTTTCATTCTGGTAAAAATTTTCTTCCTCGTAAATATCTGTAAAGTTTAAAATGATAGTTTCCGGCTCCAACTTCTTTCCTCCTTCTGCTCAAACGAAAAGGCAGCCAATCGCGTTTTACCGCATGCTTGGCTGCCTTTATATGTATTAGTATACGTTATACATAGCCGCTCGGGTCAACAGCGGTTCCGTTTACGCGAATCTCAAAGTGGCAGTGTGGGCCGGTGCTGTTGCCGGTGCTGCCGACATAGCCAATAATCTGCCCTTTCGCAACGGTCTGGCCGTCGCTGACTGCGACACTGCTCATGTGGCCATAGTACGTGATGACACCGTTGCCGTGGTCAATCATTACCAGGTTGCCATACCCCCAGCCGTTGTCGCCCGCCTGGATAATTGTGCCGCTGTCGGCCGCAACAATCGCCGAACCATAGCTGGCACCAATATCAATTCCTTTATGATAAGTACTGCCAATGCCGCCCGGGCTGCTGCGGTGACCAAACGGAGACGTAATCAGCTGGCAGCTGGGCACCGGCCACATCATAGAGCCGCTGCCGCTTGCGCTTGCTCCGCTGGAAGAACTGCCGCCGCTCGTGCTGCTGTGCTGTGAAGAACCAGAGGTACCGGTACTCGTGCTGCCGCTTGTTTGGCTGCTGGAAGCAGTAGCCTTCTGCTGGGCCGCTTTTTGAGCTGCCTCTACCTGCTTTTTCTTCTGGCTCGCCTGGTAGTCCGCATACCACTTGTCGACCGCCTGGTCTGCAGCAGCTTCCTGCTGAGCCAAAGAGTCGCTTTGTGACTGCAGGCTGCTTTCCTGCGTGGAAAGGCTGCTGATAACTGTCTGTACCTCGCTGGCTAAGCCGGAAAGCTCACTCTGTTTCCCTGCAACAGCCGTTTTGGCATCTGCAGCTTCTTCGCGGTTTTGCTCAATCGATTCTTTCTGCTTTTTGACCGCCGACATTTCAGACCGCAGTTTACTAATCAGGGCTGTATCATGAGAAGTCACCATCTGCAGTGCTTCGGTCTTGTCCGCTAAATCCGCAACATCTTTCGCGGAAAACAGAAGTTCCAAATTGCTTGCGCCGCCGGACATATACAGGGCGCACAGGCGCTCTTTCAGTTTCGCAGTATCCGCCGAAATATCTTTCTGCTTTGCCGCAATCTGCTGCTGCGACTGCAAAATGCTGTCATCCAGGTCTGCAATTTGTGTATTGTAAGTATCAATTTGATTCTGCAGAGTGGTAATTTGGTTCTGCAGGGTCTGCTTGTACTCCTCTTTTTTGCTCTTGTCCTGGCGCAGCTGGGTCAGCTTTGCGTCATTTTCTTTTTTCTGCTGCGCATAGGCAGCCTGTTTTTGTTTCAGAGAACTGATATCGTCTGCTGCATACGCCACAGTAGTTGCTGTTGTAGACAGTACCAAAGCCGCTGCAACACATACGGAAAGCACGCCGCTCAAAAACTTTGCGTGTTTTCTCCATTTACCAGCCAACGATAGCTCCTCCCTCTTTTTTCAAATAGCGCTCGATGGAAATAATGCCGCCCAAGGCGCCAAACAAGGCACCTGCCAGCATCATAATCAAGACCACAGGCGTCATAATGGCATTCAAATTAATCACATTAAAGAGTGCTCGAATACCCATGGAGTCCACCACGCGATAATAAATCAAATGCAAAAGGCCCGCTGCAATCGCGCCGGCCGCAAGACCGGTCACCATGCCTTCGACCAAATATGGCACCCGTATGAATCCATTTGTCGCACCTACCGATTTCATAATACTGATTTCCAGCCGGTGTGAGTACATGGCCACGTGAATGGTATTTGCGATAATGAATAGAGAAACCAGACTGAGCGCTATCACCAGCACAAAACCCACATTGGTAACAATGCGGTCGATGTGCGTCAGCTTATCAGCCAGTTGCTGGTAATCGTAAATCTTATCGACACCATCGATTGCAGTAATTTTCGCCGCGGTTTCCTTGTACTTAGAAAGGTCTTTCATAGAGATACGGAAGGAGTTCGGCAGCCAGTTGTTGTCGCCCTCCAGGCCGTCCAGCAAGCCAGCGTTCTGTTCGCCAACCATTTTGCGCATATCTTTCATACCGTCGTCCTTTGAGATAAACTCACAGGAAGCGACATTGTCCAGTTTACGAATCTGGTCGCCAATCTGCAGAGCTTTCAGGGACGGTACATCCTGTTTAATATATACCTTAATAGAGTTATTGCCCTCTACCAAACTCATTGCGGACTTGATATTCCAACTGAAAAGCACTGCCGCGCCGGTCATGAGCAGACAGCTCATCAAAACCGCAATGGAAGCCAGCGACATGGTCCTGCTTTTCCAAATATTTTTAATACCCTCTTTAAGGAGATAGCCAAAATTTTTCATTGTGCTGCGTTCGCCTCCATTTCTTTGGAATCCGCCACAATGCGGCCTCCCTGAATCTCGACGATACGCTTTTGAAACTGTTTGACAAGGCTGTGCTCATGCGTTATCATCAGCACCGTCGTTCCGCGCAGGTTAATTTCGCTTAAAAGGTCTACAATTTCAAAGGACAGCGCCGGGTCGATATTGCCGGTTGGTTCATCTGCAATGATGATTTCCGGATTATTGACCAGCGCGCGCGCAAGGCCGACACGCTGCTGCTCGCCGCCGGAAAGCTCCGCCGGGTAGCACTTTGCCTTGTTTTCCAAATCGACCAAACCCAGTATGTACGGTACACGCTTATTGATTTCGCGGCGGCTTGCACCGACAATGTGCATAGCAAAGGCAACATTGTCGAAAACCGTCATTTTCGCAATCAGGCGGAAATTCTGAAACACCATGCCCAGTGTGCGTCTGTGATACGGCACTTCCCGCCGTTTAATTTTCATTAAATCAAGGCCGTTTACGGAAAGCTCCCCGCAGTCCGGTCTCTCTTCACAGGTAATCAACTTCAGCAGTGTACTTTTGCCTGCACCAGAGGCACCCACAATAAAGACAAACTCGCCTTTATCTACCTGCAGGCTCACATCATACAGGGCGCGGGTGCCGTTCGGGTAGGTCTTGCTGACATGACTCAACTCGATCAAGCAGATCGCTCCTTTTCAAAATAATTTCTTTTCTGAGGCGTTTTTACAGGAAAAGCGCCTTTGCGTACATAATCATATTAGCACAGTTTCCCTTACAATAATTCTTATATAGAAATAAGATGTAATCAAACTGTAAACTGTGAGCATAATATGAACACCAAAAAACGATATGGAAATCCACTCCGCCTTTCTTTCCGTCATCTGGGAAAATCGCCCAAAAAAAGCAGCTGGCCTTACAAAGGTACAGCTGCTTTGGGGTGGTTCAAAACTACTTTTTAGAATTTTACCGGGTTGGAATCGAGGTATTTTTTGACCATGAGCGCCACCTTAAAGACAATAGCGTCTTCAAATTCGCGCAGGTCCAGGCCGGTAATCTTCTTGATTTTTTCCAAGCGATAGACCAAAGTATTGCGGTGCACAAAAAGTTTGCGGCTGGTCTCAGAGACGTTCAAGTTATTTTCAAAGAAGCGCTGAATCGTAAACAGCGTCTCGTGGTCCAGGCTGTCGATGCTTCCTTTTTTAAAGACTTCCTTTAAAAACATCTCACACAGGGTAGTCGGCAGCTGATAAATCAGGCGCGCAATACCCAAGTTGTCATAGCGCACAATGCTGCGCTCGGTATCAAAGACCTTGCCGACCTCCAAGGCAACCTGTGCCTCTTTAAAGGAGCGGGCTAAGTCCTTTACACCCACGACCGGGGTGCCTATGCCCACTACACAATGGGTATAGAATTCACTGGAAAGTGTGTCAACAATAGAGCTTGCCAATTTCTCAAGGTCTTTGCTGTCGATACCCGGCTTAATCTCTTTGACCAGCGCAATATCGCTTTCGTTGATGTTGATGACAAAATCCTTGTTTTTGTCGGGGAACAGGTTTTGAATCACATCATAAGCGGCAATGTCAGTTTTGTTGGTTACTTTAATCAGCATGCACACACGGCTGACATCGTTGTTAAAGTGCAGCTCGCGCGCCTTCAAATAGATATCGCCGGGCAGAATATTGTCCAAAATAACATTCTTTACAAAATTGCTGCGGTCATATTTTTCATCATAATACTGCTTGATGCTGGAAAGGGAAACGGCCAGCAGAGAGGCATAGCGGCCCGCCTCGGGGTCTGTGCCCAGCACAAACACCGCATACTCTGGCCGCGGCAGGTTGCCGAAAGACTTGTAGGTATACCCGTTTACAACGAAAGGTTCCTGCGAAACCATCAACTCGGAGGTAACGCTCTCGTTTACTTCGCCAATGCGGCCAAGTTCGCTGCAGGCAATGATAACTGACGTCTCATCAATAACGCCAATGGTGCGGTCGATTGCGTCACGCATTTGATGGATAACGCCCTGAAATAATCTGTTTGACATAATAGAACCCCTCGCTTTACTAAGTATGAAGCGCTTTTTGGCAATGAGAACCAGCTGCCAAAAAAATGCAATGTATGATTTCACAAAAGCCAACTGAAAAGAGAAATACTCTTTTATCTATTTTACACACTTTTATAATGCTTTTCAACTATTTCATAAAAAAATTCATAATTTTTATGGATTTCTCACAGCGTGAAAACAGAAGAGGGAACTACACAGCGTGCAGTTCCCTCCTTTATATAACATCCTGTTCTTGTTAGTTCAAGATGGTGGCTTCTGTATCTTTGTCAAACAGATGGCACTTGCTCATATCAAAGGCAATCTTAATCTTATCGCCGGACTTTGCAGTAGAGGTAGGCTCGACACGAGCAGTCAGGTTGTTGCCATCGCAGGTGAGGTACAGGTATGTTTCTGCGCCCATCAGCTCGGTAACTTCTACTTCTGCATCTGCGATAAACTCAGGATGATCCTGCAGGAACTTCGGCTCATCATGCACATGCTCGGGGCGAATGCCCAAAACGACATCTTTGCCGACATAAGGATCCATGACCTCTGCCTTTGCTTTGCCGGCAGGCAGTACCAAACTGTACTGGCCAAAGTCAATGGAATAGCCCTTTGCAGCTTTGTTGACCTTTGCATCAATGAAGTTCATCTGCGGGCTGCCCATAAAGCCTGCGACAAACTCGTTGATCGGGAAGTCATACAGATTCTGCGGGGTATCTACCTGCTGAATAATGCCGTCTTTCATAACCACAATGCGGTCGCCCATGGTCATAGCCTCGGTCTGGTCATGTGTAACATAAATAAAGGTTGTGCCCAGGCGCTTATGCAGCTTACTGATTTCTGTACGCATCTGTGCACGCAGTTTTGCATCCAAGTTAGACAGTGGCTCATCCAAAAGGAAGACCTTCGGGTTACGCACGATTGCACGACCCAAAGCAACACGCTGGCGCTGGCCGCCGGAAAGGGCCTTCGGCTTACGGTCGAGCAGATGTGCAATGTCAAGGATGCGGGCAGCTTCTTCCACGCGCGCCTTGATTTCATCCTTTGGTACTTTACGCAGTTTCAGACCAAATGCCATGTTGTCAAACACGGTCATGTGCGGATACAGCGCATAGTTCTGGAACACCATGGCGATATCGCGGTCCTTTGGTGCAACGTCGTTTGCCAGGGTGTCGCCGATATACAGCTCGCCTTTAGAGATATCCTCCAAACCTGCAATCATACGCAGGGTGGTAGATTTGCCGCAGCCGGAAGGACCAACCAGAATGATAAATTCTTTATCGGCGATTTCCAAATTGAAATCGGTAACGGCCTGTACGCCGCCGGTGTAAATTTTGTAAACATGCTTCAGGGTTACGCTTGCCATAACATGTGCCTCCTGTTTTTCGTTTCATCTTCATCTATCGGTTGTTTCAATAATAGCAGATAGATTTATGCCTGTACAGACCTGTTTTGTCCAAACTTCTTTTGTCTTGTTTATGTAATTCTCCTAAAATCCAAAAACGCAGGTCGTATTTCGTCCATATTGTCAAAGCATGCCATCAAAATTTTCAAGTCACTTTTATGCAACATGTCAATCTCCTTGTCCCAGCAGGGCCGCCTGCTCAGCGGCAGTCAGCGGGCGCAGCGCACCCTGCGGCAAATCCGGCGGCAGAGACAGCGGGCCGAATTCTGTGCGGCACAGTGCTGTCACTTCGCTGTCCTGTGCCGCAAACATCCGCTTTACCTGGTGGAATTTCCCCTCACGCAGGGCAACCTCATAAAGGGGCGTACTGCCGTTTTCCAACAGCCGCAGTCGAGCCGGCAGGCAGGTGAAATCCGGCAGCTGCACCCCAGCCGCAAAGCGCTGCTGCGCACCGGCGCGCGGCGGGCAGCTCAGGCGGGCCTGATAAATTTTCCAGACATGATGCCGGGGCGACAACAGGCGGTGCGCCAAAGCGCCGTCATTCGTTAAAAGCAGCAGGCCGGTGGTGTCTTTGTCCAGCCGACCCACGGGCTGCACCCCGCGCCGGCGCTGCTCCGGCGGCAGCAGGTCAAGCACTACCGGCTGCCGGGCGTCGCGTGCAGCAGTCAAAAGGCCCGCCGGCTTGTTGAGTATCCAATACACAAACTGCTGGTAGTCCAGTTTTTCGCCGTGCAAAGTTACCTGCTCCGGGCTGACATGCGCGGCCGGGTCAGTCAAGGGTTGTCCATTCAGCTGCACAGCGCCGCTGCGCGCTAAGGCAGCGGCTTCTTTGCGGCTGATGCCGGTCTGCTGTGCCAGCAGTTTATCCAATCGCATTTGTGGCATCGGGTACACCTCGTTTTCTGCTGTCATTATACCCGAAGCCCGGTTGAAACTCAACTTTTCTGCCGCAGCGGTTTCATAAAGCCGTTTAGCGCAGCGGTGGAGACATCCCCTCCGGCAATTTCCCCTTTATATACGAGTAAAGTTGCCCGAACATCCGGATTGCCTGTATAATTTTTCACACGATACACATACTGCTGACAGGTCTTTCCAGCGACTTTGGTCAAGTCAAAACCAGCCTGTTGGTTCAACTGGCTGTAATTTTGGTAAACCTTAGAAAACTGTGCAGGAATCTGCACCTCACGTGCAGCAATCGGTTCATTTTCCACCTGCCATCCGCATTGCTGCAGAAATCGCACACGGTCGCTGTTGCTCCCGGCGGAAATCCCCCCCGCTGCGCCGGCCGTGCGTACAAAAAGCACAATGATCACCGCTACTGCGAAAAGGGCTGCTGCTAAAAAGACGCGTTTCTTTTTCCCGTGAAAAGAAATGGTCACCGTTTTCGCCTCCTTCTCTAGTTTCCTCATTGATTTTTTATGCAGGGAAGAAGTAGAATAGAACCATTGCGGCAGGCCCATTTCTATATATATAGATGTATAAAGAATTTATTGATAGGGAGGAATCCCAAATGCGCCGCCGATTCTTTTGCTTTTCCCTGCACCACCGGCCAAGCCGCCGTGTTGTGCTTTTACTGGCAGCTGCTTTCATCTGCATTGCCGCCGGCTGTGCTTTCATGCTGTATCGGCTGCCGCAGCCATCCGCTGCGGCAGTGTCTTCCGCTAAGCCGGCCGTTTCTTCTGCAAAGCCGCACGCTGTGTCTTCTGCAGCCGCAAAGCCTGCTGTGAATAAAGCAGCGTGGCAGCTGCACTTAGTAAACGCCAGCCATCCGCTGCCCAGCAGCTTCTCTGTAAAAACATCTGCTGTAGCCAATGTCCGTTTTGACTCACGCGCAGCGGGAGCTCTGCAGCAGATGATTTCCGCCTGCAACGCCAAAGGCAACCACCTAATGGTCTGCTCCGGTTGGCGCAGCATCAGTCTGCAAAGCAGCCTGTATCAGGATGAAATCCGCTCAAAAGAAAAGAAAGGTCTGCAGGGTCAAAAAGCGGTTGACGCGGCGGCAGCGGTTGTTGCACCGCCCGGTACCAGTGAACACAATCTCGGTCTTGCTGCCGATCTAGGCAGCGACACCAATCAGCTGCTGGACGAAACCTTTGCAGAGACGCCGGAATCCGCCTGGCTGACTCAAAATGCCTGGCAGTACGGCTTTATTCTGCGCTACCCGAAAGGAAAAGAAAAGATTACCGGAATTATTTATGAGCCGTGGCATTATCGGTATGTGGGCCTGCCCGCGGCAAAAGAAATACACAGCCAAGGGGTCTGCCTTGAGGAATACCTTGCGTAACCCCTTTCTAAGAATCCGCATGGAAAGCCACTGGGAAAACCTTGACGAAACTTTATTCGTACGATATAATAGATAAGTTCCGTTTGCTACTGTGGCTCAGTTGGTAGAGCAGCTGATTCGTAATCAGCAGGTCATCGGTTCGAGTCCGATCAGTAGCTCCAAGGAAAAGCCCGTAGGTATCATGTTTTTAGTGATTTCCTGCGGGCTTTGCTTTATGCCTTTTTCGGTTTTGACTACCTTTTGACTACTTTTTATAATTTGACTACTGCATAAACAAAAAAGCCCCCGGCCGGCTTTTCTTCTTCAAACAGAAAAACCTTGTCTTTCTTCAAATTCTGTACTTGCTCATCCAAGCTCAGCACTTTGTCGCCGTCCTTCGTGACAGCGTCCATGTTGACAAATGGCAGCACGGCTTTTGCGTCGTGCGCTTTTGCTCCCACCAGCGCAAGGTTGATAGCACTGGACTTTTTCAGCGTGCTAAGGTCGGTACCATACTTGACCTGCGCGTCTTTGACATCCTGCTTCAGCTTTTCAACATCCACACCGTCAAAAGCCTTCACTTTGTCCTGCAGGTCTGCAATAGTGCCATTTGCGGTTTTTAATTCAGCGTCTTTACTGTCAAACTTGCCCTTGTCCACATAGCCGCCCTCGGACAGGTCAACAAATTTTGCTTTGTGCTCACCGGCAGCTTTTTCAAAGTCCGCATAGGTGAGCGATTTGTCACCGAAAAGTTCTTTCATATCCATGTTAAAAACTCCTTGCCGCATTGATTTGATTTGTAAGTGCGCAGCCACTCTGCGCCGTGCGGTTCCTGCATTTTAAGCCCGGCAGGGTAGGGCAAAATAAGTATGAAAAAAGCAGCCCGCAACGGCTGCTTGCTTCTGAAATTGGGTACAAAAATACCGCCGGGCGTGTGCCGTGGCGGCTTAGTTGTAATTTTCGCATTTATCACATATTTCATGTGCCTTTTGCCAGCCACATGGTGGCCGGAGCTTTTGCGGCAGATTCAAACTGTCATTGCCAATGTTGGAAATGTCAAAGCAAAGACCGGCAGAAATTTTCTTATTCCAGATAGGGCAAAGTACCTGTTCATCTTCATTTTTTGGATTCGTGATAAAATCCATATTTTTTTGCCACCTCCAATACTGTTTTCCCGCCCTCGTCAAGCTGACCGATGGAGGACACGGTGCCGTCTGATTTAATTGCAATGAATCCGGCTTCCGAATAATAAACGTGCTGTGTACCATTACGCTGCCTGATTGCAAATTTTGGCGATTTTATGATACGTTCCACATCCTGCAAAGTCATTCCGCGCTCGGACAGTCTGTCTAACGCATGGCCGCTGAAAGTTAAGGTGCCCGGTACGGCGGGAGCTTTCACGAGCATTCCTTTCACTCTAATTGTACCATCCTCGCGCAGACTGTTCAACTCCTTGTTTGCGGAGTCCAGCCGTTGCTGCGCCTTTGCGGCCTGAACCGCTTTCTGTGCCGGACTGCGTCCAAAGGAAACGGTTTTACCTGCTGACTTTGTGGCAGCAACCTGTTCGCGCTCCCGCTGCCGCAGCAGGCCGGTTTGACTGCAAAAGTCTTTCAGCACCGCTGCCAGACCATCTGCTAAAAATTGCTTTTTGGTCATTGTTGAGACTCCTTTTCAATCTTTTCGCCAGCTCCCCGCTGGCTGCAAAACTTTTTCTCGGGCAATCTCCCGCTTCCGCTGGCTGAACATCTCCCGGAACACTTTTCAGTATAAACTCTTTGCTTCTGCTTTCAATTCCGTGATTTTGAAAAAAATACGGGAATGTGAAATCAATCCCTGCAAATTGAACAGAATCACGCCGCTTCACAAGCAGTTCAAAAATTTAAGATACGCAAAGAAAAAGGCAGGCAGGCAAAAGTCGGCCGGCCTTTCTGCAAATTCAAGGTTTTGAATGTTTTTGAATAAGTTCAGTTTCACTGCTGCAGCGGAACACGCTGTAAGTCACCCCCTCGTACGCGTTTAAAGGTTTCAATGGACACGGAAGCGCTGTTGTAACCAAACTGCTATGCAACATCATTCACCCTCTAACCGGCAAGCAGCAGTTGTTCTGCACGCTTCACCTTCATGTCATCAATGAAATGGGAAATTGTCTGCCCGGTACTCTTTTTGAAAAAATGGCTCAGGTTAGACGGCGAAGTGTGAAAATTCATTGCCATACGCTTGATGGTAAAGCTGAAATCTCAGTAATTTGCTTCCACATACTGCATCAAGCTGCCCAAGCTTCGGTGCCCATGCGGTGCTGTTTCTTCCACTTGTGTTCCCACACGCTGCAGATATTTGGAAAACAAAATGTCAATCTCACAGCTAATAGCTTCCGGATTCGGTACCGGAATCCGCTGCACCTGCCGATTGATTTTTTGGCGGTCGCCCTCATTCAGAATACTGCAGACGGTTACAAAAACAGAAGCGCGCCACATCTCGCTGCAGGAGACAAGCCAGTTCTTAATCATACGCAGTGCAAATTTCACTTTATCAGTGCTTTCCACAGAAACAGCTTCTTGCAGTGCTTCCAGTTCCAATTCCGGATACACAGAGGAAGTATCTGGACTTTGCGTCTGTTTGCCTCACGCTGACAAACATCCAGATATACACTGCATACATTTTCTAGACTGTCAACTGCATGACTGACAGAAACCAACTCGTCATTACCGTCACTCAGCTGCCGCAGCTTTTCTGCCAGACAGTCCTCTTTTTCGTCTGAACACAGCAGGAACATATATTTATTGTCCATAATGTACATGGAATACGAATTGGTTTCCTGCCCGCTGTCTTTTTCCTCTGCATTTAAACTTTGAAACAGTTTTTCATTTTCCGCAGTGTCTTCCAATAAAATGCACGCAAACCAGTGCCGGTCCACCCGAATACCGGCGCTAAGACATTGCTGGTACAGGACGGAACCTGTTGTCACTTGATTATCCAGAATATAGTACAGGTATTTTTCTCGACACAGTTCCTCATTGGTCTGTTCCAAAAATTTTTTGGTATAAGTAAGGTCACTGACCGCCATGTCAATATACTTTGATTCGTCCATGGCGTTTTGCTGCTGGTACTGTGGTTCAATACGTTGCAGAATCTGCCTCACCGGCGCATAGCTTTTATGCGTGTAGCACAGCAGCAGCAGTAGTAGTACCGCCACCGCCAACACCAAAAATGTGATGACTGCCTGCACCATGACAGCGCCTAGTAAAAAACGTAAATTGTGGAATAGTCCACTGCACTTTAAAAGCATTATGACTGTAACACATTGTCAGACTGTCTCCGGGCAGAAAATTGCTTAGGTTGTTCCCTTCATTGATTGCCTGATTACCCTGTTTGTTGGATGAATAGATTCGTTCATTGTTGTAAGACAGGGTCATAAAGCCGTTTTCATTAACTTTGTCCCACAGGGCACTCATTGTGCTGTCGTAAACTACAAAAGCCATGCTGGAAACGACTGTATTGTCGTCTGCTGTTTCCAGCGGTGCCAAAAACAGAGTGCCATCATCGTTTGTTAATTTACTATGTACGCGAAAGGTACAAATTTGCTCACGATCACTTTTAAAAACTGTTGTACTGGCAGTTTTTAACTTCTTGGAAAGCAAAATGTTGGTAAAATAGAAATCAACTCCATCTTTCACCTGCGTACTGATGATATACTTTCCTTTGTAATTCATATAAAAAGGCTGTCCACAAGCTGTCTTTATTTAAGCCATCCATAATGTAATTAGTAGGAGGCAAGCGAATCCGTCTGGTATAACATTAAAGAATTCAGTTTCCTGCTTGTGGCGGTCTGTTACCTTAAGCACTGCCTCAAGCTGTCGTTCTGTCTGATCCAGTAACCGTTCAGAATGAATCCGAAGTTCATTTTGCATAGCATTAAGGCTTTGCTGGACAATTATGCAAAAATTTACAGCCGCAATGATGAGAATTGGACACAGCATCAGCAGCAAAACCAAACTGTTTTTCCGCAAAGACAGCGACTGTTCCTTTTAAAAGCCGGGCAAGACAATTCGCTTAGTGATTTTCATATCAGTTCCTCTTCGTTTATTTGCAAAACCGGTTTCATACATACAAAGTAAATTCTAGAGGCTTTTCACCTTTTTTCAAGCGTTTCTGTGCAAAACTGCTGATTGATGTCTGATGTTTATAAAAATAATATCGTACATCTTGCATACAGCCATGTTACTGGAATTGTGAATTTTTCTTTTCCGTCCGTATACTTTCATAGTTACACGGAGATATTTTTATCGAGATGAAATGTAATGCCAAAGGGCAGCCAACCTGACAGCGAAACCGCATGCGCCAAAAAATGTTACGGTCAAACACCGCTGACACGGGAGAATCAAAATAGGAACGCCAAAAAACAATCGATTCCGCACAATGACGTCTGGCTGCCATGCCACCTTTGGGCGGCTTTTGATTTTTTTAGAAAAGCAGCATATGCTTTCAAGCATAAAGGGGTGACTGCTATGAAAAAGTCAAAATGGAAGCCACTGCTGCTCAGTCTGATTCTCCCCTTTGCTGTTGGCGGTCTGTCCAGCTTTTTGACTCGTGGCCGCACAATGCTGTTTCAGACACTAAACCAGCCGTCGTTGTCACCGCCTGGCTGGCTTTTCCCTATTGTATGGACAATTTTGTATTTTTAAATGGGTATTGCGTCCTATCTGGTTTATATTTCGCACGCTGAAAACGAGAAAACCTCCTTGACTCTTTACGGTGTCCAACTGGCCGTCAACTTTTTCAAGCCATTGATTTTCTTTGAACAGCACGCCTACTTTGCCGCGTTACTGTGGATTCTGCTGCTCTGGCTGCTAATACTTGCCACTTTGCTGCTGTTCTATAAAATCAGCAAACCAGCTGCATGGATGCTGCTGCCCTACCTTCTGGGGGTCACTTTTTCCGCTTATCTAAACGGCGGCATCTGGATTTTGAACCGCTGACAAATCATAAGCAGTTGCGGTCGTTGTTTCTGGCGGGAAAGCATATAAATCTGCTTTCTCGACCCTATCAATTTGACAACAATCAACGGCGCTTTTCATTTTCGGAAAAGCGTCGCTGATTTGCGTGTACCTTTACTTTTTCATTTCAGTTTTGCGGAACAATACGTCCGGCATAACTTTTCACCAACCTGCGGCAAACATTCGGCGCAAGCCCCGTGTATTTTTTGAACTGCCGGATAAAATGCGGCTGATCATAATAGCCATAATCTGCTGCCAATTGTGTCAGCTGTGTGTCCGGGTGATAGCACAAGTCAGCCATCAAACGCTGAAACTGCACAATACCGCAAAACGTTTTTGGAGAAATGCCGGAAACTTCGTGAAACACCCGGCTAATGTAACGCTCACTATACCCAGTTTCTTCCTGCAGCTGGCCAATGGTTACACAGCCGTCGCTGTGGTAGATTTTTTTGCGGACTGCACAAAACAGTGCCTGACTGCCGCAGCTGCCGGGCTGCTCCACCTGTACCCGGCGGTTCACCTGCAAAAACACCTGTGCACGTTTCTCAAAGGTCGCTGCCTCTGCCATGCGTTCACACAAGGTTTCGTCTCTCAAAATATTTTGCAGGTCTGTACGCACTTCTGTCAGCTCCTGCACCGGAACAGTCAGCAGCTGTGGCGATACCCCCGGCAAAAAACGCACGCCAAAATAAGTATGGTTCTTTTCGGTTGGAATCAGCCGATGTGCCAATACGGTACCAATCACCTCTGCCTGAACACGGCTGTCTGTACAGTCAAAAACAATGTCCACACAACCATCCGGTACGGCTACCGTACCATGTTCGGCCGGGTCGTCCAAACAATACTGATAAATCTGTGAAATACCGTTTTTGTAAACCGCTCTTTGCTGGTAACGGCTGCAGCTGGTGACAAAGTATGGCTGAACTGGCTGAAAAGGAGCTTTTTCTTCATTTTGCATACCGTTTCACCCCGTCTACTTCAAAAAACTTTGTACTGTTTTCAGTATAGAAGAAATCAAAACAGTTTACAATTTTAGAAGTAAAGTATTTTCCTGTGTTTTCTTTGTAAAAAATGTTAGACAGATTGTAAAATAAAGCTGAACAAACAAGGAAGAATCATTTACAGCGAATCCGCTGTGGCAGAACACCATAAATTCAGGCACTTTAGGCCATGTATAAAAACAATGAAAACAAAGTTTTCTTCTGCTTTTCATTTCTTTTTCTGGAAATTTTCAAACGTCTTGACGCCTTTGCCACAGGGGGCTAAGATGGAAAAAAGTGTACAGCTGCTGTGGCGATTTTCACTGCGGTCCTGCTGTCACGCTTACTTTTTTAACAGGAGTGATGAGCCATGGTGAAAAATTATGTTGTTACCCTGTCCAGAGAATTTGGCAGTCTGGGACGGCCAATTGCCAAACGGCTGGCTGAGTTGCTGGGTATCGAATGTTATGACCGTGACATTGTAGAAAAAACCGCAGAAAATTTGGGAATGCCCGTTTCGGTTATCAGCAATATGGAGGAAAGTGCGAAAAAGAACCTGTTTGTTAAGATGTCCTACCCTCTTGGCACCGGCACAACCGAAGAACAGGACACTGTCTTTCACGAGCAAGTCAAGATTATCCGCAATTTGGTAGAACAGCAGTCCTGCATCATTGTAGGCCGCTGCTCCGATTTCATCTTGCAAAATGAAAAGAATTGTCTGCACATTTTTGTCTATGCTCCCTATGAGCAGCGCTACCGCAACTGCGTCGACAGTCTGCGAATGGAACCGGAAACAGCTGAAAAAATGATTGCCAAAGTAGACAAAGCACGCAGCGCCTACCATCTGCACTATGCAGGCTACCTGCCAAACGATGAAAACCATCAGGATCTCATGATCAACAGCAGTCTGTTAGGCGTAAATGGCACGGCAGAATGCCTTGCCGAAATCGTTCAAAAGTGCTTTCCACAAACGAACAGTGCCCTGTGACATCCTGCTGTATTCCCACAAAAAGGTCCGGAACTCTCGTAAACCAAAAGCGAGTGTTCCGGACCTTTTTCTGCTGTCAGTGCTACAGCCAAACACCTGCAGAAGGTTAGGCCGCCAGCTTCTTATTTTTCAAGTCTTTCAGTCTGGGCTTTGGTACACGCTGCAAATTCATGCGGCGCTCAACAAACTTTTGCAATACCATCAGCAGCGAAATCAGCGCTAAGTAGAACAGTGCCAGCAGTGAATAAGTGGTAACATAGTCAAAGGTCAGTGCGGCGTAGCTCATCGCCTTCTGCGTCATTTCATTGACCACAATAATTGTAAGCATAGAGGTATCCTTCAGCGATATGATAAACTGATTAAACAGTGCAGGCACCATTTGTCGGAAAGCCGGAGGAATGACAACATGAATCAATACTTGCAAATTGCTCATACCCAACGAGCGGCCAGCTTCTTTTTGGCCGTTGTCTACGCTTTCCAGTGCGCCACGCACAATCTCGGCAATAAAGGCACCAGAATTTATGGAAATAACGATGATACCGGCTGTCGTACTTGGAATATTGCTTCCCAGCATCAGCGGCAGCACATAGTAAATATACAGTGCCTGCACAATAATCGGCGTACCGCGAATGAGCCAGATGTACACAAATGCCAGTGTGCGTGCCACCCGGCTGCGTGACTGCAGCGCGTAACCTGCGACACTGCCAATGACAAAACCGCACAGGATGCCGACCGCCGCAACTAAAACCGTAAGCTGCAAACCACTCATCAACATGGGCACCAGTGTTATAATTGCTGTATTCATAATGATCCCTGCCTATCTGCTTCCCGGCGAGACAAATATACCCGAGAAAATTTAAATTTCTGTTATTCGCACCATTTCTCGTCCAGCTTCTTCATGGTACCGTCTTTGGTCAGTTCATCTAAAGCCGCATTAAACTTGTCTGTGTAAGCAAAGCCCTTCTTAAAGGCAATTGCATAAGGAGACTGCCCTTGGTTGAACTGATCCCCCACCACTTCTAGATTTGTTTTGGGGTTCGTCTTAATATAAAATGCGCAGTTCGGCAAATCCTGAATGACAGCGTCCACCTTTCCCTGCTCCAAAGAGGCATAAGCAGTGGTGATGGTATCATGCACTTCCAGTGTTGCATCCGCCAAATTTTTGCTGGCATAAGCGTGTGAAGCGGTACCTTTTTCCACTGCGACCTTTTTTCCGTGAAGGTCATTTACGCTTTTAATACCACTGTTCTTCGTTTTGTTAATCAGAATTTTTAGGCCAGAGTCACTGTATGTCTTTGAAAAGTCCATGGTCTTCTTACGCTCGTCGGTTTGACACAAAGCGGCAGCAGCCATGTCCAGCTTACCTTGACCAATGGACGCACCTAACGCTGAGTAAGACATTGCCTGAATGTCACCGTCAATGGTAAAGCCTAGCTTTGCCTGCAGCGCCTTAATCAGATCGAGGTCAAAGCCGATAAGGGTTTTGCCATCTTTGTCGTAATAGCTGAAAGGACCGAATACACCGGATGTACCAACCTTAATGGTCACGCCCTTCATGGAACCGTCCACCGAACCAGTCACAGCGCTTCCGCCGGCAGCAGAACTGCTCCCGGCAGACGAAGCACCTCCAACGGAGGAACTGCCGGCAGGTGTTTCCCCACAGGCAGTAAAGGACAGGGCCAGCGCAGCAGCCATCACCGCAGAACAAAGCTTGGTCAAAACACGATTTTTCATGAGTGGTTCCCCCTTTTTGTTTAAAACAAACACGAATTTGTATATGTAACACGTTTGAAGCAGTTTCGACAAACGATTATTGGTATAGCTTACTTTTACAAAATACGAGCAAGGAAGGAACGGGCGCGATCCGTTTTTGGTGCTGTAAAGAATTCCTCCGGTGAAGCATCTTCCGCAATGCCACCATCCGCCATAAATAAAATGCGGTCTCCCACCTCCCGTGCAAAACCCATTTCATGTGTAACCACCACCATGGTCATGCCTTCCTTGGCCAGGTCACGCATAACGTCCAGCACATCACCCACCAGTTCCGGGTCAAGTGCCGAAGTGGGTTCATCAAACAAAATCATCTTCGGATGCATATTGAGTGAACGGGCAATGGCTACGCGCTGCTGCTGTCCACCAGAAAGCGTGCCTGGGTACGCTTCTGCTTTTTCTGCCATGCCCACCTTTTTCAGCTCTTTCAAGGCGTTTTCCCGGGCTTCCTCACGACTTATTTTTTTAACAACCATGGGAGCAAGCATGACGTTCTGTAGCACGGTCTTGGTTGGAAACAGATTAAAGCGCTGAAAGACCATGCCTACCTCTTCGCGCAGGCAGCGAATATCATAGCTTTTTCCCAAAGTATTGTTTCCGCAGTACAAAATTTCACCGTCATCAGGATATTCCAACCGGTTCAGACAGCGCAGAAAGGTACTTTTTCCCGCACCGGAAGGCCCTAAAATACAGGTAACCTCCCCTTCCCGAAGATCTACACTGATGTTTTCCAGCACAACGTTGTCACCAAAAACCTTTTTAAGGTTGCAGACCTGCATAATATTCATTGCGTTTCTCTCCCTCCAAAATTTTGAAAAGACTGCCTACAACAAAAGCGGCGCACACGGCAAGCTGCTGTATGCGCCATTGCATTGTCTAGGTATTTCATTTTTCAATGTTGTAAAGCTCTTTTACGCAGTGCTACTCTGCTGTGCTTCACTTGGAGATTGTAGATTTAAAACAAGTAGCGCACCCAGCACCAGAAGTACCCCACACCCACCCGGCAGCGTCAGCTTTTCGTGAAAGCACATAACACCCAGCAGTGTGGCAACCACTGGCTCCACAGAAGCTAAGATTGAAGCGCGGCTGGCCTCCATGTGTGTAAGTCCCCAAGTGTAGGAAACGTAAGGCAATGCACCGCACACTGTACCCAGCAAAAGAACATCTGCCGCAGCAGCAGGGAAAGTTGCTAAGAAAGCAAGATGCAGTTGACCGCCGCACAGCAGCAGACTGCCCACACTGGCCGTAAAGAATGTATACAGGGTAATGGTTAAAGGATGGTAGCCACGGTTTAGGGCAAAGCGGCCAAAAACGCTGTACAATGCATAGCCTAGGCCGGCACCGCAACCGTACAGGATTCCCGCTGCAGTGACACGCTGCCGACCACCACCCAACAAGCCAGTCACCAAGCACAGTCCCAACAAAGACATGGCCAATGCCACCAGTTTAGCAGGGGTACACGCTTCGTGAAACAGCAGCAAAGACAGCAGCATAACAATGCAGGGTGCCGTATACAGCAGAACACTGGCTACAGAAAGAGAGGTCCTTTGTATCGCGGAAAAGTAACAGAAGTTGAAAAATACAATACTGCACAGTCCAGTGCCTAAAAAGCACCACAAATCCCGTAAGCAAATTTTCAGCTTTGCCCGGTCACGCAGCAGCAGCCAGATCAGCAGCACCGCCGCCGTAACAATTGAGCGCAGTGCTACCAGCTCCATTGAGGAAAGGCCGGCACCTGTCAGACCGCGTACAAACAGTCCGATGCACCCCCACAAGCTGCCCGCAAGCAATACGGAAAGCACTGGCAGACCTTTTCGCACAGGCGTGCACCTCCTTCCTGCTGCAATGCGGTTTACACGTTATGGCGATATTCGTACGGCAGCACTTTCATCTGACCAAAGTGTGTCATGGTAGCCACCGCATTTAATGTATCCTTTAAAATGGCTGTTTGCATTTCCTTGTTGTTTGGCTCTCCTGCATTGGAACCAATGGGAACATGCGGTGCGGTAATACGCGGTGCGCCCTGCTGCCGTGCAATTGGTGGCAGTGCTGCGATGATACAAGTGGACATTCCCGCAGCCTCGCAGGCGCGCTCTACGATGGTTGCCGATCGGTGACAGGTGCCACAGCCGCCAGTACACAGTACAATATCTGCCCCCTCTGCTTTCAGCCGGCGGGCAATTTCAGGGCCAGTTTCTCCGCGGAACTTATTGACATTGCCGCCACCACCCATAAAGCCGTAAAACATGGGTACCAGCCCGCCAATGAAACCTTCATCCACTAATTCATGCAGTCGGTCAATAGGGAACATCGCATTGACATCTTTGTTAATATCAGAATTATCAAAACCGCCATGCGTAACCATCAGCTCGCTGGAAGGTGTATCTGAAGGAATTTCCCGAAAAGTATAGTCTCCGGCTGTGTTGTAGGGCGTTTGCGTCTTTTTGTGAATGCCGCCCGCAGTAATGAATGCGACCTTGCACTCTTTCAAGGGTTTTGTCAGCGGTGTCCACACCGGCGGTGGCGTAATAGGCACATAAACTTCCGACTTTAAACCTTCGGCAGTAGTCAGTTTCATAATAGATGCTCCTTTTTCGTTTCTGCTCATTTTTTTACAAAACGTTAATGCAGCTCAGGTAAAACTCGCACTCCTGACCAAGTTGCAAGGGCTTATCGCTGTAAACACAGCGCAGCGGAAGCGACAGCACCCCCATGCGCCCCTTCACGCCAATCCGCACGCCCACTTCCGTAATCTCTTTGATTTTGCCGTGCAAGAGCAGCGGCTGCAACTCTATATTCATGCTTGCTTCCTCCTTTAGACGTCGCTTACCAACGCTTGATTTTCCCGAATGACCTGAGCGTTCCACTTGCGTTCCGG
This sequence comes from Oscillospiraceae bacterium, assembly GCA_022483045.1. Lineage (NCBI taxonomy): Bacteria > Bacillati > Bacillota > Clostridia > Eubacteriales > Oscillospiraceae > Oscillospiraceae bacterium. Next base: position 621,183 of record JAKVOA010000002.1, on the reverse strand, counting down.
TGCAGCAATAGGCACACCTGCCATCTTTGTTTTCAGCATAAGTACCGCACGGGCAGCGTCCTCCGGGCAGGTAGTGTTATCACCTAAAATCTCATTTTCAAAGCCCTCAGGATCTTTATTTAACTCAATCATGGCATCCATGTACTGGTTGCCAACCACCAGCTGTCCCTGGTAAGCCGCAAATGTTACACCAACCACCGGTACGCCGCGGGAACCAATGGCAGCAATATTCTCGGAAAAATCAATGTGGTTGTTGCCAAAGCCCTCTGTTGTAACAATAGCGCCTTCCACATCCAGTGCTTCTACCAAAGCGCCAAGTCGCTGAGAAACGTAGGTCTTTTCGTCATTCACCTGCGGTGAACCAATGAACACGACGCCAACCAAATCCAGTTCTTCATCCGCCGCCAGCGCTTTGACCAAGGGTTCGCGGAAAAAGTGGCGTGTAATTTCTTTCGTGGCAGGACCAATGCAGGCCAGCGCGTGAACCCCGCCGTCCAGGACTTCATTGGCGCTAAGTACAACCGGCACATTACCGAGGTCCACATTCTTTTGACCACCCATTACCCCGCAGGGTTCATTAGGCACTAACAAATTATCATGCATGGCGCCTTGCCCCATAATTTCTTTCACCAGCACCACTCTGGGGCGGCCCAGGCGCTTCACGTCCCGGAAAGTTTCCTGCTGTACCGGCTGCTCAGCAGAAAGATCTTTCAGTTTTTCCCGAATTTCAGAAATGATTGTGTCACAGGCACAGTGCGCTGCAAACGGACCACGGCGCTCCATACCGGTACCCTGCTGAATTTTAACATCCACACGAATCATGATGTCATCCGGATCAGGACAGCCAGGACGGCCAAAACGAATTTTTTCATCCATATAGCCTTCGCAAGAACCAAATTCATGTATTTGAACGCCTGCTTCATCCATACCCGTCAGCACAAACACTGCACCCGTCAGCACATTGGTCGTTCCCTCGCCCAGCTTTCCCTCTGCCTTTGCAGCAATTGGGATAACATCCATAATTGTATTGCTGTAAACATGACGTTTTTCCGGTGGAATAACATCCATGGTCACTTCTTTTACCAGAGGATTGCAGGCAACTGCTTTTTCAGTCAGATCCTTATCGATAGACAAAATACCATCACTGTAAGAAGTAGTGTCAGATAGCCGCACTTCCTTCACCGGATAGCCTTTTTTTACCAAAGTACGCAGTAGCTTGTCTGTGCAGGGCGTTTCTGCGGCAGTTGCCACACTAAATCCTGCGGGAAAATCCAACGTCAATCCATCGGCATGCTCCAAATGCAGATGCACCATACCACCTGTACAAACAGATGCCGCAGGCTTGACATCGGCAGCAGGTGCTTCCTCTGCTACTGCAGTAGGTCCAGCTGCTTCCTGAATTTCATCTAAAAGGTCTGCTGTCAGCGGCGTAAGGCCGTCACAGTCTTTTTTCAGCGTTGCGCCAAGCACCTGTGAAATTTTAAGTACCTCTCCGTCCAGCTTGAGTAAGCCGGAATCAACCAAGTCAGCAAAGACCTCAGGATCTTCCAACTCGGCAGGACTTACCACAGTACCTGCACGCGTTAAACAGCACAGCACCGCCGGGTCCTGCAAATGTGCGTTGGCAGTTTCTCTGGAAATAGACATGAACAACACCCCTTTTAAAAATTAAACGTCTTTTTCATTCATGCAGCTTCATGCGGCGAATGAGTGGCAGCCCCACCGCCCGCAGCGTACCGTCAGTCAAATGGTAAACCGGCAGTCCAAGTTTTGGTGCTACGGTCATAACTGTGTTTGTACAGTCTGTACAGTTACTGACCAGCAGCACCTGCGCCCCGGCTTTTTTCAGCTGCAAAATTCGCTGTGCCTGACCGGGGCAATGCCCAGGGTCTTTACATTTCAGCGCACCATTCGGCATTTTCACGGCTTGCTTACAAAATTTCACCGCAGCCACCGGTGCCTCCATACTGGCTGCAAGCTGACGCAGCCGCTGCTCACCAGCACTACAGGCGCACACCAGCAAACCCATTGGCCGCCGTTCCCGCAAAAACGGCATAGTTGCCAGTACGCCACCGATTGTTTTTGTAACCGGGCTGTCTGCCTCCACCCGGTACCCGGTGAATGGTCCACCCGCCAGCAACTCGCCGGTGTCCTTTAGGGCACCGCCGGTTCGATTCAACAGCGCTTCTATACTGGTTCCAGTGGGCACATCCAAAAAGCACTGCAGCGGCTGTCCGTGCAGTCTGCCTGCAACTGTCACGTCCTTTGAAATAGAGGGCTTCTTTTGCTCTACTGCTTCCGTAACCCGGCAAAGTGTTTCCGCATTGCAGATGACAGCTCCAGCCGCACTGGGCAGTTGGTCAGGCTGCAGCAAAACATGCAGGCATTCCCGCACAATCGCCCGTTCTTCGCCCATCGGATACAAATCCGGCAACAGCTGCAGCGTCATGCAGGACGGGTCCAGAACATTTTTTATAGAGCGAATTGCTTCTACATGTTTTTCTTTGACAGCAATGATTCCATGACCTGCGCCGGTTGCCTGCATGGCCAAACGCAGTCCCTGTACCAGCTGCGTCGGCTTTTTTTCCAGCCGACTGATGTTGTGCCCCAGCACCGGTTCACACTCTGCACAGTTTGCAATGACGGTACCCTCCGCACCAAGTGGTGTAGCCAGTTTTACATGTGTGGGAAAGCCCGCCCCACCCATGCCAACAACACCTGCAGCGCGAACCAATTCTGTCACGCTGCTTCCCGAAACAGGCACAAAACTGTCTGGCTGCTCGGTATCGGCACAAACTGTAACTTCTTCGTCAGTCACCTGTTCCACCACACCGGAAACCGACGTGTGCAAATTCGCACTCAGCTTTCCTGCCGGAATTTCTGCCAACAGCTGTCCCCGTGCTACCCGCTGCCCTGGCTGCACCAGCGGCTGCGACGGTACGCCAATCTGCTGACGTAGCGGAAAATGATAAATTTGCTGCATTCGTATTCTCCTGTTCTGTCAAACCTTTAGTCGAAAACCATATTTCAGCGGATCGTCTGGGTCTAAAATGATTTCGTGAATCCCTGTTACATAAGCACTGCCTGTTACCTGCGGCACCACAGCAGGAAAGTCACCCGCTGTGGTTTCGCGGCATACTCGCGCATGAAACAGCGAGCCGGTAATGCTTTCATACACAAAATCTTCACCCAGCCGCAGCTTGCCTTTTCGGTACAGGGTGGCCACTTTAGCGCTGGAACCCGTACCGCAAGGGGAACGGTCCACCTGTGCATCGCCAAACACTACAACATTTTTTAAGGAAGCCTGCGGTTTGTCTGCCTGCCCGTAAAACTCAACCAAGTCTACCGAATGAATGTCCAGATATGGATGCTGCACATTCTCCTGACGATTGATTTTTTTCAGGATTTCCATACCGGTACGCACCAGTACAGGAACATTGTCCGGGGTAAGAGCAATGCCCAAGTTATCGGCATTAACCAAAGCAAAGAAGCTGCCGCCAAAGGAAATATCCATTGTTACACGGCCAAAGCGCTCCAGCGTAAGTTCCACATGCTGACGGTACAGGAAGCAGGGCACATTTGTAATGGTTACCTCTACTGCTTTTCCATGCACAACTTTAACCTGCGTTTCAATTATGCCTGCCGGTGCTTCCAGTACCACACGAGTGTAAGGCTCCTGTACAGGCACCAGTTTTTGGTCCACTGCTACACTGGCCAGACCTATGGAACCGTGACCGCACATATTCAGATATCCGCCGCTGTCCATAAAAATAACACCCAAGTCGGCTTTATCCGGTTTTGTTGGTTCTGTCACTACTGCACCGAACATATCTGCGTGACCACGCGGTTCCAGAATCAAAGCACGCCGCAGATGATCTAAATTTCGAGAAAGATATTGCTTTTTTTCCATCATGGTATTCCCGTAAATGGTCGGAAAGCCACTCAGAATAATGCGTGTGGGCTCCCCCATTGTATGGGAATCCACTGCAAAAAAGCGGCGGCCAGTCTCTTCTGCGGTATCGAATTGTAGCGCTGAAGGAGAAAACTTCACACCATGCACCTTCTTCCGAAACAGTAGTGCTTTTCAGCACTACCAATATTTTGGGAAATTGCAGAGCCACTCTGCTGTCCTTTAAAACATAAAGGCGTTCCGGCCTGCCCCTGTGGCAGATCAGAACGCCTTTGTCCTGAAACCAACAAAAGCAATTCCTAAAACTGAACCACATTGCTTTTGTTAAGCATATTATAGAAAAGGTTTTGTTGATGATTAACTATCTTCATCAAATACTTTATTTTGTAATGTTTTTACACATGAAAGTCCTTTAGTTTCTTGTTTTAAGGCAGGACCTGCTGCATAAAACTATGTTACGCCAGTTCCGGGCTGTCCCACAGGTGCAGCTTAGTGCCAATTCCAAACTTGAGAGCATTGCGGTAGACTTTGGTACCCCAGTCAACGTCTTCAACCGGCATACCTCCAACAGAGTAGATAAAAATATCATCGTTGCTCCGGCGACCCGTACGTTGCCAGTTAGGATTTCAGCCATATCTGCAACCGCTTCTTTTGGCAGCTTACCTTCCGCAATCAAATCCTGATACTTAACACCAATAATGCCGACAGTTGTGGCGCCCTTGCGGGCCAAGTGCCGTACCCCTACACCCGGCGCCACGCCGGTACGGTAAGTGCTTTCAACATTAACAGACATACAAGCAACCGGTGCCCCGGTATCCTTGTCATTCAAGGTCAGCATCAGGATGGAACGTAGCAGGCCTTTCTCCTTGTTCTTTGCGTTAGAGCCGTACCACTTTACACCTGCCATGTCCATGGAGCCGCCCACATAGGCCGGCATCGCCATAAAACGATTGTCAAGGTTATTCAACGACATAGTCAGAAAAGGAGAGCTGTCTGGAAAAGTCATCATAATACCGTGGGAGTTGCCGTTATCACCGTCCATGCGATAATTTCCGACACTCATCAGTTTGAAAAGTTCCTCCATGGTGTCAATACAGCCGCTCATATCTGTACCGCCCGCTTTAATCATATCCTGCTCACTCAGGTACAAAAAATCAATATTTGCATCACGCATGTTGCTTACCTTCATTTACTTATGTCGCAGATTACACCAAAACCCAAAAACGCGGCAGAGACACAGTGGGAACATCTCCCAACTGACGTCTTTGTCGCGTTTCATTTTTAAATGTTATTATTATTATAGAGAAATTTTGAATGTAAAAATTGTATAAATCGGAACACTTACAATATTTTTCCTCCGGGCTTCTCGCTTGATAAAAACGTAGCAGCATAATATGATAAAAAATAAATAACATCTTCGGGACGGGGTGCAATTCCCTACCGGTGGTACAGCCCACGAGCGGCAAGGCATGATTCGGTGTAATTCCGAAGCCGACAGTTACAGTCTGGATGAAAGAAGATATTTGCGTTGCAAATCATTTGGTGTTTTTCGCGCATTGTTTTGCCCTGAAAAGATATTTCTGTCTTTTCAGGGCTTTTTGCATTCTGTGCCGGTACCAAAACAGGAAATAAGGATTTCGCCTGTGCCGAGGATGCCGTGGAAATGGCCAATTTTCTGCACAATATGGACAACTGCTAAAAGGATCCGTTGTCTATACATCAAAAAGCTGCCGAAACAGTGTTTTCCTGTTTGGGCAGCTTTTGTACGTTATAAAATTAAATAATCCAAAAATTGTCGGCAAATACAATCTTTCGGTATGTCTCAAAATTGGACCAGTGATTATAAAAGTCTGCGGAAGTTTCCGGCGTAACATTTTGATATTCACGCAGAAAATGTTCCAAATCATCTTTCCCGGCAATCTGCAGTGAAAAGCCACGCTCGTCCAGCACAGGCAAGCCCTGATACCGGTACTCAGCTAAAGGTACAATCGCTGTAATCTGGCGATCACGCACCTGCACTGCGGCACCGGACACTGCCGAAACAATGTCGAAGTAGTCCGGGTAGTGGAAGCTGCTGCCTTCCACTGGCACGGCATCCCCCACATGATAAGTTTTCACTGCAGCGTTTTCGCGCGAAAGAAGTGCGCTGTTAAGGTTGAAGTAAAACTCCTCAAAAATGCAACCGCCAACTTTGACAGAGCCATTTTCAAAATAGGGCTTTTCCTCATCGGTGTTCACTGATTCCACCACACCACAAGCCGAAGTCATGTGGCTGACACGGTCAATTAAAATCAGTTCTCCCAGCGTCTTGTGCTGCTGAAATGTATCTACCACAATCTTTTCGGAAAATTCCAGCTCACAAACAGCAATTTCGTTTTTCACAACAGAGTCCGCATTCAAGTGTTCTCCGGTGTTAACGTCAACTTTGTACACAATGCTTTTCACCGTGCCTGGTACGCGGCGAGTACCCAGCTTTACCAAATACTCGCGGCCCAGCGTCAGCGCATCATCATCCATCCACAGCAGTGTGGCAGTTACGCGGCGGCTAACAGGCAGGGCTTCGTTGTCAGTCAAGACGCAGCCGCGGCTGACATCTACCTCACGGTCCAGTTGAATAGTGACAGCTTGCCCGGCCTGCGCTTCCTGTACAGACTGGCTGCCTGCCAACACGGATTTTACCGAAGCAGACTCACGGCTGGGCAGAGTAGTCAAGGTCTGGCCTACATGCACACGACCGCTTTCCACCTGACCCTGAAAACCGCGGAAGGTGTGGTCCGGCCGACACACACGCTGCACCGGCAGGTAAAAATCGGCGTCATCGTCTGTTTCTGAAACATCTACAGTTTCCAAATGCTGAAGCAGGGTGCCACCAGTATACCACTGCATTGTTTTCGACTTTTGGGTGACATTGTCGCCCTCAGTAGCACTTACCGGAATAATCTTGACGTGCTGCAGACCCAACTGCTGCACCAATTCTTTTATATCCTTTTCAATCTCGCGGAAGCGTGCTTCGCTGTAATTCACTAAATCCATTTTGTTTACAGCAAACACAAAGTGATGAATACCCATCAGCGCACAAATGCGGGAATGACGGCGAGTCTGTACCAAAATGCCCTGCGAAGCATCCACTAAAATGACTGCCAACTGGGCAAAGGAAGCGCCCACGGCCATGTTGCGGGTATATTCTTCATGACCAGGAGTGTCGGCCACAATGAAGCTGCGGCGGTCAGTGGTGAAGTAGCGGTAGGCCACATCAATGGTAATACCCTGCTCACGCTCCGCCATAAGGCCATCCAAGAGCAGGGAGTAATCGATCGCGCCCCCGCGGGAGCCAACCTTGCTGTCCAGCAGTAAAGCCTTTTCCTGGTCAGCATACAGCAGTTTGGAGTCGTACAGCATATGTCCGATTAACGTTGATTTTCCGTCATCCACACTGCCGCAGGTAATAAATTTCAGCAATCCGCTCATTAGAAATAACCCTCTCTCTTTCTCTTTTCCATACTGGCTTCCCCGCCGTCCTGGTCAATAACGCGGCTGGTACGTTCAGACTCCACAGAACTCAAGGTTTCCTCAATAATTTTGTCGAGGGTGTCGGCCTCTGACTCAATGGCACCGGTCAGCGGGTAGCAGCCCAAAGTGCGGAAGCGCACCTTTTTCATTTCCGGCTTTTCGCCAGGCTTCAGCCGCATACGGTCGTCATCCACCATAATCAAGTTGTCGCCACGCCGCACCACAGGGCGTTCTGCCGCAAAGTACAACGGCACAATCGGGATGTTCTCCCGCTGAATGTACTGCCAGATGTCCTTTTCTGTCCAGTTGGAGATAGGAAACACGCGGGTGCTTTCCCCTTGGTTAATTTCGGTATTGTAAAGCTTCCACATCTCTGGCCGCTGATTCTTGGGGTCCCACGCCTGCGCAGCATTGCGAAAGGAGAAGATGCGCTCTTTGGCACGGCTCTTTTCCTCGTCACGGCGGCCGCCGCCAAAAGCTGCAGTAAAGCCGTACTTGGTCAGCGCCTGCTTCAGCGCCTGAGTCTTCATGATGTCTGTGTAAGAGGAGCCGTAGTCAAAGGGGTTAACCCCGCGTGCCACACCATCCTTGTTAATGTACTCAATCATGTCGATGCCCAATTTCTTGGCAGTCTGGTCACGAAAAGCAATCATTTCTTTAAACTTCCACGTTGTGTTGACGTGCAAAAACGGAAACGGCGGCTTTTCCGGATAGAAGGCCTTTAGTGCCAAGTGCAGCATAACAGAGCTGTCTTTGCCAATGGAATACAGCATGACCGGCTTTTCACACTCTGCTGCTACTTCCCGGATAATGTAAATTGCCTCCGCCTCCAGTTCATCCAAATGCGATAATGCGCTCATCTTCATCTCTCCTAATATTTGTTCGCGTTTTTACGGTCAATGTCTACCACCTGCGTGGTGCCGTCTGGGCGGCGCACCTGCCAGTGCAGCACGTCTCCCTCGCCGGCAACGATCAGCGTGCTGCCGCGACCGCCGATGTCTGCACCCAAAAAGAAAACAACTGCCTGTGCCGGGCACTCCTTCACACAGGAAGCACAGCCCCAACAATCACGCGGATATCGCATAACTGCAGTACCACCGCGCAGCTCCAATAAATTTCCCGGACAAACTTCGGCACAGCGCCCACAGCCCACGCATTTTTTTATATCAATCCGTATGCTCATATGACGCCTCCTTCACCAGTTCCCGCAGAAAGACCTGCAGTCTGCCGTTCTGCAGACGCGAATTGACGTACTTGCAGTATTGCTCGTCCGTCTGGGGATAATCCAGATTTTCGTTAAATGAATGCCAACGTGTTTCCTTGCGGGCACGCAAGTGTGCAATCAACACCCGACAAACCGTCAGCCGATCCTTCAGTTCATACACTGTCAGCAGTTCCCGTGCATCGTCAGCGGCAGCGTGTGTAGCCAGTTGCTCCAGTTCAACAATTTTTTCATCTGCCAGCCGCAGCCGTTCTTCATGGAACCTGTAGCCGGTAGAGATACCGCCTGCATACTCGTCCATCACTTTTTGCATTGCTTCTTCCAATTCTTCAGTACTGTACAGCGGCAGCGGCGCGCTGCGTATAGCTTCATAACCGGCAAGTACCTGCTGTACCTGCGCGTCCAGTTCCGGGAAATCCGCTGCCGCTTGAAATTGCTTTAAAATATCCTGTGCAGCCAGTTCTCCCTCGGCCAGTGCGCCGGTCACATACTTCTGCGGGCAGCCGCCCGCCACGTCCCCGGCCGCGTAAAGGCCATGTACAGTCGTTTCGCGCTGGGTGTTCACCCAGTATCCGCTGGCGGTGTGGCCGCCCACAATGTACGGCTCAGTACCCTCAATCTCCACGTCAGCTCTACCGGGGGTCTGGCCGCTCTCCAACCACTTCAGTGTCTGGCTTGGTGCCATGTTCAGATAGGCTTTCAGCAGATCTTCCCCCTGTGCTGGGGTGATGCCGCTGGTGTGCAGGTAACAGGGGCCGCGTCCCTGTCGATTTTCCTGCACGGTGCCATAAAGCCGTTCACTTGTGGTCAGGCCATAGCGATCCTCATACACCTCGCCGCGGGCGTTCACCTGCTTGGCACGTACCCCCTGCGCAATGGTTCCCGTGGGTGCAATGGTATCTTTACACCGCAGGGCAATAAAACGCATTTCAAAAGAGGTCATCTCGGCACCGGCACGAATACCCATAGCGTAGCCTGCGCCAGTGTTGAAAGGTGGGTACCACATTTTGTGCCGGGAAAATCCCGGATTATTAGGCCTGTACAGTCCCGCCGCGCCGCCGGTTGCCACTAGCACCGCACCCGCACGGATATCATAGGCAACGTCATCCCACACAGAAAAACCTACCGCACCATACACTCGGTTTTTCTGCACCAGCAAATCTGTGATATTCACATGGTTCAGTACCTGCACGTTTTTTGCGCTGCGCACTGCCTGCGCCAGCAGAGGCTTAAAGTTTTCGCCGTTGATTTTAATGTTTCGATTGCCACGGGCCGCATAACTGCCATCTGCATTTTTTAAAATAACCAGTCCCAGCTGCTCCATGTCTGCTGTTACCGCATTAAAGCGCTGGGCGGCAGTGAGTAGCAGGTCTCTGCGCACAATACCGTTTGCGTCATTTTCAGCGTAATCCACATAGTCCTGTGGGGTACGTCCCGGAACAATGTAAGCGTTAATTGCATTAACGCCTGCCGCCAGACAGCCGCTGCGGCGAATGTCCGCCTTCTCCGCAACCAGTACGGACAGGCCGGACTGGCGGCTAAGGGTGAGCGCCGCGTAGCATCCCGCTGTACCGCCGCCAATAATCAGTACGTCAGCAGACAACCTTTGCACTTGCAATTTTGCTTTCATATTACAGGTCCATCCTTTCCGCCCTTACAAAGACACCACTTTTTTGCCCTGCAATTCTTCATTTTCCAGTAAATAAACCTTGTCACCATCATAGGCATAGACCCGGTACACAATGACACGCATGGTTTCGCCAAGTTGTACCGGGCGGCGCTCTAGCGAGCGGTGTGTAACAAGCCGCAGGCCCTGCACATTGAGTGTAAGCTGCAGAAAACTGCCACGGAAAGCAATGTCCTCAATGGTGCCCTCTTCCGAGTAGCGCAGCATATTTTTAAACTTATCATTATCACTTTTAAAGGCTTCTACAAATTCCGGCCGGACAACTGCGCCCTGACCGTGCTGTGAATGTGAAAAGCCCCGCAGCCGACTGTAATCCTCCACCTGGATAGCCTCGCCAATAAAAGACGCAACAAAGCGTGTTTTCGGGTTCTTGTAAATATCCATCGGCGTACCAGCCTGTTCCACTCTGCCATGGCTAGTCACAATGATTTCATCTGCCACCTCCACTGCCTCGTCCTGATCATGCGTGACAAAAATGCTGGTGATGCCAACCTTGTGTATCGTTTCCTTTAGCCAGGTACGCAGCTCAGTGCGTACCTTAGCGTCGATAGCGGCAAAAGGTTCGTCCAGTAACAGCAGCTTGGGCCGAGGTGCCAGTGCCCGTGCAAAGGCAACCCGCTGCCGCTGCCCGCCGGAAAGCTGATTGGGATAGCGCTTTTCCAGTCCAGCCAAACCAATAAGTTCCACCAGCTCCTGCACACGTTCCTGAATTTGTTTTTTCGGTACCTTTTGTATTTCCAAACCAAAAGCAATGTTGTCAAACACCGTTTTGTAGCGAAATAACGCATAATTTTGAAACACAAAGCCAATGCCGCGCTGGGCCGGCGGCACATCATTCATGCGCTGCCCAGCAATGCGGATTTCACCAGAATCCGGCGTTTCCAGCCCCGCTAAAATACGCAGAACAGTCGTTTTCCCGCTTCCGCTTGGGCCCAGCAGTGCCACCAGCTTTCCCTGCTCCACCCCTAAGCTCACATGGTCAGAGGCGCGGTAGTTGCCATAGGTTTTATTGATGTTCTCAAGTTCTACATACATAGCCGGTCACCCCTCGTTCTCTGTATTTCTCTGCCGCTGTGCCCGGTATTCCAGCACATTTTTTACAATCAGCACTGCTACCGCCATAATGACCAGCAGCGATGAAACTGCAAAGGACGCAGTGATGGATTTGGCAGAACCGGAAAGATACAGCGCGTCAATCTCCAACGGCAGGGTAAAGGTCTGGCCGCGAGTCTTTGCCAGAGCGTTTACTGCGCCAAACTCCCCCAATGCCCGTGCTGTGCATAAAATCACACCATACAGCAGTGCCCATCTAATGTGCGGAAACGTAACAGAGCGAAAAATTTTCCACCCGCCTGCACCCATCAGTGCAGCCGCTTCTTCCTCATCCTTCCCTTCTGCATTCAATACTGGAATCAGCTCACGCGAAACAAATGGGAACGTAACAAAAATTGTTGCCAGCACCACTCCTGGCACTGCAAACACGATTTTTACATTGGTGCCAAAGTAAGCGTTAAAAGCATCTACCCAATGGCTGGCCCAACCCAAACGGCCAAAGGTCATTAAGAAAGCCAGTCCTGCAATAACCGGTGAAATGGAAAATGGTATATCAATAACTGTGGACAGCACTTGCTTTCCGCGAAAAGAAAACTTTGTCAGCAGCCATGCTGCGGCTAAACCAAAAAAGGTATTCACCGCCACTGAAAAAGCCGTGGCAATCATGGTGACACGAAAGGCAGAGCGCACCTTGCTGGTAAAAAGTGCCTTTATGTAAAAGTCCCAGCCTTCTTTCAGCGCGTTCATCAGCACCGAGGCCAGTGGCAACACCAGCATGACCACAACAAAGGCCGCACTGATGGCAATCAGCGTCCACTGGCCCGCCGTATTTTTTTTCTTCTCTTCTGTACCTGCACTTGTCTGCATACTGCTGCCCCCCTTTAAAGTAAATTGGTGCGCCGTGCCTGCCGCAACTGCACCAGATTGACTAGAAACAGAACCACAAACGAGAACAACAGCAGCACCAGTGCAATGGCAGTAGCGGATGCGTAATCCACATAGTTCAGCTTTTGCATAATGACGTAGGAAATTACCTGCGTGTGGTGCTTTGCACTGTTACCGGAAATATAAATAACACTGCCATACTCCCCCACACCTCGGGCAAAGGCCAGACCAAAGCCCGTGAGCAGCGCAGGAAACAACTCCGGCAGCACCACGCGCAAAAAAGTCTGCTTCCGGTCTGCCCCCAACATACACGCAGCCTCCTCATACTGTGGGTCCAGCTTAACCAGCACCGGTTGGATGGCGCGCACCACAAACGGAATACCCACAAATATTAGTGCCACGGTCAGCCCGAGTTTGGTGTAGGAAACACGGATTCCCAGCTTCGCCAGAGGAGCTCCCAGTAGCCCCGTGTCGGCATACATCTTGGAAAGTGTAATGCCTGCAACCGCAGTGGGCAACGCAAAAGGCAGTTCAATGAGTCCATCCAGCAGGCGCTTTCCCGGAAAATCACAGCGCACCAGCACCCACGCCAGAATCAACCCAAACACACAGTTGACCAGCGCTGCCACCAGCGCACAACTCAAACTGGTAGCAAAAGCATTGAGGACGACCTGCTTCGTAATCAGCTTCCAAAACTGTGCAAAGCTGAGCTGAAATGAAAACAGGAACACAGAGGCAAGCGGTATGAGAATGAGCAAAGACAGCAGCGTAACTGTAACCCCCATCGTCAGACCGAAACCTGGTATAACCCGCGGACTCTTTGTTTTTTTCGGCAGCTTCATTTTTTTCACCTCTTACTTGTTGTAAATATCATCAAACACGCCGCCATCCTCAAAAAATTTTTCATAGGCAGCGTTCCAGCCGCCAAAGTCGCTGATGGTGCAGAGTTTCATTTTCAGGTCAAAGGTTTTTCCATATTCTTTCAAGACTTTGGGATTAGTTGGGCGATAACCGCTCTGTGCAATCAGCCGCTGTGCCTCGTCCGAGTACAGGTATTGCAGGTACTCGTGGCTGACAGCCTGTGTACCGTGCTTCGCAGTATTTTCATCCACCGCAGCCACACTGGGCTGTGCCAAGATGCTGACGCTGGGTGAAACCAACTCGTATTCGCCCGGGTGTTCCTTTACAGAAGCAATTGCCTCGTTTTCCCATGCAATCAGCACGTCTCCCTGTCCATTTTCAACAAAGGTTGTGGTCGAACCGCGTGCACCTGAGTCCATCACCGTAACGTTTGCGTACAGCGCTGCCACAAACCTGCGTGCCGCTGCATCATTGTTCGGCCAGCATCTTTCGGCGTAGTTCCATGCCGCCAAAAAATTCCAGCAGGCGCCGCCGCTGCTCTTAGGGTCAGGCGTAATGACATTAACACCTTGCCGGGTAAGGTCGTTCCAATCATGAATCTGCTTAGGGTTTCCCTTACGCACCAAAAACACAATGGTAGAAGTGTACGGCGCGGAATCATGTGCAAAATTCTTTTCCCAGCCGGAGCGAATCAATCCGGATTTTTGAATCATTCCCACATCATGTGCCAATGCCAGCGTAACTACATCTGCCTCGGCACCCTCAATCACAGAGCGTGCCTGACTGCCAGAACCACCGTGTGACTGGACAATCTTAATGCTTTTGCCACCGTGTTCGCTAGCATAATGCTTTGCGAAAACGGTGTTGTAGCGCTCATACAGTTCCCGGGTCGGATCGTAGGAAACGTTGGTCAGGGTGATCTCTCCCACCGTGCTGCTGGCTGTATGCCGAGGCTGGCGACTGCCACCCAGCAGCGGCAAAGTGACCACACAGACCAGCGCCAACGCCAATGCACGCTTCAGCCATTTCTTTTTCATAATTCCACACCTCCAAGCACTTTTTGCTGATGAAATCTATTATAATACCCATTTACCTATTTGTAAAGTATGTTTATAGAAAAACTAATCTTTTCTATAAACATACATCATAAAAGTTTTCACTGCCCTTCCTTGAAAGAAAGTGTTGGGCAAAAAAGGGCACTGCCACCCGGCAGTGCTCTCATTCAATTACGATAATTTTGAATTACAGTGCAGGTTTTTTCCAAATCAGCCTCGGTATGTGCATAGGACACAAACATGTGTTTCCAGTGTTTCACGCACCGCGTCCACAATCCAGCGGGCACCGTGTTCAATTTTGCTGTACAAATCCGGCTGTTCCCGCAAAATTTTCAGCGTTTCAATCCCAGCCGTGGTTGCAATCGGGTTGCCCGTCAGCGTGCCCGCCTGGTACACACCGCCCAGCGGTGCCGCCATCTGCATGATGTTCCTTCGGCCGCCGTAGGCCGCCATTGGCATACGCCGCTGACGATTTTCCCCAGCGTAGTCAGGTTTGGCGTAACATTGTAGTACGCCTGCGCACCACCCAGCGCCAGTTGGAAGCCAGTAATCACTTCATCAAAAATGAGCAACGTATGGTAGCAGTCTGCCAGTTCCCACAGTTCCTGCAAAAAATGTTCTGTGGTCGGCACAACACTCATATTTGCCGCCACTGGCTCCACAATGATGGCTGCCACGTCGTCGCCGTTTTGCTTTAACAAGGTTTCAACAGAAGCGGCACTGTTATACTCCGCCACCAACGTGTTGCGGGTAAAGTCCGCCGGTACGCCCGGGACAGCCTTGACCAATAGACCGTCAAAATGGCCATGGTAGCAGCCGCGAAATTTTATGATTTTGTTGCGTCCGGTGAAACCACGCGTTGCACGAATAGCACTCATTACCGCTTCTGTACTGGAATTAACCAGGTGCATCAGTTCCTGTACCAATTCAACCAGTTGATATTCCTTTTCCGTTGGTGCACCAAAGGTCCGTCCCTTTTCGCAGGCCCTCTGTACGACAGCAATAACGCAGCCGTCCGTATGGCCCAAAATAGCTGGGCCCCAGAAACAAACATAGTCAATATATTCATTCCCATCTACATTAACAATTTTAGAACCTTTCGCGTGGTCTATGAACACCGGACTGCGATGTACTCCGATAGGCACGCACGGGGTTGTTCACACCGCCCGGCAAAAAGCACTGCAGGGTCTCCGTCTTGTGCAAAGCAATACGGTCGCCGCCAACAATCAAGCAGGTCTTGCCACTAATGTCCACCATAAACGGAAAACATGCCATTTCACGCGTCCTCCGCTTCTGTGTCTGCAATGCGCTTCAGCACCTGTTGCAGTTGGGCGCTGTCCAAAACATCCTTTAAGTAAAAGATCATTTTCGGAAACCACGGTTCGGTTCGCGCAGCACCGACGGGCGCCTGAAATTTTCGCACAGCTGTCTTCTTAACCGCTTCTTCCACACAATCCTGTACAATCTGCTGTGCCTTCTGCAGTTCGTCCAGCTTGACACTGCGGTTTTCTCTCGCCAATACATCAAAGTAATCCACATCCAGCAGTGCCCTGTCGATATCATACGGCACCACCAAATCAACCAGCAGTCGGCTATTGCCTTCTGGCAGCATCCGCCGGTATGCTTCCTGTGTTAAGATATAGTGCGGGCTGGTGGTCGCACTCACCACGGCATTCACCCGCTGCAGTCATTTTAAAAGTGCATTTTGCGGTGCCAGACATGCCCCCAGCGCAGGCAAAAGCTCCTGCCACAGCCGAACCATGTAACTCATACGGCCAAATCTGCGGTAAGGCTACAGTTCCGAGTAGCGCTGTGCGTCCCTGCCGCTGTACGTCAGTACGCCGCTAATTGCATCGCTGCTGCCGTTGATATACTTAAGATGAATTCACCACAACATCTGTTACGTCCAACCGAGGATTTCCAATGGTCTCTGCAAACACTACCCGTGTCTTTCCGTTGATGCGCTTTTCATACTCTGAAACCGTATTTTTCGGCACATAGCGAGTATGGATACCCAGCGCTTCAAAACTACGCAGCAGCTCAACCGTACCGCTGTAAAGTCCGGCCGCCGCCACAATTTCATCCTTGGCTCTCACCAGGTTTAACAGCGCGCTGGAAATCGCCGCCATACCAGAAGCGCACACCGCACTGGCTGTGCTGCCCTCCAGTTGAGTCATCTTCTGCTCAACAGCTGACACTATTGGATTGCCAATACGCGTATATGAAAAGCCAGGCGCTTTATTTGCAAAAATTTTTTCCAGCTTCTCTGCACCTTTGTGCCGACAAGCACTGGCCTAGTACACCGGCGGCAAAGCGGCGCCAAAAGTTTCCTCGTGGCTGCCGGCATATAAAAGAGCTGTGTTGAAACCACAGTCTGTCCAATCCGTCATAGCTTCTGTTCTCTTCACTCTATTTGTACAAAGAAGTAGACAGGCAGCGTCGCCGCCGTCCGCCAGCAGTACCACAATTGTGTTTCGGCCGCTGTGCCAGCTGCAGACCCGCGTCAATGGCCGCACCGGCAGAAAAGCTTACCAGCAGACCATCTGATTTGGCTACCTC
The DNA here is from genome assembly GCA_022483045.1 of Oscillospiraceae bacterium. NCBI lineage: Bacteria > Bacillati > Bacillota > Clostridia > Eubacteriales > Oscillospiraceae > Oscillospiraceae bacterium. The sequence continues at coordinate 604,441 of JAKVOA010000002.1, read as the reverse complement.
ACGGGAATGGTCAAATGCGTCTTCATTTTCTACCGTTATGATTTTATCAACCAAACGAGTGTCCATCACCTTTGGGATAAAACCCGCGCCGATTCCCTGAATGGCATGCGGCCCCGGTTTGCCGCCTGACAATCCCGGAGAAGCAGCCGGTTCCACAGCTATAACCTGTACATCCGGATTTTTCTCCTTCAAGTCCCGTCCGGTTCCGGTCACAGTGCCGCCTGTACCGACTGCCGAAACAAAGAAGTCAACACGGCCGTCTGTAGCGTCCCAGATTTCCTGTGCCGTAGTCTTTTGTTGGATGTCTGGATTGGCAGCAGTTTCAAACTGCTGTGAGATAAATGCATTTCCGTATGTTTTCTGCAGTTCCTGCGCTTTGTCAATAGCGGCCTTCATTCTCAGATGTCTGGGAGTAAGCACCACCTCAGCACCCAAAGCATTCACAATCTTGCGGCGCTCGATGCTCATGGTTCCGGCATGTTTAAAATCAGCCGTAGGCGGCGGCAGACAGCGGCGAAAGCCAAACCAATGCCGGTGTTCCCACTGGTCGGTTCAATCAGCACCGTGTCCCGGTTCATGCTGCCCTTCCGGATTCCCTGTTCAATCATGGCATCTGCCACACGTCCTTTACACTCCCAAAGGATTAAAATACTCCAATTTTGCCAACAGACGTGCCTACAGGTGCCTGTCTTCTTCAAAATCACTCAGTTCCAACAGCAGCATATGTCCTATCAGTTCCGTCAAATGTTTTGCGACCTTCTCCATGTGTCACCCCCCTTCCGTAAAGCATGAATTAATCATACTTCCATAATATACTTTGCAAATAGGTTAGTGTGATTTAGCTAAAAAAGGATACTCCGCGTGAGCGGAGACAAAAAAACGACCCTTGCCAGCCAAACCTTAAATGACAAAATCGTACAAACTTTGGTGTGCCAGATCTGCAATGGTAATCCCCTCAAAATAATCGGTCACGACTTTTTCCAAGCCTTCCCACATTTTCAGAGTCTTGCACTCTGCCGCACGCACACAGCGATTCGGCTTCTTTTCCAAACAGGCAACTGGCGCAAAGGACCCCTCTGTCAGCAGCAGGATGCTGGCTACCGTATAGCTTTCCGCCGGACGGGCCAGTTTGTACCCGCCTCCTTTGCCGCGTAAAGAAATGAGAAAGTCGTTTTTGCTCAGCACGGACATAATGGATTCCAAATATTTTTCAGAAATCTCCTGCCGCTTGGCAATATCCATTAACGGAATAAATTCTCCGGTATTGTGCTCTGTCAAGTCAATCATGACGCGGATGGCGTAGCGCCCTCTTGTAGAAATTTTCATAGCATTCCCTCCTAAACATACTTTACCACAGGGTTTATATACTTTTCAAGTCTTTCTGTAAAAACACCTCGCTATAATTCCGCAGAGACGCAAAAAAGGCAGAAGCCACACAGGCCCCCACCTTTTCATTAACACACTTGTCAAATTTTATTTTCTGCGAAATACAGGAATGACATCAATCGGCGCAGCGCACTCAACAGTCTGGCCGCCTTCATACTCCTGCTCGCCGTTCAGCGAAACCCACTTGCCGGCAGACAGATATACTGTGCGGGAAGTCTGGTCGGCGTACAGCACCGGTGCCACCAGGTAGTCTGACCCCAGCATATATTGGTCGCTTAATTCCCATCACTTTGCGTCCTGCGGAAATTCGTAGAACACGGTACGCATCATAAGCACACCGGTTCTGTGTGCTTCCTGTGCAATCTTTTTCAGGTAAGGCTTCAACTGCAGACGAATCTTTACAAACTTCTGCATAATTTTCTGCGCTTCTTTCCCATAGCTCCACAGTTCGTTCGACTGGCCGGTGTACAGGTAGCCGCCATAATCCTTGTCGCCGCTCAGCGGTGGAATATCTATCGTGCGGGTCACGGTCACCGTGCATACGCAGCACCGGACAAAAAGCAGCAAACTGGAACCAGCGCAGCAACAGCTGTTTAAAAGCCGGGTCATGCACATCACCATACATAAAGCCACCAATGTCAGGAGTCCACCACGGCAGTCCTGCCAGAACAATATTCAGGCCACTGGCAATCTGGCCCTGAAATACTTCAAAAGTGCTAAGCACGTCAATCGACCATATAAGGGTAGCATACTTCTGGATACCCACCCACGCACTGCGTACCAGGTTTACAATTTTCTTCTGCTTTTCGCCGTGCTGACCGTCGTAAAATGCTTTCGCATACATCAGCGGATAAATATTGCTAACTTTCAGTGCAGGCCCTAAGAAATAGCGATAATTGCAATAGTCATACACAGCATAATCCGGCTCAGCGTTGTCCAGCCAGAAAAAGTCAATGCCATATTTATAGTAGTTCTCACGGCAGACATTCCACACAAAATCCCGCGCTTCGGGATTCATGGCATCAAAGGTCAGGCAGTCGCCATTGAAGTCATAGGTCTAGATACTGCCGCGTTCTGTACGCACCAGGAATCCCTTTTCAAATATCTCTTCAAAATGCGTGCTTTTACGGTCAACTGACGGCTACACAGACACCATAAACATGCGTCCCCATGGCATGCAGTTCTTCCACCATTGCTTTCGGATCCGGCCAGCACTCCGGGTCGAAGCCCCAATCTCCCTGACGTGTCCAATGGGAAAAGTCAATGACAATAACATCCAGCGGAATATCCAGGTCCTTGTACTTGTGGGCAACGGTGAGTACTTCTTCCTGTGTGCGGTAGCGCAGCTTGCACTGCCACAAACCCATTACGCTTTCCGGCAGTACCGGAGCACGACCAGTCTCGGCTGTATAATTTTCCACAATCTTGGCCGGTGTGTCATCTGCAGTAATCCAGTAGTCCATTTGCTCAGTCGCTTCAGCGTACTATTCGGTATAGTTCTTGCCAAAGGAAGCGCGCCCCACGGAAAGGTTGTTCCACAAAAAGCTCATAATCGTCAGAACCAATAACGGGGCGGAACTGACGGGAAATGATTTTCAGGCAGCTGCTCTCTTTGCTCAGCGTGCCGCCGTAATTGCGGAAACATTCGCGTAAAATCTGTTTACCATCCTTATAAAAGGTAAGAACACCGGCAAAATTGATTTCAACACACAGCTTTCCATTTTGGATAGAAGCGGTTTCTTCCCCAATGATAATTTTGGGGGATGTTTCCGGAGCAGACTCCAGCGCCCAATTCTGATTGCTGAAGCGGCCATACAGCGCAGAGCATTTGTGCCTCACGGCTCCAAGCGGAGCACTTCGTTTTGTTTGCGAAAAACGAGGGTATGATTTCCCTGTGTAAAAGACATAACAGCACCTTAATTCTTTTTTCTTGCGTTTTACTTATCTTATAATGTTATTATAATGATTTTTACAGCAAAATTCTTGAATGGAATTGATCTTTTAACACAATTTTATGTTTCTCAAAAGAGGAGTGCTGCTTTTGGAACGAGAGTCACTGCAGGAGCCAATCCCACACGGTAACGCCCTGCTGCCGCTCATGGTACATGTCTTTGAAACTGGCATGCGTTTACGGAAACGCGTGGTGTGCCACTGGCATGAAGAACTGGAATTTCTGGTCGTAACCGACGGGGAAGCTGACTTTCACATTGATGCACAGCACTACCGTGTCACCACGGGTGATGTGCTGTTTGTCAACTCCAACCGCTTGCATTCTGCCCTGGCAGTGGAAAACACGCCTTTCCGTTTCTTTGCTGTTGTGTTTCACTCCTCGCTGCTGGACAATTCCGTTAACGACAGTGTTCAGCAGAAATACATTACCCCGGTACTAAACGGTCAGGTGCATTTTCCCGCACATCTGCACCCGCAGGCCAAATGGGAACAAACGGTACTGGCTTGTCTGCGGCAAATCAAAGAGGTGTATGAGGAACATCAGCCTGCCTATGAACTGACTATTTCGTAATCAGCAGGTCATCGGTTCGAGTCCGATCAGTAGCTCCAGTGCAAAGCCGTACAGAAAAGCCCTTTTAAAGCTTTTCTGTACGGCTTTTTGCGTTTCAGAAAGATTGCCCGTCTTTTAGCTTTTTTAGCTCTGTGCATTTGCGCGGGTGGTAAGCTCCGCTCCACCCTGATTGTACCAGTTCTGCACAAACGAATCAAAGGCAGACACCGGCTGGCTGCCGGTAATGATTCGCAGGTACGTTTCCTGTTCCAGTTTGCTGAGCTTGTCAGAAGGGGTGCTGTCCTCAAAAGAACAGTCTTCGTCAACATAGCTGATTTTACAGCTGATCAGGCGGTTTACAGCCGTAATTCTGGAAGTGTAAGCCGCCCACTGAAGCGGCTCTTTTTTCTTTGCCGCTAGGTAGGATTTGCATGTGCGGTAATAGGCGCGCTCCAGCATACTCAGCCGGTCGGTCTGCAGGGTTCCCTGCATGGCCGCCTGTATGTGGCGGGTCGTACGAACTGCCGCATCGCTGTAGTCACAGTTCAGCACCAACGGCGTTGCTGTAGACCCCACGTTATGGGAAAAATAGCTTTCCAGAGTCGTGGGAGAAGGGTCCTGATAGCGGGCATAATCGTACAGCGTACTCATAATTTTCATGATGACTTCCGGGTGGCTGTAGCCTTTGCGTACAACAATGTACCGCTGTGAGGCGGCCGTACTGGTCGTCTTAACACCACTGCCGCTGTTGAGCAGCAGGTAAGGCTCCCAATCGGCAGCGGAATCTTTTTGTACGCTGCGAATCAACGGGTCATTTGGGGCCCACCACCATCCGAAAAGAGCACCCACACGGCCCTGTGCCACCAAATCGCCCAGGTTGTCATCTTGGCGCAGAGGAAAGTTCGCGTCTATCAGCCCCTCGCGATACCAGGTTTGCAATTTGGCCAGAGCCTTTTGGGCTCCGGGCATAACCGACCCATACACCAGCTTTCCATCTGTTCCGCGTACCCACCTGCGCGGATATGCACCGAACTGCTCAAATATAGGGTTTATAGAATAACAAGCGCCGGTGTCGTCCATCAGGTTAGAGCGGCACACCAGCCCCAGCGTATGCCCCGCGCTGCTTGCGCCGGGGTCCCGCTGTACAAACGCCTTTAAAATTGTTTCCAAGTCATCTAGTGTTTTGGGCGGATTCAGGCCCAATTTGGTCAGCCAGTCTTTGCGCAGCCAAAGCAGATTGGGTCCATTTTCAATCGATGTCTCCGGCAGGGCCATGATCTTCCCGTTAAACGTGACCGACTGCAGCAGACCGCTGTAGCTTTTGTACATATCCCGTATTCGCGGGCTGCAGCAGGTCTGGTAGGCATCGGTAAGGTTTGCCACCAGATCATTCTGTACCAGCTTTTTTAAAAAGTCCCGGCTCGTAACGACCATGACATCCGGTATTTTGCCGTTGCTGACCTCCAGCTCCAGTTCCGACTCATAGTTTATATCCCCATCTATTTCAAAAGTATCGCGGTTCTGTACATTCAGGATCTTTTTTAAGTAGCGTGTATAGGCGTTGTTTTCATAAGTATCGCCTTTGGGCATATTAGAATTGTTCTGTGTGGTCATTTTCCCCAGGGTATACGTTACCGTCTGCGGATAGGTTCCCAAAGGTGTTGTCTGTGCCGAGGTCCATGCCGCGCTTTCCTTTACAACAGACGATACAGAAGAAGATGAAGACGCAGGACTTCTGCAGGCGGAAAGCCACATGCAGAAAAGCGCGCCCGAAAGCACCCACGCCGCACCCCTGCGGGCAAACTTTTTCATGTTTTACCGCCTTCTTCCCCTGACTTGGGTATACGCACCGTCACGCAGGTGCCACGGCCCGGTTCACTTTCAATCTGCAAAGCATATGTCGGCCCATACAGCAGCACCACACGGTCATTTACATTTTTCATGCCGTAGCCGGAAGTTTCACAGTGAATGATTTGCTCGGCTGTCTTCTGCGGCATACCGACACCATTGTCCCGCACGGTAAAAACGACATCGGTATTCGTCAGCTCGGCAGAAACCGATAAGCACCGCTCACCGGTTTCTTTGACATCCAGCCCATGCTCCAGCGCATTTTCAACAATCGGCTGCAGCAAGAGTTTTGGCATTTGGTACGGGTCCGCCGCATGGTCCGCATGCCACTCTACCTGAAAATTTCCGTCGTGCATCATGAGCTGCAAATCGAGATAAGCGCGAACATTTTTCAGTTCGTCCCCCGCGGTTGTCATGCTGCGCCCGCGGTTGAGTGTTGTGCGGTAAAAGCTGGAAAGCAGCAGTGTAATGCGGCTGATATCCTTTTCCCCTGCGGCAAGCGCTTTCCAGTTGATCATAGAAAGTGTATTGTACAGAAAATGCGGATTGATCTGTGACTGCAGCGCTTTAATTTCCGCTTCTTTCTGCAGGCGCTGGGTTTCGTATATCTTGTGAATCAGTTTGTCGATACGCTGCACCATTTTGCGGAAAGTTTGAATCATCGTGCCGACTTCGTCCTTTGCGTTGCTGCTTACCCGAACGGTCATATCGCCCTGCGACACCGCCACCATGTTTGCGGTAAGTGCCTCAATGCTGCGGGTCATTGTGTGGGAAAAGAGGCGGTCCATGGCCACAAGGATGAGCAGGCAGAGCAGGAAAATCATCGCCGTGCGAAAAAAGGCCGCCCGTGCCGCATCAGAGATGACGCTTCCGTCAGCACAGAGGTAGACATCCCAATTCAAACCGGAAATGTGCCGTTTTTCGCATGTGCCGCGGGACCGCATGGCTGCGGCGGCATTTGCCTGGGAAGTACTGCTTTTGGCAAGGGTGCCAGTAGAATACAGCAGTTTGTCACCCCGAAAGACCGCTACATCTGTATTTTTCTGCTTCATCTCGCAAAAAGGCTGCAAGAAAGTGGAAAGGCTGTAGCGCACCACCAAGTAGCTTTTGCCCGTTCCCAGATAATTCGAGGTCAGGCAGACCGAATCGAGGGTGTTGGGGGCTGTACTGTCAAGGAACCACTGCAGCCCGCTGCCCGGCTGAATCTGATAATACCAGTCTTTCTCCTGCATATTCTGCAGCGGCTGCAGAGAGGTACCGCTGCTGACCGGAATATTTTGAGAATAAATGGTGATGCTCTGGGCGCCTTTCTGCAAATAGCGGGAAGTATTGAGAATTTGCTTTGCAGACTGCGAATACAGCTGATAGCGGTCATAAAGGTCCGTATCTTTCCCGGAAAGGACTTGCTGTATGCTGTCGCTGAAAACAACATACCGGCACAAAAGGCCGTCTTGTGTCACTTGGTTTTCCACTGTAGCAGTTGCCTGCTGCAGGGAGGTATTCATACTGGTACTCTCTTCGCTGCGCATAATCCCACCAAACTCACTAAGCAGGGTTTGGCTGAGCAGCAGGATCGGCACAATGCCGACCAAAAGAATGACAAGGCTCAGTTTTGTGCGCAGTTTGGCGTCGCGGATTTTATTCAGCAGTTTCTTCATTGCTTACCTCTGTACTGCGCAGGCGGCGCGGGCTGGTGCCGAAATATTCCCGAAAGCGCTTGCAAAAATAAGATGCGTTGGTAAAGCCTGTTTTTTTACAGACCTGCACAATTTTCATATTGGTGTTTTCCAGCAAACGGCGGGCCTCAAGCAGGCGGTAGTTTCGTATGTAAGTATTCAAGTTCTGCCCGGTTTCTCTTTTAAAAAGCGCGCTGAGATAGCCGGGCGAAAGATAAACGACCTCTGCCAAACTTTCCACACTGAGGTCCTCCTCATAATGCTGTGCAATATATCTTTTTACCAAATCCACATCGGGCCGGTCTGCGGCCTGCTCACTGCAGCCGGACTCAAAGCAGCAGATTGCGTTTTGCAGCAGAGCAGCTGTTTCCTCCAGCGTACGTGCGCGGTAAAGCGCGCCGATTGCCGGTTCACGCTCCTGTGCGGGGAGCGCAGCCATCAGCTTATTCATTAAGCCAGACAAAACATATTTTACCGCTGTGCTCGCCGGAAAAGCAGCTGCCCCAGAAAGGGCCGCGCGCGCCGCGTAAAAATGTTTCCACAGACCAGTCACATCGCCGCGGCGAATGTCTTCTTTCAGCGGCTCAAGTAAGGCAAGCAGCGTCTTTTCCCTTGGCTGCTGTACAGGCGATTCATCCGCGTACAGTACTTTTTCCTCAGGGTCAGTCACACGCCGGCCCAAAAGGCGGCTGAGTGTGCGGAAGGGCTTTCCCAAAGAAGCGGCGCCCTGTACGCCCCCAGCAGCGGAAAGCCACACCGGCCGGCCGCTGTGCCCCTCCAGGTAATGCTGTGTATCCTGCGCCAAAAGTCGCCAACTGCAAGGCAGCTGCCGCCCCAGCAAAAACGCCGCGCGGGTGTCCTGCAGCGGCAGCACAAAGACCGGGCACTGCAGCGCCCGCTGCAGCCTTTCTGCAGAGAGCCACTCTGGCTCGCCGAAAAAGACAGGTTCCTCGCTTTCTGCCAAAAAGAGTGTACTGCATGTTTCCCAAAGGGAAACATCGACATATTCGCGCGCCTTGTCAAAATCTTCTGCCCGGCCGCGCACCAGGTACTGGCGCAGATAATAGCTGCCCTCAATCCGGCAGAGCTGTTTTTCCACTGTCAGCAGGCGTTGGCGCTCTGCCAGTGCGCTGGCCACGCGCTGCATCGTACTATTGAATTCCTCCGGGTCTACAGGTTTCAGTACATAGTCAGACACCCCGTACCGAATGGCCTGCTTGGCATACTCAAAATCACTGTAGCCGCTGAAAATGACAATCTGAATGCCTTCTTGCGACTCCCGGGCGGTTTTTGTCAGCTCTAAGCCATTCATAAACGGCATACGGATATCCGTAAGCAAAACGTCAAACAACTCTTTTTTGAGCATCGCGGCAGCCTCACTGCCGTTGGCGGCCTCACGAACTGTACAGGAAAGGCCTGTCTGCTGCAGCAGAAAGCGGATACCGTCCCGCTCTATTTTTTCATCATCTACAACCAGGACACGCATGCTGCTCCTCCTCTTGCTTCCGTGCGGTATAAGCTTTTTATGCACACTTTCCCCAGAAACTTCTATTCAAAGAATTGTATTTTAACAAATTGTGCCACACGTATAGAAATTGTTCACTTCTCTGCCTGCAGTTAGCAAAAGACCTGCCCGGGTGGTGGGCAGGCTTCTATAAGGAAAACTGTTGCAGATGTAATCAAAGACGGACAACCACACAGGACTGCGGCGGCATAGCCAGCTTTTTGGCAGAGCACTCCGGCAGCTTTCCCAGAGAATAGAGAATTTCGCCGCGGGCATCTACTGGCGCAGCGGTCTCTTTGCCGGAAGGATTAAAGGCCAGCAGCAGGCCGCCCCGGCGGAATACAAAGGGACAGCGCTCTGCTTCCGCGTACACCGGTATAAAGTCCCCACCGGCCTGCAGGTCCGGTTCAGCGTGGCGCAGGCGAAGCACCGTGCGCACGGTCTCCAGCAGAGAATCCGCTTTTCCCGACTGTGCACTCACACTTACAGCATCTGCGGCAGAGTCGACCGGCAGGTAAAGCTTTGCTGCGGGGGCACTAGAAAAGCCGGCATTAGGTTCTGTACTGTTCCACTGCATTGGTGTACGCGAACCCGTTCGGTCGTACCCGCCCTCTTTGCTGACCAAATCCGCCTGATAGGGCATCCCGATTTCATCGCCGTAGTACAAAAAAGGTACACCCGGCATCAGGAACAAAAAGCTGTAGGCCAGCGCCAGCTCCCGCGGGGTAAAGTCGCGGCTCATGCGTGGGGTATCGTGGTTGCAGGTAATAAAACTGATAAAACCTTTCTTTCGTGTATTGCGGTACTTTGGCAGGTAATCCGAAAGGAAACGCGTAATGTCGCCTTTGCCCTTTGCGCTGAAAAAGCTGCGCTGCCTGCCGTTTTCATTGTCGCGAAACAGCGTATAGTAGCCATTGCCGGGGTGATTCAGATAAAAGTCGCAGTGAAAGCCATAAGACAGTGCAAGCTGCGGGTTTGACCACTCTGAAACCAGCGCGGCCTGCGGATACTCCCGGTCAAGCATTTCACGCACACTGCGCCAAATGGCGCCGGTCGCGGATTTTTTACTATCGTCATCTTTTACCAAAGAATCCGCCATATCAACGCGAAAGCCGTCACAGCCGTGGTCCAGCCAAAAGCGCAAGACATCTTTCATAGCCTCGCGCGTAGCTGCACACTCTGGTGCATTGCAGGGCGACTGCCACAGGGCTGTCACTTTGCCAAAGCCGTAATTCAGTGCCGGCTGTGTGCTGAAGAAATTGATAAGGTAGCTGCCGTTGCGGTCGGCACGGCCGCTAACAAAGCGGTACGGCTGCGGAATATCCCAGGCGCTGTTGGTCCAGATATAGCGGCCGGAATATGCGTTTTTCTGCGGGCGGGCGCTTTCACGAAACCACGGATGTTCTTCCGAAGTATGCCCCGGAACGAAATCCAGCAGTACATGAATGCCCTTTTCGTGTGCCGCGCGGAACAGGCGATACAAATCCTCGTTGCTGCCATAGCGCGCGGCAACCTTTTTGTAGTCCCGCACATCATAGCCCGCGTCACGAAACGGGGAGTCAAAACAGGGATTGATCCACAGGGCGTTGCAGCCCAGCCACTGAATATACTCCAGCTTTTCTGCAATGCCATTGATATCGCCAATCCCGTCGCCGTTGGAGTCGTAAAAAGACTGCGGGTAAATTTCATAAAACACAGCGTCATTCAGCCATTCCGGCATAGATACATCCTTCTTTTCATTAAAATCAGAGCAGGCAGCAGCGGCTTTTTATCCTTTTACAGCGCCGCTCATTCCCTCAGCATAGTAGCGCTGCATCAGCAGAAACAGAATCGCAATCGGAATAGAAATGCACACGGCGCCCGCTGCAAAGCAGGTAAACCAGCTGTCAATATTTTCTTTCTCCAGCATTTTCCACAGGCCGATGGAAACCGTGTAGGTGTCGGTATCCGCGCCGCAGATAACCTTGGCAAAGACAAAGTCCAGCCACGGTGCAAGAAAGCTCTGCAAAACGGTATAAACAATAATGGGTTTGCTCAGCGGAATGGTGATTTTTGTAAACACATCCCAGTGCGTGCAGCCGTCCAGGAAGCCCGCTTCATCCAGCGATGTCGGTATGGTGTCGAAAAAGCCTTTGGCTATGTAAAAGCCCAGACCCGCACCGCCAGAGTAAACCAAGACCAGTGCTACACGCACCATGCTGCCCTGTGTCAGCCCAAGCGCTTTCAATATAAAGTATATCGCAATCATTGCCATAATGCCAGGGAACAGGGTCATAACCATGGCAATATTCATAAAGGGCTTGCGCATCTTAAAGCGCAGGCGCGACATGCAGTACGCAATGGAAAGGATAAAGAAAGTGGACAAGAGGCAGGTGAAAATGGCGACAATCAGCGTATTGATAAACATGCGGGGAAAGTTGATGACCTGCGTGTCGGTAAAAAGCTTCACATAGTTGTTCATTGTGTAGGTTTTGGGCATGAAAGTTGATACATAAGAGCCTTTTTCCCCGCGAAAGCTGATGAGCACTACCCAGAAGATTGGGAATACCCAAACGATCGCCAGCACCGCCAGCAGCAAATGAATAAAGAAATTGCCTATGTGTTTTGCAGTATGTGCATTTTTCATCAGCGGAACGCCTCCTCGTTATTGTAGGCGCCGGTATGGTGATAGGCGACCAGCGATACAACCATCATAATTACAAAAGTAAGAATGCCGATGACCGAGCCTAGATTATAGTACTGTTGGTCAACTGTCAGCTTATACAGCCAGGTGATGAGCAGGTCGGTCTTGCCTGCCGTGGAACCAACCGGAATCGGGTCGCCGCCGGACAGCAGATAAATAACATTGAAGTTGTTGATATTTCCGGTAAACATTGTAATCAGATAGGGGGTTGTGACAAAGAGCATGTAGGGCAGCGTGATTTTAAAGAAAATCGTAACGCTGTTGGCGCCGTCAACACGGGCCGCCTCGTACAACTCTTTTGGGATATTTTGCAAAATGCCGGTAACCTGCAGCATGGTAAACGGAATGCCGACCCACAGATTGATGACAATAACCGTTACGCGCGCCCAAGTAGCGTCGGTAAAGAATGGCAGAGGCGTTTTAATAATGCCGGCGTTCATCAGCAAAACGTTGATTGCGCCGTTTGGCTGCAGCATGGTGTGCATAATCAGCAGAGAAACAAACTGCGGCACCGCCACGGACAACACAAAGCAGAAGCGCCAGAAAGCCTTGGCATGCGTGCTGGGACGGTTGATAACCATTGCCAAAATCATGCCGAGGAAATAGTTGAGGAATGTGGCAAAGACCGCCCATATCAGTGTCCAGCCCAGCACCGACCAAAAGGACTTGCCAATGCCGCTGCCAAAGCTCAGCACGCGGGCAAAATTTTTAAAGCCGACCCACTGAAACAATACCAAGTGGTTATTTTCAATGCTGTAATTTGTAAACGCCATGCTGATCATAAAGACCAGCGGCAAAAAGGTAAATGCGAAAATGCCAACCAACGGCAGTGCCATCAGCAGTTTGTGCAGGTTCTCATCAAACAGGCTGCGCACGTCTTCGGCAAAGCTGTTGACATGGCCGCCATGCTGGGAAAGATACTGCGCTTTGTAGCTGCTGATAACAGACGACCGCCAAAAAATGCAGAACAGCACCGCCAGCACTACGCAGGACAACCCATAGATTAAGATGATAATAGAATTATCCCCTGCGGTGTATTCGTAAATGCCTTTGGCTTCATTCCAAACTTTCTGCTGCGCATGCCCACCCAATGAGGGCAGCTGCGAGATTCTGTATACCCCGTAAAACACCATGAAGCAAATGAAAGCAATTTCTGTCGCTAAACACAACAGTCCTTTCACAATTTGCCGATGTGCCAGGTTGCCAAAGCCCATCACCAGACAAGAAAGACGTGTGCGCCAGTCACCCTTCGTGATTGCTGCGTGCAGGGTATAGGGGGTGTCAAACTCACCGGATCCTTTCTTTTTTCGCCGCAGGCCGCGCTTTGCCTGAATAGCAACGTGTTCCACAATAAGACCTCCGCTTCATCTTCACTTTAAAAAATGCCGGCCGGAAAAACCGACCGGCATAATGTACATTCTATAGGACCAACCGGCCGAAAATGGCCTTAGGACGCGGCGCTTGTAAAGGATTTGTTCAGCGCGTCTGTCTTAGCGGCGGCGTTGTCGGCTGTAACGTCTTTGCTAATAATTGCTTTGCCAAAGTTTTGGGTTGGTGTCCAGAAGTTGTTCATAGCAGCAACAAACGGCTGGATAATAGAGGTCTTTAGGAAAGTATCATTTTGTGCTGTAACCATTGCATCGGAAGAAACTGCGCTGTCTTTCAGCACATCAGTGTTGCAGGGAACAATGTCGCGCAGTTTATAGTGGGCACGCTGTGCGTCAGCACCGCCCAGATACTTGGCCAGTGCCACGGCAACCTGCGGGTACTTGGTGTTGGGGTTGACACCGATTGCTTTTGAACCGGAGAAGCTGAGAAGCTGCTTGTCGCTGCCGCCGATTTTTGCTGTTGGCAGAGCTGCCGCGCCAAAGTTGCTGCCCAGTGCTGTCTTTACCGCCGCTGCATCCCAAGAGCCAGAGAAGATTGCAGCAACACTGCCGTCGCGCAGGCCGGCTAAACCGGAGCCGCTGTCGTCGTTGACAAAATTCTTGTTTTTAACAAGGTCTACTAAGTATTTTGTAACCTGGGTGCCCTTGTCGCCGCCAAACTGAATCCCGGCGGACTCATCTGTGCCATTCTTGCCAAACATAGTGCAGCCGTTTGCAAGATAGAAAGCCGGCAGATACCAGGAATTCGTAATCGGGAAAGCGACTTTCGCCTTGGTCAACATAGTATCCAGGCTCTTAATATCGCTGTCAGAGAACTTGCTCTTGTTGTAGTACATAAACCATGTATTGGTGGTAAACGGAACACCGTAGACACCGCCGTTTACGGTTACAGAATCGACAATCTCTTTCGAGCAGCTTTTCTTGATTTCCTCTACTGTAGAACCGCCCAGCTGAGAAAGGGAGTTTGCAGAAATCAAGGTGTTGATTTGGTCGTTGGCAAAGAAGAAAATGTCACCGGCAGCCTGCGGGTCTTTGGTTACAGTCTTGCCGGCATCGCCCTCACTGCAAGCGGAGTATTTAAAAGTAAGGTTCCACTTGGGGTGAAGCTTTTTGAACTGCTCACACATGGTCGGCAGCCACTTGCCTTTGTCGGCGGCCTGATCTTCTGCCGGACCCCAAACGCTGATCGTGGCGGTCAAGGCCTCGTCCTGTGCACTGGCCGTGCTGGCCGCTGTGCTTTGCGCCGCAGACTGGGCAGTGCTTGATGCGGCTGTACTGCCGCATCCGGTCATGCTGGCGGCGACCATTGCGCCCGCCAGCACAGCAGCAAGAACTTTTTTCATAATTACAACTACCTCCTGTTTTTGGTACTTTTATTATATAATTTGTACCCCCAGCTATAAATGAAAAATTTTATAGAAACCTGTTTCTTTTTCAATATTATTTATGGAATCTTCATACAATTTTATGAATTTGTGATTTACTTTTTGCGGTTTTCTCCTGTGGAAACGGTCCCGACAGCGGTATTTTAGCGAAGAAGCGCAAAAATGGCAAAAGCTACAAGAGCGGGCTTCGGCTAAAAATCCTGCCCTTATCTCGCTTTATAGCTGTATAAAATTCCTTTTTATTTCTTACAGAGTCCTTTATAATAGGAACAGACAAAAGGAGGGAAAACCGCCATGACACAGGTTTTTGCACATCGGGGAAATTCCTGCAAAGCACCCGAAAACACCATTCCAGCCTTTGAAGAGGCTGCCGCAGCACATGCCGACGGTGTCGAACTGGATGTACATCTGAGTGCAGACGGACATTTGGTTGTAATACACGACGATAAAGTCGATCGCACAACCGGCAGCAGCGGAACCGTGCACGACATGACACTGGAGCAGCTGCAGGCACTGGACGCCTCTTTGTCAAAAGTAGGCTACGCCGGCGCAAAAATTCCTACCTTAGAGGAAGTTTACCGCCTGCTGCAGCCGACCGGGCTTCTGGTCAATGTAGAGCTAAAAGAGAAAGCGTATTGGCACGGCTTTTTGGTACTGCCAAAAGTCCTTGCGGCGGAAGAAGCCTGCGGCATGTGCGGCCGGGTCTTTTATTCTTCCTTTTATCCGCGTATTCTGCGGGAATTAAAGCGCCGCTCTCCAAAGAGCCAAACGGCTCTGCTTTACAAAGCTGCGCTGCCGCAGGTCTGCCGCTTTGCCGCGCATCTTCCCGCAAACGCTGTTCATCCCAAAATGGCCCTGCTGCAAAGCGGCCGGTTGGTGCCACACTGTCACGCCGCGCATCTTGCTGTGCGTCCCTGGACAGTGGACCAGCCGGCTGACCTTGTGGAAGCCTTTCGGCAGAAAGTCGATGCTGTCATTACAAATCAACCGCACCGCGCACTCTCCCTGCGAAATACATTCTGATAAAAAAAGGGCCCGCCTTTTGGAAGCGCCAGAAAGTGATTTTATAAAAACCACCGTTTAGTGACGCCTTCAACTGGAAGCCCAAGAGAATAACGGCCATGCAAGAGTAAAAAACTCCTGCATGGCCGTTTTCTTTATGCCCAGAAATACACAAATAGCGCCCGGTATCTTTGTCCACATTATACTCTGAATTGACTTGCTATATCCTGGTATAAGAGCGAATATGTACCTACCAAAATTGAAGGAGGTACACATCATGACAATGAAATTTGAGAACATCGACCGCAAGGCACTGGTTAAGGCCCTTGCCGAAATCACCGTGGCTAAGGCCATCTACAAGGGCGCACCCACCTTCGCCTACGAAATCAGCTACTTCACCGTCAACAGAGACGGCAGCATTTCCTGCAACGACATGGCCGACAGCGAGGAAATCGACAAGGTGCTGACGGCACTGGCCCAGCGTGGCATCAACTGCACGGGCACGGAGTACGACCAGCCACAGCCGGAAATCGAGTGTGATGAGCCACAGGAGGATTGCCCTCCGGCATACGCTAAACCTGATGAAGTCGGCCTGACGGTCAGCATTCCGCTGGATATGGTCGCTGCTGGAAACCTGACAAACCTGCTGGAAGCCAAAGGCGGCCTCATCAAAAAGGCCCTCGGCGTAGACAGCCTACCAATCGAAATTACCGAGGATACCATTGCATTTCCTTGGTTTTCCACCCCGCTGGAGCCTGACGAGGTCAACGCCTACACGCAGTTGATTGCCTCCCTATGCAAGATGAGCAAGGCCCAGAAGCGAGTGACCGCCAAGGCCATCGACCCGGAGAACGAGAAATACGCATTCCGCTTCTTCCTGCTGCGGCTTGGCTTCATCGGTGACGAGTACAAGGCTTCTCGCAAAATTCTGCTCCGCAGACTTTCTGGCAACAGCGCATGGAAAGGAGGCGCAGGTCATGCAATTACCGAGTAATTAACCTGTCTATAATTCAGTGAGCTCCACACGATACCCGTGTGGAGCTCGCTTTATAAATGTCGCATTAACCGAACAAGACTTCAATTTCTGATTCAGCCTCATATATAGTCAATCCATCAAAAATCGGTGCATTCTCAAATTTTTCTACACACTCTCGAAGAGTTTTTCCACGGAAGCTGTATGTTTTTCCTTTAGGCATATCAATTTCATCAACACTTAGTTCGTTTTCTGCTTTTTCTGAATAATACACTGTTTCGAGAAAATATCGTTTCTTACGAAAAACGAATTCTTTCTCAGGCCCCCCAGTAGCCAAAAGGTCATCCATAAACTCTTGCAAACTATTTCCTTTCACCGTGCTCACCCTCTCGCTATTTTATTTTAGGGACTAATCATCTACCCATTCAATCTCGGATTCAGCATTCCAAAAAGTTTTTCCGCCAAAAATAGGAGCTTTCAGAAAGGCATTTTGACATTCGGTTATTGTTTTGCCGTCGTATTCCCATACATACTCTTCACATGGCGGTTGATATTGAAAAACCTCCATATGCACCCCCTTGTCTGGAATCGTGTAACCTTGAAACCAATATTTAATACCTTGAAAAACAAAAATGGTATCTTGACAGGAATAAATTCTGTCAACAAATTCTTTTACATCACCGTTTATCATATTTTACCCCCAAATTACTTTCACATCGCTCTCAATATCATAAATTGTTTTGCCATCAAATATTTTTGCTTGTTCAAATGCGTCCATGCGTTCTTGTGGTGTTTTATAAGAGGCATTCAATAAATAATCATGTAGTGGTTCGGTTCCATCACTCTTTTCCCAATAATCAACTGTTATGTTATAAACATTGTTGATAAAATTTCCTTGGATAAAATATGTTTTATTCGACAATGTAAATTCAATTTCATCTCCATAATAGATTTTATCCAAGAACTCATTAATCGACATACCAGTCATTTAAATAACCCCCTTAAAAAATTTTTTGTATTTTTTGTATTCCTTTTTTGTCAATGGTCGAGCTTGACGATTAGAGAAATCATCAGGTTTGTACTCGTGAACGTGAAGCACTGGCTTTCTTGAAGAATCAATGCTTTTTTCAGGATGATAAGCTATTTCAAATTTCAAAAAATGATTGCTATCATATTCACGATACATTCTAAAATCCCCATTTTTATTCAACATAATATATGCTGAACTGGAATGTGCTTCTTCAGGCAGTCCGCCGCTTGCTTTGTGGTTTAATTTCTGTAATACTTTAACACCATCAATTTTATCTACCGTTTCATATGAATATGCCACAGAATTGCCTGCAGCAAAGGTACCTCTGCCCCCCATATTATCGTACCACCTTTCTGGAAGAACGATAGTCAACGGGGATGATGTTTCCTGACATTTCCTCAAACAGCGTGCCGAAGCATATAATGGCAGTAGGCTCCAATTTGTCCAGCATTGCATTGTAGCCACGCATAAAATCTGTTTTGTTTCCCTTGCATCCAATCATCCCAATGGCAACAATAGCGTTCTTTTCTACACCGTCAAAGCAAAAGTCATAACTTCTTGGTGTACTCCAGCTGATTGTGGGGATTACCGTCAATCCTTTACTTTGCCAATAGGCACCACACCATCGATTCTTTGCCACACTTTCTATCTGACGCCACATGTCCATATCTGCATATGTAGAAAAATCAGGTGTTAGCAAAAATGCATATTGTGCATATCTCTGAAAAGAGCGTTTAGGGTTGTTGTATATTCCATTGAAACGATAATCATCTACAAAGAAATGAACTCCACTTTTTTTGTTTTCTTGCTTGTCATTTGCTTTTGTGTCAGAACAGGCAATAAGCGAAACATCAGTCGTGTCAATTTCTTGCTTTTTAATTAAAGGTATGTTCCATTTTCCGTGCTTTTCGTAACTATTACGCATGAATAATGTGTTAGCCCTCATATTTTTACTTGTATTTACTTGCATAAATATTCCTTTCTGCTGTTCAACAGCACTTTGTTTAATTTGTCAATAGACATTTTGAAAGGAATATGCTAAAGTAATTAAATAGTTTTGAGTATGCTTTTAGCATATTCCACATGAAAACACATTCGTCTGCTGCGCCAACAGCTCATGAATGTGTTTTTATTTTTACCCTCAACTTAACCACCTCCTCAACTTGCTTGTGCAAACAGTCGAAGAATCACTTCTTCATAATCAGTATATTCAGAACTGCCATAGCGAAGCCACTTCTTATAGTAGGAGTAGGCATAACAGGCAGCTTCAAAGCTAATTTCAAAAATGTCTGCGATTTCTTCAGCAGAAGCTAATTTGAACTTATGAACTAACACGGGCGGTGCAAGTGCGAATTTGGCAAAGAATTTCACTCCTTTTTCCGCTAATTCGCTGTCTTCGCTGTGGTCTAACACAATGTGACCGATTTCATGCATAATGGTATTGTTGACTCTGCCATAATCTCTTGCATCATTATAATAGATGTACCACTCGCCCGGGTTACGCTCAACACAAAAACCGTCTTCGCTTTTCTTGAACAAAAGCCATCTCTTATTTTCTGGAATTGCAGAATATGGAATAACCCTGATTCCCATTTTTGATGCAATTTCAAAGCCGTTGACCGGTACGCAAGTGATTCCATACTTTACATACATACGGACTACAATTCGCTTGATTTCTTCACATCGCTGATTTGATAACTTGATTCCCAAACTTTTACTCCTCTCCAAACAACGCATTAATCAGTTCTTTTTTCTCACTATCCGTCATTGCTGAAGCGTTGCGTGCAATCATTCTACGAATACGAGGATAGTCAAATTCATCGTGTTCAATTCCGAGTAGATAATCAGATGTCGTGTTTAGCGCGGTGGCGATGTTAGCCAGCATATCCGGCTTGGGTTCTCTGTCTCCTGAAATATAACGTGACATAACGGCTTCTGTTATTCCAATACGCTCGGCTAATTCTTTTTGTTGAGTATTGCTTCTTTTCAACGCTTCAGATATTCGTTTACCTAACTCCTTGCCCATGTGGTTTCCTCCTTTAATAGACTGCAATTATTTAGTCTGAATGTATTATATTATTAACTTGCCATTTTGTCAAGTTTTGTTGCCAGTTATAAAAATAGGGCAGTAGAATCAACTTCCGCTGCCCAAAACTATGGAATGGCATTAAAATTCTTGTGTAATAGGTACCCAATGCTCATCTGCCATATCCAGAGCAAATTCTGTGTTATTGATGTAAATCTGGCTGTCCTTATCCCGGACAAAACCCCAATGCAGTCCTTTTTCGGATGCATATTTCTTGAAAGCGTTGAATTTGTTTTCTATCTGCTTATCGATGTTCTTGTCTTTTCCGTGGCTTTCACCGCCTTTGGTCTCAATGACCCACACCGTGCCGTCCTTCATCATAACGATGTAATCCGCATAGAACAGCCACTGGTGCTGAAGGGCATCAATGTAGACGATAGAAAAATACTGCTGCCCGGTATCTCCGTTTTTACACCGAGGTTGCATTTCCAAATGCGGATGTGCGCTTCATCGCCATCAATAACGGTGTAGACAGCGCAGACCAGCAGCAGAGCGACCTGACGCCCATCATCAACATTTTCAACGAAATGTACGCCAAGGACACCAGTAAGAAAATCCGTGCGGTGTTCAAGGCAAAGGGTGAATCCGGGAAGCCACTTTCTACCAATCCGCCCTATGGTTACATCAAAGACCCAGAGGACAAGCATCACTGGCTCGTTGATGAAAAAGCCGCCGTTGTGGTTCGGGAGATTTATCAGCTTTGTATGTCCGGGCGTGGGCCCACGCAAATCGCAAAGGAACTGACACGCCGTCAGATACCGACACCAACGGAGTACAATCTGGCAAACGGACTACCAGTACGCTCACCGCTGCCGGAAGTTCCTTGTATGTGGCAGACCAAAACAGTGGTTGGAATTCTATCACGTCCAGAATACACTGGGTGCATTGTGAATTTCAAGACCCACAAAAAATCCTACAAAATCAAGAAAACTGTACTTAATGACCCGGCTGACTGGAAAGTCTTCGAAAATGCACATGAGGCAATCATCGACAAAGAAACCTACGATACCGTTCAGCGCATCCGTGACGGACGCCGTAGATGGGAACCAATGGGCGAGATGCCACCGCTTTCCGGCATGGTGTTCTGTGCAGACTGCGGCAGCATCATGTATCAGGTTAGAGGGAGAGGCTGGACGCACGACAAGGAGTATTTTGTGTGTGCCACCTACCGAAAGCGTGGTAAGCAGTTATGCCCATCCCATCAGATACGGAATGTGGTGATTGAAGAAATCCTTCTCCAGCACCTGCGAGAGGTTACGGCCTTTGCACGGGAACACGAGGATGAATTCGTGGAGATGGTGACCAAAGCATCTTCCAAGAACACAGAAAAGGCCCTTCGGGAAAGTCGCAAGGAGTACGAACAGGCCAAGGCCCGGATTGCTAAACTGGACACCATCGTGCAGCGGCTTTACGAGGACAATGTGGAAGGCAAAATCAGTGATGAGCGCTTCATGAAAATGTCCGCCACCTACGATGCCGAGCAGAAAGAGCTGGAAAGCCGTGTGTCCGAGTTGGAGAAAACCATCGAAACCACCAAAGAGAAATCTGCAAACATCAGTCATTTTCTGAAGTTGGTAAAGCAGTACACGGATATCCGGGACTTGGATGCAGAAATCATCCGTACCTTTGTCGAGCGTATTAATGTTTACAAGGCAGAAAAGGTCAATGGCCGCAGGCAGCAGAGAATCCAGATTATTTTCAACTGCAGCGGAGAAATCAACCTTCCGCAAGCATGAAAAAACGGCATAGCCGCATTTCACGACTATGCCGATTTTTTCAAACTAATTTAATCACTTGTAGGCGCACCCTTTTGGCGGACCTCTTTTGTTTCGATCATTATTTATCTTATACCAAAGCCCCGCCGCCGTCTACCACAATAAACTGCCCCTGCACATAACTGGAAGCATCACTGGAAAGGTACAAAACGGTGCCGTTGAGTTCTCCTTTTCTGCCGGGGCGGCCGCTTGGGTTTAGCAGATCGTACCCTTGCAGAAACTTCTCAGATTTAAACAAGGTGTTGGCCGTCATTTCGCTCTCAAACAGCGCTGGGCCGATGGCATTGACAGTAATGCCATATTTCGCGTACGAGCAGGCCATGCCGGTAGTCAAGCCCAAAACCGCCGCTTTGGAAGCATTGTAAGAATGCCGAATAAACATATCATTTTTATCGCCCAGCACAGCATTTACCGAAGCAATATTTACTATTTTTCCGTACTTCTGTACTTTCATCTGCGGCACAACATACTTGCAGACTAAGAAAATCCCCTTTACATTGGTGTTAAAGGATTTATCCCACTCCTCAGCAGTCAGGGTATCCACACCGCCGCGCACCGCTACACCTGCGTCATTCAGCAGAATGTCGATATGGCCAAAAGTCCCCATCACTGTATTGATCGCGTTTTTTACACTTTCCTCGCTTGTCACATCACAGGGAATTGCGGCGGCCCTGCGGCCGGTTTTCTCAATTTCCTGTTTTACAGCGGCTAATTTTTCCGCGCGCCGGGCCAGCAGAGCAACATCTGCCCCCGCCTGCGCGTAAGCCAAAGCCGCGTCTGCGCCAAGTCCGGCACTTGCGCCCGTCACCACTGCTACTTTTCCCGTCAAGTCAAACAGATCCATTGCGAACACTCCTTTTCCCGTGATGCTGTTTTTAAAATGGGCTGCGCCCACTTTGTGCGGCCGCGCCATGATTGCTTTTAATATAGCACAAAATTCATTAAAAAAGAATATTATTATCGTATGTTTTTTGTAAATTATTTTAAAATTTTACAGTTGCATTTCCAAATGTGCGTTTTTTACTTCCTGCAGAGTTGGGATTGCGTCGGCCGCCCCTTTGCGGGAAATGGCAAGCGAAGAAGCAGCAGAAGCAAGCTTCAGGGATTCTTCCACGCTGCACCCGCCAATTACACTCGCTAAGAAAAAGCCCGTAAAGGTATCGCCCGCACCTGTTGTATCAACAACCGGCACCCGATAAACACCGTGCGCAAAGCGGGCATTTTGGTCCCGGTACAGCACGCCTTTTTTGCCGAGTGTCAGCACAATCTTTGCTTTGGGGCAACGGGTCAACAGCGCTTCACAAATGCGGTCTGGCTGCTTTTCCCCCGTCAAACTCTCGCCCTCCAGTTCATTCAGCAGAAAATATGATACCTTTTCAAGCGGACCATGCCCTAGACTTTCGTCTATTGGGGATGGATTCAGCGCGATGGTCATGCCGCGCGCGGCCGCTTTGTCAATCATCCGTGAAACCAAGTTGACTTCATTCTGCAGCAGCAGCAAATCTCCCCTGCCAAAGCTGCTGAGCACCGCGTCTATTTGCGCACCGGTCATTTCTCCATTTGCTCCGCGGCTAACCAAAATACAGTTCTGCCCGGTGCGGTCCACCTGAATCACCGCCATGCCGGTCGTGCTGCCGGTACGGTCAATCCATTCTGTATGGACTCCGTCCTTTTGCAAAAGCGAAACCAGGGAGGTGCCGTTTGCGCCGACTTTTCCGGCGTGGTAAACTTCTGCGCCGGCGCGGGCAAGCGCTACAGACTGGTTGAGTCCTTTGCCTCCCGGCAAAAGGGAAAGGCCCAGGGCCGCCATGGTTTCGCCCGGCTGTACAAAGTGGTCTACTGTAAAAACATGGTCGATATTCAGAGAACCGAAGTTTAGAATCTTTTGCATTTTCGGATTCCTTTCTGCTTCTGCTGCCGCACTGTCGGCACACAAAGCCGGACTTTTTATTTGCACTAAGCGTAACACGGTGTCTGCAGAGTGTCAACGCATTTTCTCGCTGTATTTCTGCGGAATTTTCTTGTGCGGCCAACCGCGCATACCCTTATTTTTGTTCTTTGAAATTTTAGCAGAATGTTTTGCTTTTATAGGATATCCGGGTTTTCCCTTTTCTTGACGGCATATGAAAAACAGTGTATACTTTTACATAAAAATAAGAAGATTTTGCAAGTCTGCACAGAGCCTGACATCGAAATTGCACATTGAGATGAAAGATTCGCCGGTACCGCTCTGACAAGGGGTGCTTCTGCCCGCATTTTCGGCCGCGTCTTTTCTCGCAAAGGGCGCGGCTTTTTGTTCCGCAAAAATCAGTAAGGAAGGTATATGATATGGAAACCAGAGTTGCCTTAATCGGCATTATTGTAGAAAACCAAAGCTCCGTTTCCGAACTCAACGCGGTTCTGCATACCTACAGTGCCTACGTTATCGGCCGCATGGGTATTCCTTATCACAAAAGGAATGTAAATATTATCAGTGTCGCGGTAGATGCGCCGCAAAATGTCATCAGCGCCCTTGCCGGCAAGCTGGGGCGCCTGCCCGGCGTCAGCGTAAAGGCGGCCTACTCCAACCTGATTGCCGACACGGATACCCCGCAGCCGTAAATTTACTTTTAATGCCGCTTTTACAGGAGGAAATCATCAATGGGACTCAACGATACTCCCGCAGGGGAGCGTGTACATATCGGCTTTTTCGGGCGGCGCAACGCCGGCAAATCCAGCCTGCTAAACGCCGTAACCAACCAGGACCTTGCCGTTGTTTCCGATACAAAGGGAACCACGACTGACCCGGTTTACAAATCCATGGAACTGCTGCCGCTCGGCCCGGTGATGATGATTGACACCCCCGGCTTTGACGACGAGGGCACTTTGGGCGAGCAGCGTATACGCAAAACCAAGCAGGTGCTCAACAAATCTGATGTGGCTGTGCTGGTAACCGACGCGGCCGCAGGCCTTGCGGGCTGCGAAAAGCAGCTAATCGGCATTTTTAAAGAAAAAGAAATTCCATACATTATTGCCCTGAACAAATGTGACCTGCTGAAAGACCGCCCACAGCCTGCCGAAAACGCCATGTACGTCAGTGCTGCCACAAAAGAGGGAATCGAAGCACTCAAAGAGCGTATCGGCCACCTGACCCGCACCGATGATATGACCAAAAAGCTGGTTGGCGACCTGCTAAAGCCCGGCGATGTCGCTGTGCTGGTAACACCGATTGACTCTGCTGCACCAAAAGGCCGCATGATTCTGCCGCAGCAGCAGATGATTCGCGACGTACTCGAAGCGGACGCTGTCAACGTTGTCGTAAAAGAAAATGCCCTGCAGCAGGCGCTGCAGGCTCTTACACAAAAGCCAGCTATGGTTATTACCGACAGCCAGGCCTTTCACAAGGTTGCTGCTATTGTTCCACAGGACATTCCGCTGACTTCCTTTTCAATTTTGATGGCCCGCTACAAAGGTTTACTGCCAGATGCAGTAAAAGGTGCCGCAGCCATTGACCGCCTGCAGGACGGCGACACCGTGCTGATTGCAGAGGGCTGCACCCACCACCGCCAGTGCAGCGACATCGGCACCGTCAAACTGCCGCGGTGGCTGCACAACTTTACAGGCAAAGAGCTGAAAATTGCCACCAGTTCGGGCACCGGCTTTCCAGAGGACCTTTCCCCCTATGCGCTTGTGCTGCACTGCGGCGGCTGCATGCTCAACGCCCGCGAAATTCGGTACCGCATGAAATGTGCCGCCGACCAGCAAGTTCCCGTAACCAACTATGGGGTCGCCATTGCCTATATGAACGGTATTTTACGGCGCAGCCTAAGCCTTTTCCCCGACCTTTTAGCACTGTTGGATTCTGAAAAAGGAAGGGAAGAATAAAATGAAAAAAATTGCTGTTTACGGAAAGGGCGGTATTGGCAAATCAACCGTCACAAGCAATCTTTCGGCCGCAATGGCTTACCTGGGGCACAAAGTGATGCAGATTGGCTGCGACCCCAAAGCTGACTCAACCATTAACCTGCTAGGCGGCGTACCGCCTTTTCCGGTGATGGACGCACTGCGTGACGAAACCGCTGAGCCAACCATTGAGACCATTGTCAAAACCGGGTATAAGGGGATTTCCTGTATTGAAACCGGTGGACCCGCCCCCGGTATCGGCTGCGCCGGGCGCGGTATTATCGCGACGTTTCATTTACTGGAAGAGCTGCAGGTTTTTGAGACTCTGCAGCCTGAAGTCGTCTTGTACGATGTCTTGGGCGATGTGGTCTGCGGCGGCTTTGCTGCGCCGATTCGTGAAGGATACGCCGAAGATGTTTACATTGTCACCTCTGGTGAAAAAATGTCTCTCTTTGCCGCGAAAAACATTGCCGAAGCGGTGGCAAACTTTGCCGACCGCGGCTATGCCCGTGTGCGCGGAGTCATTCTAAACCGCCGAGATGTCCGTGATGAAGAAGCGCGCGTGCGCAGCTTTGCCGAAAGCATTGGTGTACCAATTGTTTCCGTCATTCCACGCTCGCAGGAAATACAAGCCTTTGAGGACGCGGGAAAAACCGTGATTGAGGGAGACACTTCCCTGCCAATCAGCAAAGTGTTTCTCACGCTGGCAGAAAGGATTCTGCATGATGACTGCTGAAACCGAAAGCGCGCCTATTTTTGTCACTGCGGCCGCATTGGCACAGCAGCCGCACCTGCGCGACTACAGCCACACTTTTCCCTGTCACCTGCACTTTAACGGCCCCGGCGATGCCGGCTTTGGCGTAAAGCGCATTACCATGCTGCTGCCGCAGTGCGCCATGCTAATGGTTTCCCCCTGCGGCTGCGGACGCTCTGGCACGGTGGTGGGCGTAAAAGACCACTTTGAAGAGCGGGTCTTCTACTATAATATGGATGACCGTGACGTAGTAACCGGCCGGTACCTGAGCCATTTAAAGGAGGCTGGGCAGCTGATTCTGCAAAAGATGCACCCTAAGGCGATTCTTATCTGCATGACCTGCATTGATTCTTTAATGGGCACTGATCTTGACGGAATCTGCCGCAGCCTGCAAAAAGCACTGAAAGTTCCGGTAACCGGCTGTTTTATGAATCCTTTTGTACGCGACAGCGACAAAGCCCCGGCAGTCAAGGTGCAGCAGGCGATTGCCCGCTGTCTGCCGCAGTGCAGCACAGAGCCCGGCAGCGTAAACCTGCTGGGAAATTTTGCTCCACTCGACAAGCGCAGTGAACTGTACACCCTGCTGAAAAGCGCAGGGGTCACCTGTGTGTGTCAGCTGGCCACCTGCCAAACTTACTCAGATTTTCTAGAGATGTCCTCTGCTGAAAAGAACCTTGTACTGCATTTTCAGGCGGAAGCCGCTGCGGCGGACCTCAGAAAGCGGCTCGGCATTCCTACCGTTTCGCTCGCGCCTGTCTATGGACCAAAGCGCACCGCGGCAGAGTACCAGAAGCTTTCCCGCTTTCTGGGAGTCCCATTCCATACTGAATCCTTTCAGGCAGAAGCACAGCAGGCACTGTCGGCTTTTGCAGCACAGCACAGGGGCCTGCGCATTGCGGTAGGAGAAGCCATCATCGGCAGCCCGCTGGAACTCGCTGAAACCTTTTTAGAGGCCGGCATTTCTGTGTCATTTGTATTTCGCAACGTGCTGTTTCCTGGCGACCGCGCGGTACTTGCGCGGCTGGCAGCGCATTTCCCAAATCTACCGATTTACTCGGGCGTGCACCCGACAACGCGGCAGTTCCCGCAGCGTTTGCCCGCAGCAGACCTTGCCGTAGGCCTTGATGCAGGTTATTTTATGGAAAACGCCGTCAGCGTCGGCTGGAGCATGCAGGAAAGCCACTTTGGTTTTGAGCTGCTAACTTCCCTATTGCAGCGCATGGAAGAAACCCTGGCCCACCCAAAGCCGCACCGGCAGCAGATGAGCGGGTCTTACCTAACCGTATAAGAGGAGGTGCCTATGAAAGGATTTTATCAGTATTTGGCTCCCTTTGCGCCGGATTATTCGGGCGCCTGCTCCGTTTTGTATGCCGCCGGCGGCATGATTGTCATCTGCGACCCCGGCGGATGCAGCGGCGTTTACTGCGGCTATGATGAGCCGCGCTTTTACGGGGGCAAAACGCCGCTTTACAGCGCCGCCCTGCGTGAAATGGATGTCGTGCTCGGCCGTGACGACCGTTTGGTGCAAAAAATTTCCAATGCTGCCTCAAAGGAAACTGTTTCTTTTGTTGCGCTGGTCGCGGGGCCGGTCGTGTCGGTCATCGGCACAGACCTGCCCGCTGTGGCAAAGCTTTTGACTCAAAATACCGGTCTGCCCGCCCTTGCCGTACCTACCACCGGCATGGACCTTTATGACAGCGGCGAAGAAAAAGCATACGCGGCTCTGCTCGCCCGCTTTCTGCCGGAAAAGGCAAAACCCGCGGCAGCAGATACAACCCTGCTTTTGGGTGTAACTCCGCTGGAACTGCCCGGGAAACTCAGCCTTGCACAGCTGACGGCGCTTGCAAAAACAGAATTCGGCGAAAGCACGGTACTTTGCGGGGGAAGCGACACTCTGCGCATACTGCGAAACCCTTTGTGCATTAAACAGACCGCGGTGGTTTCCCCTGCGGGACTTGCCGCCGCGAAAAAGCTGCAGCAGCTTTACGGTATTCCGTATCGAATCTGGTTCCCAGACAATTCGGTATTTCACCAAATTCTCTTTTCGCTGCGAAATGAAAAGAAACCGGCCGTGCGCATTCTACTGCTTCACCAACAGTTTGTCTGCAATGCCCTACGCAAAAAACTGCAAAAAGAATTTCCCACAGCCAAAATTGCGGCAGGCAGCTTTTTCAAAATAGAGAAAACCCTACAGCAGCCTGGCGACCTGCACTTTGCTGGCGAAGACGAATTTACCGACTATATCCGCCGCGGAAACTTTGATGTAATCGTCGGCGACCCCTTTTATCAGCGGGCACTGGGCAGCTTTACGGGGACTTTCCTTTCGCTGCCGCAGGTCGCGGTTTCGGGGGAATTTTACCTATGAAGACATGGAAGAATTTTTGGAAAGGCCTTTTGGTTTTTCTGCTTCTTTTGCTGGCATGGGACCTATTGTGCCGGGCCGGCATTTGGAGCTCTTATGTGCTGCCCTCTCCGGGCAGCGTTTGGCGGGCTTTCCTCAACATGTCACAGAGCGGCGAGCTGCTGCAAAATATTGCGGTCAGCCTAAAGCGCGTGCTGACCGGCTTTGTCATTTCTTTCGTACTTTCATTTCTTTTCGGTCTTTTGTCTGCGCTGTTTCCGAAAGCGCTACCATTTTACCGCCCACTGCTAAACGCCCTGCGGCATGTGCCGCCGCTCAGCTTGGTCCCCCTTTTAATCCTATGGTTTGGAATCGGCGAAACACCAAAAATCGCCGTCATTGTTCTGGCTTCGTTTTTTCCGATGCTCATCAATACCGACTCCGGCTTGGCAGGCTGCGACAAAAAGCTTTTGGAAGTCGGCAAAACACTCGGTTTTTCAAAAAGCCAGCAGTTTTTTAAAATCATGCTGCCCTACGCGGTGCCCGATATTCTGGTGGGCATGCGTATTGGGCTGGGCTACAGTCTGCGCGCCATTGTGGGCGCCGAAATGATTGCCGCGGCAAGCGGACTCGGCTATATGATTTTGGACGCACAAACCATGTCACGCACTGACAAGGTGATTGTGGGCATTGTGGTTATCGGCGCAATCGGCCTTGTAATCGATCAGCTGTTTAAGCTGGTCATCCGCCTGGTTTCGCATGGGCGCCGGGAGGTGCAGGAATGCCAGAATTGAAAATTGAGGACCTGCACAAAAGCTACCAAATTGGCGGCAAAACGCACACGGTTTTAAAGGGGTTGAATCTTTCCGCAGATTGCGGCAGCATTACCGTATTGGTCGGTAAAAGCGGCTGCGGTAAGACTACCCTGCTGCGCCTGATCTGCGGGTTGGAAGTACCCGACAGCGGCACCATTTCTCTGCCGCCAAACACCAAATGCGGCATGATGTTTCAGGAAGCCCGGCTGATGCCGTGGCTCACTTGTGAAAAGAACATCACTTTTGGTCTGCCAAAGACATACGACCACACACGCATCCGTGCGCTGATTCAAACCGTCGGGCTACAGGGCTTTGAAAATGCCTATCCCGCTCAGCTTTCGGGTGGCATGCAGCAGCGCGCCGCCCTTGCCCGCACCCTTGCGCGTGACAGCCGCCTCATTTTAATGGACGAGCCCTTTGCTGCACTGGATTACTTTACCCGCGGCACTATGCAGCAGGAACTGCTGCGTATCAAGAAAATAGCCGGAACCGGCATTGTCTTTGTCACACACAACATTGACGAGGCGCTGATTTTGGGCGATACCATTACCGTGCTCTCAGGCGGGACCGCCGCAAAGACTTTTTCCCTTCCTGCGAGCGGTGCACGTGACATTCTTTCAGAGCCGTTTATCGGCATCAAACGCGAAATTTTAAGCGTTATGAAAACATCGTAGCTATCAATCCGTATGGATAGAAATAAATCTTACCAGAGGAGCTAAAAAATGAAAAAGAACAAAACGATAATCAAGCGCCTGACCGCCGCCCTGCTGTGCGGCAGTCTTTTGGCCCTGTCTCTAGCCGGCTGCGGCAAAAGCGCCGCCATTTCGTCTGCCGCTCAGAGCAGTGCAGCGTCACACAGCGCAGACAAAGTTGTCATTACCTATGTGCAGTCCCCTTTAAATGTACCGACGATCGTCGAAAAAGCGCGTTCCAGTTTTGAAACCGCCTACAAGGCAAAAGGCGTGGGTATGGAGTACTCGAACCTGACCTCCGGCGCAGACCAGACTGCAGCGCTTGCTTCCGGGAAAATTCAGCTGCTCAACAACGTGGGCGGCGCCTCGGTTATTATCTCAGCCGCAGGCGGTGCAGATATTAAAATATTGAGTATGTATTGCCGTGCGCCAAAGGCCTTTATGCTGTTTTCCAAAAATGCAGCGGTCAAGTCGCCTGCCGACCTGAAAGGAAA
The DNA here is from genome assembly GCA_022483045.1 of Oscillospiraceae bacterium. NCBI lineage: Bacteria > Bacillati > Bacillota > Clostridia > Eubacteriales > Oscillospiraceae > Oscillospiraceae bacterium. The sequence continues at coordinate 574,227 of JAKVOA010000002.1, read as the reverse complement.
AACCATTGCCGGACCAAAAGGCACCACCCTGCATGAGATGCTTGCTGCCTACCTGAAGACCGGCGGCCTGACCCTAAAGGACGTTCACTTTGTTTCCATGAGTATCCCCAACGCGCGCGCAGCGCTGGAGGGCGGCAGCGTAGACGCTGCCCTTCTTGCCGGGCCAAATGCCTACAACTGCCAGAAAAAAGGCTTTCACATGGTTACCAATGGCGACGGCCTGATTACCGGGACCAGTGTGACCGCCACCACACAGAAGTTTTACAATGAAAATAAAGATTTGGTGAATACTTTCCTTCAGGTACAGAAAGGAACCTTACAGTACATCAGCAAAAATTACGAAAATTCTATGAAAATGACTGCTAAGGCCACTGACCTTGACATCGGCGCTGTCAAAGAAATGTACAAGCTCTATGACTTTGACAGCACGATTTCTGACACAGACATTGCTTCTTTGCAGTCGACCGAAGCCTTTTTGAAAGAGGCCGGCATGATTTCAAAGTCTGTCGACATCAAGAGCCTGCTGCTAAAACGCTGACTCCTATAAAAGAACAGGAAAACGCGGCGTATCCCATTTGCGGATACGCCGCGTTTTTTGTCTATTTAAATCAAGAAGCAGCTATTCTCTTTTTGTATAGTTCTGGGGTGTTTTTGGCAGAGCTCCTTTCTTCGCCAGCTTTTGGGGAAACGCCAGCAGCACAATCAGCGGGAATGCAGTGGCATACGCAAACATATACCGGAACTCGCAGAAAGTCGGCGTAGCCACCATCAGCGTCAACCACAAAAGGAACAGCGGCAGTAAACTGATCAGCTGCTTTTTCCGTTTCTGTACAATCATCTGAAATGCCGCATAGGCGGCCACCCAGAACAGGAAGCCAATACTCAAAAGCAACGACAATACCGGAATATTATACTGCAAAACAGACATAGCACCTTCTACGATACCGCGCAGCTGTGAGAAACCGGGAATATCCGCCTCAACAACACCGACTCCGCGGCAGGACGCTTTATCGACTGTTCCGTATAGAGCAACCCAGTTGGTTGTGCCAATATGCCAGTAGCCCAGCGTTTCACCTATATATGCCTTGATATAGTATTTGAGATTTGGCCCCAGCATACCTGCCCAGACTTTGATAAACTGCACTTTGTTTTTTTCAAGGAATGCGTTATTAAAGCCTTTATCGAATTTAATTTTATCTGCTGTGCGCGGCATATACACTTGTTTTATGGTTTCCAACGGCAGCAGCTGATCGACAAAAGCTTTTTGTTCCGCAGTCATCTTTCCGTTTTTCACCACAGTGTATCCAATCTGCTGCAGCGGTATGGCAACAGACTCTGCAAACGGGCTTTCCTTAATGTTTGCCGCCTTATACACCGGTCCCTGAATCACCGGTACCAGCACCAGCAGCGCCAGGAAAGCCGGCACCACGCGCTTCCACAGTTTTCGGTAAAGCACCGCCAGCACAATCAGTGTAAGGAACACAATATAATAGCCGTTGTTGCGCAAAAAGCACAGCAGCAGATTCACTGCTAAAAAGCCCGCCAAAAATCCCGGTCGTTTCAGCTTTTCACCTTTACTGTGTATGCAGTCATACAAAAGTGTCAGGTAAACCAGCATAAAGTCGCCAAAAAAGATATCTTTCCACATCGTGACCGCATAGACAGAGAAAAGCGGGTTTGCAATGAAATAAACCGCACATAAAAGAAAAGCGATTTTAGGAAATCCATTTTTTACAAGCCAGCTGAAAAAGTAGCCAATCGCAAAGGCCGCCACCAAGGTCTGCAGCGCCAAAAACAACGCCACACCAAAGGTAACGCTTTTTCCGATCGCAAGCGCAAAGTGCAAAACCAGCCGTATCAGCAAAATGTAAAACACCGGCTGTTGATTAGAAAGAGGAACTTTCCCCAAAGCGCCTGAAATGCAAGCCACCGAATCACCGGTGACATTGCCGGGATAAAAAATCAGCAGACAGGGAATCCAGCACAAAAACAAAACCAGAGCAGAAAGCAGCCAAACCAATTTGGGGTGTCTGCAAACTTCCTCCCGCAGCGTCACCGGGTGCCGCCGGAGGAAATCTGAAAGGCAGGAAAAACAGATAAAGAATATGACCGCAAGTGCTGCAAAATATAAAAAGTCAGAATGGTAAAGCGGCGCCAAGTCTTTTTCGTCCTTTGCATCTGCTTTGCCGCCCGCGACAAAGGCAAGCGCCAGCAGCAGTGAAAAGACCGCATTACAGATAAACAGCCGCTTTCCGTGTATTTTCCTGAGGTACCGCAGAAGCAGGAAAAGCACAACTGCCGCCAGCGGCAGCCACAGCACCGGCACACGAAAATAGCGAATCTCTAAAAATGCCAGCAGTATGCTGCACACTGCCGCAAGACAAATTTCCAAAACAGAGCGAGCTGTTTTATTTTTTCCCATGTTGGTTCATCTCCGCATACAGATTCATCAGCATTTCGGTAATCCGGTTCCTCTGTTTCACCGAAACTTCCAGAATGATTCCAGAAAAGAAAGAAAGAAGCGCACAAATGCCCAGCGCCACGCCGACAATCAAGGTCGGGAAGCGCGGCACCATTCCTGTAAGAAAATATTCACGCAGAACCGGAATCAGGAAGCACAGCGCCGCCACCAAAAACAGCAGCGCAAACAGGCCGAAAAACGAAAAAGGCTTGTAGTCACGGTAAAGCCGGAAAATTGTGCGCAGCACCCGGAACCCATCAGAGTAGGTGTTGAGCTTTGATACACTGCCGCTCGGCCGGTCCCGGTAAGCCACCGGAATTTCGCGTACAACGAAGTTGCGCTCTACCGCGTAAATCGTCATTTCCGTCTCGATTTCAAAGCCCTGCGAAAGTACTGGAAAGTTTTTGACAAAGCTGCGGCTAAAGGCCCGCATCCCTGTCATTATATCATTAACCTGCGTTTTAAAAATGCGGTTGATTAAATTCCTGACCAGCACATTACCCGAATTGTGAAACGGGCGTTTGTTCTCTGTAAAATACGTGGAAGAAAGGCGGTCGCCATTAACCATATCCGCCTTGCCGTCTAAGATCAGCTGCACCATTTCCGGTGCTTTGTCCGGCGGGTAGGTATCGTCGCCGTCAGTAATCAAGTAGCAGTCCGCCTCCACTTCCCGAAACATCGAGCGCATCACGTTGCCTTTTCCCTGCCGGTACTCATGCCGCACAACCGCCCCGGCCTCTGCCGCCAATTCCGCAGTATTATCGGTCGAATTGTTGTCATAAACATAAATTGTGGCGTCTGGCAGGCTTTCGTGATACTCCCTGACAACTTTTTCAATCGTCTTTGCTTCGTTATAACATGGAATCAGCACCGCTACACTTTCCATTTTTGTTCTCCTTTTATTCTTACTCATTTTTCAATTTATCAGGTGCCTCTGCTTGCTGCTTCCAGCACTGCAAAAGCGCCTGTTTTTCATTTTGGCAGCGGCCGGCGATTACCGCGTCCAGCATCCAGCCCAGCGCCCGGCCGACCGCATGCCCCTGCAGCCCCAGTGCAAGCAGGTCGTTTCCACTCACCGCGAGCTGTGCCCGCGAAAAGCAGGCCTGCTCTGCTACGATTTTCTTCAGCAGCGCTTCTGTATGGTTCAGTTCCCGCAGCCGACCAAAAACCGCCGGGGCCTGTGCGCGGGTGTCAGCCCGCTGCATCTCCAGCAGAAAAAAACAAAAATCCGGTCCGAACTGCCGCAGCCGCCGCTTTAAAAGCTTTTCGTCCGGCGCCAAAAACAGCATGTGACGGCGGATTCCCTCACAGACGACATGGCTCTGTTTTCCCGAAAAACGCAGGCGCCGCAGAACTTGCTGTGCCATTTCGGCGCCGACTTCTTCATGTCGGTAAAAGTGATCCATTCCTTTTTCGTCTGTCGTACGGCAGGCAGGCTTGCCAATATCATGCAGCAGCATTGCCAGGCGCAGCTCCGGCTTTGGCGGCGCTGCCTCTACTGCATGCAGGGTATGCCCCCAAACATCGTAAAGATGATAGGGACCGCGCTGCAGGCAGCCTTTTTGTGCGGCAAGTTCCGGAATCACCGTAAAGAGCACATCGGAAAATTCCGCTAAAATGCGCCCGGCACCCGGCCCGCACAAAAACTTTGTCAGTTCCACGCTGATGCGCTCAAAGGCAATGTTACGAAGCAGGCCGCGCTGCCGGTGCACCGCCTGCGCAGTGCTTTCCTCTACTTTAAAATCCAGTACACTGGCAAAGCGCAGGGCACGCAGAATGCGCAGGCCATCCTCTGCAAAACGGACTTTCGGCTCACCAACGCAGCGCACCACCCCATTTTGCAGGTCGGCTTGTCCAGCAAACAAATCCACTAAGTCACCGCCCTGCCACGCCATGGCATTAATCGTAAAATCACGCCGGCGCAAATCTTCCACCAAGCTGCGCGTAAAGGTCACGCCATCGGGGCGGCGGTTGTCGCTATAGTTGCCGTCTATACGAAAAGTAGTAACTTCCACCGGGTGCCCATCAGAAACAGCTGTAATGGTACCGTGCTGCAACCCGGTCTCGATACAGTGAAAAGCGGAAAGCGCCTTTTTTGTCTGCAACGGCTCACTTTCCGCGGCGATATCCCAATCGCTGGGCACTTTGTCAAGCAGGCTATCGCGCACGCAGCCACCCACCAGGTATGCCTGCCATCCAGCGCTGTGCAGTGCGCACAGTACTTTCTGCACATATTCCGGTACCAAAAGCTCCAACCCACTTTCTCCTTCCCGTACAGTGCAGACTCTACTGTCCCGCAAAAATCAGCTGTACATTTTCCGGCAGATGATAATACTGCCGAATTTCCTTTTGATAATAAGCCTTTGAAAAGGCATTGCAGTAAAAATACCCCTTCTGCATTTTTCTCTGGTCAATAACCACTGTCTGAGTCTGACCCGCCTTGGCAGCAGCGACCTGACGAAGAATATTCTGATACACTGCGGCATTTGCGCGCATGGGAAAGACCATGCACAGCAGGGTAAACAGACCGACTGCCGCAATAGAAGCCTGCGCGAGCGTAAATGCCGGGCGCTCAGCAAGCTGCATGACGCACAGGGCAAGCAGAATGGTCAGCACAGCCAGGGACATCGTCGGCCGGCCAAGGCTGCCAAGCGGCGCAGGAATCACCTGCGTTCCCCACATAAAGAGCCACAGGGCAAGCAGATACCGGTGGCTTTTGTCGTCATGCGCATCCCAGAGGAATACCGAAAAAACGGCAATAAAGTAGAGTACCCATAAAGCAAAAAGGGCCATAGTTTTGCGGTCAAGCGGTGCATTTTCGCTCAGTGCCGCTGTCGGCAGAATGGTCGACAAAGGCGCAAGCAGGACACCAAAGCCTAGGAAAATTTTCAGCACCGCGCTGCCTTTCGTATGACGACGGTACAGCAGATACAGCGCGCACAGCCCCTGTACCGACGCAATCGGCCAAAAGCCATTGCTGAATGCCGAAATGTAAACGACCAGCCCGCGATACACGCGGTAAAGGAAACTGCCGGAAACCGAATTCTGTACCTCATGCAGACGGTAATACGCGCCGGGGCAGGTAAATGCAAAGATAACTACAGCGGTAGAAAGCAATGCCATCACTTTCAGCAGAGCGGGATTTTTTTCGTTATGCCGCAGCAAAATAAGGGAAAACACCGCGAAAACGAACAAACCCACGGCAGTCTGCTCATGCAGCAGGCCGGAAAGCACTAGGCAGACTGGGCTAAGCCAGATAAACGCCCGCGGCAGGCTGCGCCCGTGCAGGGCATTCCAAAACGGCAGAGCACCTAATAAGGCCAGAAAAAGCGGGTACAGGTAATTACAGGAGCCGTCCAACCACAAAAATGTGTCTGCAAACAAATTGCAGGCCACGGGCAAAAGGCCCGGCAGAAAAGCACACACGCTGCCCAGCGCAAAGTCACGCCTAAGGCTGCCTTGCTGCGGTGTCATACGGCCTGTCACCCAGTAAAACAGCAGCAAAGACAAGCCTACGCTGACAAATGGCGTAACAATTTTCCAGACTGTCATGCCGCTGAGCAGAAAAAGCTGCGCCAGCAGGTTTGCCATGCGTGACCCCGCCACTTGGTAATAGTATTTGTAAAAGCTCCAGATGCGCGGCAGGCTTCCACCGCTTACCGTAAATGCAAAATCATCCCCCTGTGGGAAATCATAGTGGTATAGAAAAAGCAGCCAAAGCAGCCCCGCAAAAAACGGCAGATACAAAAGCCATTTTCTGTTTTTTTTGTTCATAGATTTCTCCTCTTCCGCATAGTACTCTAATTTTATCATATTGCCTCAATAGTATATCATATCCACTTTCTGGAAGCAACCGGTCTTCCCCGCATACTGCCACTCCAAAACGGCCATACTGCAACTGGAAAGGAGCGGTATGATGCAGAACAATAAAGTAGAAATCTGCGGGGTGAATACTTCCAAACTCAAAGTACTGACCGAGGCAGAAAAAATGGACCTGCTGCGCAAAATGCATGCGGGCGACCCGCACGCACGCGATGAACTCATCAGCGGCAATCTGCGCCTGGTGCTTAGCGTCATTCAGCGCTTTACAAACCGCGGCGAAAACCTGGACGACCTGTTTCAGGTAGGGTGCATCGGCCTTATGAAAGCAATTGATCACTTTGACATCAGCCAGGGAGTCAAGTTTTCGACCTATGGCGTACCCATGATTATCGGGGAAATCCGCCGCTACCTGCGCGACAACAATTCCATTCGCGTATCGCGTTCCCTGCGCGATACCGCCTATAAGGCAATGAAAGCAAAAGAGGCCTTTACCGCCGAACACGACCGTGAACCCACAACTGACGAGCTGGCAAAGATTTTGGGTATCGACAGGGCAGATGTTGTCATGGCACTGGAGTCGATTGTAGACCCCGTTTCGCTGTATGAGCCTGTCTTTTCCGATGGCGGCGACACCATTTACGTGATGGACCAGGTCGGCGACAACAACGATGACAACAACTGGATTGACGAAATTGTGCTTAAGCAGGCTATCCGCGATTTATCGGACCGGGAAAAACACATTCTTTCCATGCGCTTCTTTCAGGGAAAGACACAGATGGAGGTTGCAAAAGAAATCGGCATTAGTCAGGCGCAGGTTTCGCGGCTGGAGAAAGCCGCCCTGCAAAAAGTAAAAAAAGACCTATGACTGCGATAAAGTTTATCTTAAGTTTCTTCTAATGTTCAGCAAACAGTCACGCAGCACTCTTACGATAAAATACAGCGACAGCCGCACGCGGCTGCTACAAAATTTTTCGCAGGAGGAATCTGCATGAAGCAAACTATTCTGCAGGCGAAAGAAAAGGCCCGTAAGGCCGGGCCTTCTTTATGGATTCTAATAGGAATCCTAGCCCTCTCTTTCTTTATGAATTTTTGGAATATAGGGAAAAACGGCACCTGCAATGCGTACTATGCGGCCTGTATAAAAAGTATGACACAAAGCTGGCACAATTTTTTCTTTGTCAGCTTTGACCCCGCCGGCATGGTCAGCGTCGACAAACCGCCCCTGGGGCTGTGGATGCAGGCACTTTCGTGCAAAGTGTTTGGCTACAGCGGGTGGGCCATGCTGCTGCCGCAGGCAGTGGCGGGAACACTTTCCTGTCTTCTAATTTACCTGCTGACCAGCCGCTTTTTTCACAAAAATGCCGGTTTGGCAGCGGCCTTTATCTTTGCACTGACCCCCGCCGTAGTGCTGGTTTCCCGCAACAGCACCATCGACATGCAGCTGATTTTCTGGCTGCTTTTAGCAGTGTGGTTCCTGATGAAATCCATCGACACCGGCAAATGGCGGTGGCTTATCGTCTGCGGGGTGCTCATCGGCCTCGGCTTCAATGTGAAGATGCTGCAGGCTTATCTGATTGTGCCTGCGGTCGTAGTCACTTACCTGATTTTTTCAAAGGGAAAAGTATGGAAACGCTTTGCTGCGGGCGCACTGGCAACAGCGGTCATGCTGGCTGTTTCGTTTTCATGGATCACCGTGGTCGACCTGACACCCGCCTCTCAGCGCCCCTATGTGGACAGCACCAGCAATAATTCAGAACTGGAACTGGTCTTTGGCCATAACGGCATAGAGCGGCTGACCGGCAGCGGCGGCGGTGGTGGTACTCAAGGCACCGCGCCTTCCGGTATGCAGGGAGCACAGGGTGGAAAGTCCGACGGCAGCACCGGCGCAACTCAAGGCTCTGGCACCTCTTCCGGTAGCAGTTCGGGTACTTCCTCGGGTACTGCTTCCAGTACAAGCAGCACAAGTTCTGGCAGTGCTGTTGTCAGCGGCTCTACGACCATCGCCGCACAGCAGCCAACTGCGCCAGCGGGCACTTCTTCCGGTACCAGTTCAGGTACTTCCTCAGGTACTGCTTCCAGTACAAGCAGCACAAGTTCTGGCAGTACAGCTGCACAGCAGCCGACTGCACCGGCGGGCACAAATTCTGGTAGCAGTTCCGGCAGCACCGGGCAGCAAGGCGGCCCGCAAAGTGGAAACACACAGCAGGGTATGCAGCAGACAGGCGGAAAACAAGGCGGCGGCAACAATGTCAACAGCCTCGGCTCTGCTTCTCCGCTTCGCCTATGGAATACTGAATTGTATGGACAGGGCAGCTGGCTGCTTCTGTTCGCAGCCGCAGCCTGTGTACTGGGCCTGCGCAAAAAAGGCCTGAAGAAAAAGGACCCTGCACAGCGCAATCTGGTTTTCTGGGGTATGTGGCTGCTTACAGCCGCCGGATTCTTTAGCTTTGCCGGATTCTTCCACGCCTACTATCTGTGCATGATTGCACCACCGGTTGCTGTCCTGAGCGGCGTAGGTTTGTGGCAGCTTTACCGTTTCTTTGCCGCCCGCCGCACCACCAAAAAAGCAGCGGCGAAGCAGGCACTTCTATCTGCTGTGCCTCCTTCCGCAGCAAATACGGCAGTCCCCGGCACTGAAACACCCCAGGACACCACTCCTGCAAAGCCAAAGCGGAAATTAACACTGAACACTCTGCGCCCATGGCTGTTGTTGGCGTCACTGTTTATCAACATTCTGATTTCTTTCCTTTACGTTTTACAGTATTCTTCCGTTTCTGCATGGCTGGCACCACTTATTTTGGTTCCGTGCATTGTAGGAGCAGTGCTGCTGGCAATGCATTGGCTTTCCCCCAAAAAAGTGTTTCTGCGCTCGGCATGTGTACTTCTGGCGGTCTCTCTAATGGCCGGCAGCGCCTATTGGGCATGGACCCCTGTACAAACTCCACCGAATGCAACTATTCCAACTGCTGGGCCGAGTAACACAGCCTCCGGCGGCATGGGCGGCACGCAGTCCGGTCAAATGCCCAGCGGACAGGCGCCCGGCAACGGCACTAACGGCCAGCAGGGCGGTACCTCCTCTTCCAGCAGCCAGTCCGGTCAAATGCCTAATGGGCAGGCACCCGGCAACGGCACTAACGGCCAGCAGGGCGGCACCTCCTCTTCCAGCAGCCAGTCCGGTCAAATGCCCAGCGGACAGGCGCCCGGCAACGGTACTAACGGCCAGCAGGGCGGCACCTCCTCTTCCAGCAGCCAGTCCGGTCAAATGCCCAGCGGACAGGCGCCCGGCAACGGCACTAACGGCCAGCAGGGCGGCACCTCCTCTTCCAGCAGCCAGTCCGGTCAAATGCCTAATGGGCAGGCGCCCGGCAACGGTACTAACGGCCAGCAGGGCGGCACCTCCTCTTCCAGCAGCCAGTCCGGTCAAATGCCCAGCGGACAGGTGCCCGGCAACGGCACTAACGGCCAGCAGGGCGGCACTTCCTCTTCCAGCAGCCAGTCCGGTCAAATGCCTAATGGGCAGGCACCCGGCAACGGCACTAACGGCCAGCAGGGCGGCACTTCTGGCGGCGAATCCTTTACAGACAGCGGGCTGGAAACTTACCTGAAGAAGAACTACAAACAAGGCAGTTTTCTGCTGACCGCCTGCCGCTCTGATACCATTGCGCAGCTCATTATTGACACAGGGCTGCCCTGTTATGCCTATGGTGGCTTCCTCGGCAGCGATAACTCGCTGACACTGACAAAGCTGAAATCTTTGGTTGCAGAAGGAAAAATCACTTACTTCCTGGTATCTGATGAAGGCGGCGGAACCTCAAACAGTGAGATTACTTCTTATGTAACAAAAAATGCGAAGAAGATTGACTCCAGCGCCTACAGCAGCTCTTCTTCCACTTCCGGAAAGAGTTCCGGTACGCTCTACCTATTTTCAAAATGATAGCGCTGTAAACTGACAACAGAAATCATATGCGAACGGGGCTCTCTGCATGGATTGTGCAGAGAGTCCCGTTTGTTGTCTGTCTCAAAAAATCATTTGCGCCAATATCTGCTACAATCCCTGGTGCGGCCAAGGTAACCGTACTCTACCAAATATCGCCGCAGCATTGCGTAATCCTCATCCACACTGCCCAAAATCCGATTAACCTCTTTCTCGGTGTATTGGCGCCCCGGCTCAAATTCTTCTGCCAGCCGGTGCAAAATCACAATTTTCTTCTTTTCTTTAGAAGAAAACACTTTCAGCTTCAGCGGATTCTGGCTTTCAAAGACATTTTCCAGAATTGTCTCATATTCCTCCTTTGTAACTGCATAGCGGTCATCCACCATTTTTGCCCCCTTATGTACAGGCAAAAGCTCAGCCTGCTGCTCTATCTTCCCTTTTTCCGCCATTTTCCACACTGCAAGGTAAAGCTTGGCGTTTTTTGCTTTTTCTCGAAAGCGAAAGCGCTGATGCCGCACAGTGGACTGCGAAATGTGCAGCTGCTTTGCAATCTCGCTGTCAGGCACACCATCATGGAAAAGCTGCAGCAGTTCTTTCTGATTTTCTGTTATGGAAAGGCTGCGGGCATTTGCACTGACGAATTCCTGAAAGCGGCTGGGGTGCATCTGCTGCACATGCAGAGCTGCCGCGCGCGCTGCGGTGTAAAACCTGCCGTCTGCCGGAAAGATCTCGTCCGGTGCAAAGACTTTCCCACAGCAGAGGCAGACCAGCGCGCCGTCTTCCCTGTGTGCAACTCCGGCTGCCAATTCTTCTATCGTTTCTTCTTTGCTGCTCAACGCTTTTTACCTCTTTCTCGTAATATCATAAACATATTATATATTTATTTATAATATTTGTAAACACAATTTTAATTATAAAATGAGTTTATACAGCCGCCCGCCAAAAGGGACAAACTCTTTTTTGTGCATTCGACAGGAACAGCCCTGCTTCTTTTGGAAAACAACGTAAAATAGCGGCAGGAGTTGATAAACATGCAAAACGCTTGCGCGCTGCTGCGGAAAAAAATAGCTGAAAGAAAAAGGCTGCCATACCGGGGCTGCCGCTGCTCGCCAAAAGAGCGCGCCGTACATCTGCGGAAAAAGATTTTAAGTCTTGTTGTGGCCGGGGCACTTGGCTTTGGGGCAGTCGGGTTCGCCTGTGCCTGTGCGCTGCCGCCGACTTCTTCTTCCTTGCAAGGCACAGGCAAAGCGCCGATTTCCCTGCAGCTGTGGCTGCCCTACTGCAGTGCCAAAAAGGTGCTGCCCTATGGCACCGAAGCTGTCAGCGAACTGATGCTGCTGCACTATTGGGGTATTCCCGCCGGACTTGACAATGTGGTCAGTTCTTTAAGCCAAACGCCGCTGCAGACGCTTAGCGGCACCCTGACCGGCCCGGATCCGGAAAAATCCTTTGCCGGCAGCCCGCGCAAAAAGGGCAGCGGCGGGTGTTTTGCACGGCCGGTCAAGCAGTCTTTGGCGCAGTTTTTGCCGCCGCTTTTAAAGGCACAGGATACTTCCGGTACTTCTTTAGAGACACTAATACAAAAATATGTTTCCGCCGGGCAGCCGGTACTGCTTTGGGCTACCGAAAAGATGGACATGCCCGCTGCCGCCCTTTCTTGGCAGATGCCAGCCGGGGGCACCTGCTTTTGGCCTAAAAATACAGACTGCATGGTGCTGGTGGGGTACGACCCAAATGGCTGCTGGCTCGAGGACCCCATGGGGGACAGCGGGCCGACTTACTGGAAAAAGCCGCTGGTAAACAGCCGCTATGAAGCGCTGGGCCGGCACAGCCTTGTGGTTTACCGTACTGCTTAAAAAGCATTCTGTACAGGAATATTTTTTCTCTTCTCTGCGTAAAGCTGCATAAGGGGTGATCTGCGTGCACAGCAGAGTGTATGACCTGCATCGCAAAGAGGTAATCAATATCCGCGACGGGGTGCGCCTGGGCAATGTGGGAGATGTAGAGATTGACACCGTGACTGCTTCAGTCGCGGCGCTTGTCATTTACGGCAGGCTGCGCTTTTTCGGCCTGTTTGGGCGGGAAGATGACCGCATGATTCCGTGGGCGGATATCCGCCTGATTGGTGAAGACATTATTTTGGTGGATACGCTGTTTCCGCAGCACGAAAACCGACAGCACAGCCGCACCAAAGCGCCGCCTGTAAAGCCGGAAAAAGAGACACCGCCTAAAAAAGCATAAAGTAAAAGACAAGGCTGCCGGCAATTTCCGGTGGCCCTGTCTTTTGTTATGGAGGAAGTTTGGCAAATGCCAAAGAAAGTATGCTTATTCTTCGCTCGCGGCAGCAATCACTTTTTCTGCCACCTGTGGCGGGCACTCTTCATACCGAATGAAGTCGAACGTATAGCTGCCGCGTCCCTGGGTTGTCTGACGCAGGAAGGTTGCAAAATCAGCCATTTCAGCCATTGGCACTTCTGCCTCAATGGTCTGGTAGCCGGTCTGTGCGGGGGCAATGCCCTGCACACGGCCACGGCGTTTATTTACCTCGCCCATCACATCGCCCATGTTGCTGTCGGGCACAGCTGCTTTCAACTGACCGATTGGCTCCAGCAAGACCGGGTCTGCCTTTGGCATACCTGCCCGGTAAGCAATGCCTGCAGCTGTTTTAAAGGCCATTTCAGAGCTGTCCACCGGATGATAAGAGCCATCGTACAGCGTTGCATGCAGACCAACTACCGGGTACCCCGCCAGCGGCCCTTTGCTGATGCTTTCGCGCAGGCCTTTTTCTACCGCTGGGAAGTATCCTTTCGGTACACTGCCGCCTACGACCTTTTCATCAAAGACCATATTCTCACTGTCACAGGGACTAAACTCAATCCACACATCGCCAAATTGCCCATGGCCGCCTGTCTGCTTTTTATGCCGGCCCTGCACTTTTACGGTCTTGCGGATTGTCTCGCGGTAAGGCACACGCGGGGTTTTCAGCGTTGCCTCTACATTATAGCGGTTCTGCAGCTTTGACAGCACTACATCCAAATGCTGTTCGCCCAGACCGGAAATAATCATTTCATGCGTTTCAGCATTGTTTTCGTAGCCAATGGTGGGGTCTTCCTCCATCAAGCGGAAAACAGCCTGCGCGATTTTGTCTTCTTCGCCCTTTGTCTTAGGCACAATCGCCATACGCAGCGGTGCATTCGGGTAATCGACACCGTCCAGCATCACTTTGCGTGCAGGTGCACACAGGGTATCGCCGGTGGCCACACCCGACAGCTTCAGCACAGCACCAATATCACCTGCAGGAATGACATGCATATCCTCCTGCTTTTTGCCGCGCACCAGCACCACTTTGCCGATGTGTTCGCTTTCCCCGGTACGCATATCAATTAAGCTGCCGTCCTGCACTACTTTGCCGGAAATGCACTTTAAAAAGCTGACTTTGCCGACAAAGGGGTCCGCAATCGTCTTAAAGCAAATTGCCGCAGCAGCCGCATCTTCATTGACTGTCAATTCTACTGGGTCGCCGTTCATATCAGCACCGATTTCCGCCGCTTTTTCCTGTGCACTGGGCAGCAGCCAGACGATGCCATCCAAGAACTGCTCCATGCCGCGCATCAGCAGTGCATCGCCGCAGAAAACCGGCATAATGGTGCCGGCCTTAACCCCGTGGGAAACGCCGACAATAACTTCTTCCGGTGTAAATTCCTGACCAGAAAAATACTTTTCAAACATTTCATCGCTGGTTTCAGCAACCGCTTCACAAATCGCTGTGCGCAGCCCCTGCAGGCGGTGGTCGCCCATATCGGGCATTTTCACCTCAACCGGTGCACCATTTGCGTAGTCGTAGGCCTTATACTCCAGCAGATTGATGTAAATATTCGCCTGGCCGTTTTCGATATAGGGGACTACGACCGGGCAGACTGCCGGGCCGAAACTGGCTTTCAGGTCTTCAAAGACGTGGTAAAAGCGTGCGCTTTCGTCGCACAGGCCGTTGACAAAGAAAACTTTTGCAAGGCCGCGGCTGTCGGCGGCGGCAACCGCCTTTTCCGTACCTACCGAAACGCCGCCGCGTCCGCTGACAGCAATCAGCACGCTGTCTGCAGCGCGCACAGCCTCTGCCGCGGCGCCCGCAAAGTCAAACAGACCCGGCGCGTCGAGCAGGTTGATTTTATGACCTTTCCACTCCAGCGGCGCTACCGCAGTGGAAACACTGACCCCGCGGCGGGTCTCCTCCGGATCGTAGTCGCACACAGTGCTGCCGGCATTGACTTTGCCCAGGCGGTCGGTCGCGCCGGAAAGTTTGAGCATTGCCTCGGCGATACTGGTCTTTCCGGCGCCGGAATGGCCTGCCAGCGCGATATTTAAGATGTTTTTTGCAGAATACGGTTTCATTTGGTTTTCCCCCTTCGCGGGTAGTAATATTTAATAAATATTTATTCAATGATTGCAATAATTATATATCATATTACTACATATGGCAAGGCGTTTAGGAAATTTCTATAGCCAGCACAGAGTTTCCCTCTCTATTTTGGGCAAAATGACAAATTGTTTCTGCCCACCTCTGCGGTACTTTATTACCCCAGTCATTCTTTCCATTCTCTTTGCGTATAACCCAAAACAGAAAAGCAAAAAGCCGGATGCCCCGCAGGGCCACCCGGCTTCTCGTTTAATAATTGACTTTTACGGTCTGCGGAACTTCGGCACCAGCCAAATTGCCAGGCACCAGAAAGCTTCGTAAATAAACATACTCAATGTACTGACCTGCTGCATTCCCTTTTGGCAGCAGAGGAATGCCACCAAAACAAAGCCCAAAACAGCACTGACATTCTGCAGAACAACCGCCAGCGAAATATTTGCACGCTGACGTACACAAGCTGTAACCAGTCGCATCATCGTGGTCGGGCGGCCCTTTGTTGCAATCAGCGCATTGGCTTTGCGCGCCGGCTTCTTTGCGGCTTCATACACCTGCCCCAAACGCTCTGGCAGCACACGAATGGAGTGTGCATCTAGATGGAACAGCGCCGCTAAAAACGGTGCTGTGACATTTGCATCATTGCTGCGCACGATAATGGCAATACCGTTATTCTCCATGCGCTGCAGCTCCTGTGTACGGTGGCGGTCGGCACGATATGTGACAATAAACATCGCCGAAAGCTCTCCGCTCACTGAAAGGTAAACAACCTGTCTGCCACCCTTTACATATTTCGCTTCCAGCATTTCACTGGGCGGGGTGACATTATGGGCGCTCATCAGGCGGCGGTTGCCAATAAACACCCGGCGGCCGCCGACCCAACCGGAAATTCCCATTCCGTCTTCATACTGTACATTCTCTACTTTTGGCATACCGTCCTGCCGGCTCTGCGTAACTTGGCCAAACAAGCTGCATAAAGGCCCGCCGGCCGCATGCAGCAAGGCAGCGGCATCCACAATCGCATCATCCATCTGCTTCCCACGGAATGTTTTAATGCCATTGAGCATAACACTGCCGCGCGGGAAGAGGTCCTGTGCATCGATCAGTACAGAATTGACATTTGAAAAATACTGCACCGCCGGGAATCCAACAACCATACCGCCGCACTGCGAAGCCACCCGGCTCAGGTACGACAGAGAAAGGTTCACGGAAAGCATATTCATCAGCGGAACACTCACACAAGTGGCTGCAGCAAAGGCTGTCAGCGCACTGCCAACATCTTTTGGCTGAACAAACAGCAGCATGACTAAGAACAGCACCAAACTGGCGCAGAACAGAACCGGTGCCAAGAACTGGCTGCTGTGGTCGCTGGGGTCATCGCTGTAGGAAAGGCGCAGAAAATGCTGGAAAAATCCAGTCTCATGCTCATAGGCAATCTGCGGGGTATCAATGGTGACTCCCTCAGCCATTTGCAAAGCTATGTTATGGTCATTAAACTTTTCGACTGCATATTTTTTATCTGGTGAAGTAATATAATGGAAATTATGATTGACCCGGCGCACCAGCGAAAACTTACCTAAGGTATTGAGGAACAGCGCCCCGCACACAATGACTGCGTACAGATGCAGCTGGCCATGTGCAAAAATGTTCTGCATGAAAAGGGAAGAAACCCCCTGCACCAGCCCAACCACGCTTGCAACAGCAATTCCGCTGTCGGCATTGGCCTGCAGCTTTGCCAGGGCTTTCAGTCCGCTGAAAATCGTAGTGCCACAGAACCCAACTGCAACAGCCATAAAAATCAGGCTGCAAAGAAGATAAGCTGTGATATTGAGTGGCTGCATACCGAACAAGCCAAACTCACCCAGCACGCCAAAGAGCAGCTCTAAAATGCCGCAGATTCCCGTAACTGTCAGGCGCAGCACCAATTCGCGCATATCGCCGCCAAGCTGGTGGAAAATTGCAGCAGCATCTTCCGGTTCATTGTAATCGTCCAGTTCATCCTCTTTGCTGTCGTTGTCCAACAGACGCAAAGGTTCATCTTCGTCAAAGTTAAGGTCTTCGTTCTTCTGTGCGGCATCTGCCTGCTCTTTCGCGGGCACTTCCTGTATCGGCTGGCGCCGGCGCAGAATTTTCCGTTTTGGTGCTTTCTGAGACGGCACCGGAATTTCCAGCTTGTCCTGTTCCTCCACAGCTTCTGCAGGCACCTCTTCGTCCGCAAAACGGTCAGGTACATTCTGCATTGTCACAACAGGCCGTTCCGGCATTTCTGCCGCAGGCTGTGCCGGTTTCTGTACTTCTTCGGCTGCTGTTTCTTCTACAGCGGGTTTCCGCCGAACTTCCGGCTTCTGCATTGTCACAACAGGCCGTTCCGCCATTTCTGCCGCAGGCTGTGCCGGTTTCTGTACTTCTTCGGCTGCTGCTTTTTCTACAGCGGGTTTCCGCCGAACTTCCGGCTTCTGCATTGTCACAACAGGCCGTTCCGCCATTTCTGCCGCAGGCTGTGCCGGTTTCTGTACTTCTTCGGCTGCTGCTTTTTCTACAGCGGGTTTCCGCCGAACTTCCGGCTTCTGCATTGTCACAACAGGCCGTTCCGGCATTTCTGCCGCAGGCTGTGCCGGTTTCGGCGCTTCTTCGGCTGCTGCTTTTTCTACAGCGGGTTTCCGCCGAACTTCCGGCTCCTGTA
Source organism: Oscillospiraceae bacterium (assembly GCA_022483045.1). Lineage (NCBI taxonomy): Bacteria > Bacillati > Bacillota > Clostridia > Eubacteriales > Oscillospiraceae > Oscillospiraceae bacterium. The sequence continues at coordinate 556,919 of JAKVOA010000002.1, read as the reverse complement.
CGGCCGCAGCAGGCCGTTCCGGCATTTCTGCCGCAGGCTGTGCCGGTTTCTGTACTTCTTCGGCTGCTGTTTCTTTTACAGCGGGTTTCTGCGGAGCTTCCAGCTCCTGTACGGCCGCAGCAGGCCGTTCCGGCATTTCTGCCGCAGGCTGTGCCGGTTTCTGTACTTCTTCGGCTGCTGTTTCTTTTACAGCGGGTTTCTGCGGAGCTTCCAGCTCCTGTACGGCCGCAGCAGGCCGTTCCGGCATTTCTGCCGCAGGCTGTGCCGGTTTCTGTACTTCTTCGGCTGCTGTTTCTTCTACAACGGGTTTCTGCGGAACTTCCGGCTCCTGTACGGCCGCAGCAGGCCGTTCCGGCATTTCTGCCGCGGGCTGTGCCGGTTTCTGTACTTCTTCGGCTGCTGTTTCTTTTACAGCGGGTTTCTGCGGAGCTTCCAGCTCCTCTTTCAGCTCTTCTACCGGCTGTGGCACCACATGCGGGTACTTGCGTGATTCATTAAAGACCGGGGTCAGCAGATCCTCCAGCGGGACAATATGTACCGGCGTACCGCTTGGACGGTACGTGACCGGGCTGCCCGCAGGCGGAGCAGGACGCTCAATCGGCTCCTGCACCACCGGCAGCACCATTTCTTTGCGGGGTTCTTTTTGCGGCTGCGGTGGTTCTTTCACAGGCGCCTGCTCTTCGCCGGATTTCGGCTGCAGGTGAACTCCCTTTTTTGCTGCCTCTTTGCGGATATCCTTGAGGCTGATTGCTGTAGTAATTGAATAGATATCTTCTTTTGCAACATCGCTGCCGATTACACCAGTCTCTTCCGCCACTTTCTTGACACGGCGGCGGCGTTTTTCATGCAGCTGCGCCAGTTTTTGTGTCATTTCCGGGCTGGTGCCCTTGTCGTCTTTATCAAATAAATAAGAAAACGTACCGGTTTTATCGCTGACGCCGTTTTCTTCCGGCCGTATCGGCTTAAATGACTGGGTTTCCTCATATTCTTTTTGATATTCCTGCCGGGACTTTAGCTTGAGGCCATAGTACAAATCATCCTCTTTGACGGTCCCTGCCTGCTTGCGGCGCAGTTTATCCTGCTTTTTTAATTTTTTCAGGTTGTTCTTTTCCTGTCTACTGCGCTTATGCGGTTTTTTCTCAGGCTCTTCTTCGGCCTGTTGGCGTTCTTCTTCTATTTTTTTCAGCTGCTCCTGCTGCTGTTTCATACTGTCTAGACGGCGCTGCTCTTCCTGCTGCCTTTGCTGCTCGGCTTCTGCTTTACGGCGCTGTGCTTCCTGCTGCCTTTGCTGCTCGGCTTCTGCTTCACGGCGCTGTGCTTCCTGCTGCCTTTGCTGCTCGGTCTCTGCTTCACGGCGCTGTGCTTCCTGCTGCCTTTGCTGCTCGGTCTCTGCTTCACGGCGCTGTGCTTCCTGCTGTTCTTTTTCTCTGCGGGCTTTTAGTGCACTGGAGGAAAAGGCCATGGCATCAGCCATTGGCTCTTCCGGTGTTTTTTCATCCTGTGCATGATTTATATACAGATTTTCATCGTTCTGATGCTCCATATAGTCTCCCCCACTTTCTGCACTTACTGTTTAGAGTGGATTCCTTTGCGCTGGCGCAACACTTCGTAACAAATGATTCCACAAGCTACGGAAGCGTTCAGAGAATTGATTTGTCCTTCCATCGGCAGGGAAATGGTAAAGTCGCTTTTTTCTTTTACCAAGCGGCCAATGCCAAAGCCCTCGCTGCCAATAATAACTGCACACGGCCCAGCGTAATCCACATTGCACCACGGCTCGCCTTCCATATCGGCAACATACAGCCATACACCCCGTTTTTTAAGTTCTTCCAGCACCTCGGGCAAGCTGTTTACCCGCACCACCGGCACGTATTCTACCGCGCCCGCGCTGGCTTTACCGACCGCATAGGTCAGCCCGACACTGCGCCGTTTGGGGATAATGACGCCGTGCGCACCCGCGCACTCTGCGACACGCAGCACCGCACCCAAGTTGTGCGGATCTTCCAGGCCATCTGCAATGATAAGAAAAGGCTGCTCGCCGCGCTCTTTTGCCAAATTAAAAATATCGTCCAGCTCAGCATACGGCTTTACTGAGGCCAAGGCAACCACGCCCTGGTGTGCGGCACCGCCGCACATAGCATCGAGCTTACGCGAATCGGCCTCTTTGACAGGCACGCCGGCTTCCTTTGCGCGGGCAATAATTGCCCCCAGGCTGCCGCCATGCACGCCGCGGGCTAAATATAAACTTTCCAGTGCGCGGCCGCTTTTCAGTGCTTCCATAACGGCATTGCGCCCAGCTATTACATCATCGCCGCGTACGCGGCCGTTTTCTTCTGATTGATTGGGTTTCATTTTGTGCCTCCAGATACATTTCCCATAATGATTAATTATACCACAAGGCTGTCGCTCCTGCACGTTCTTTCGGAAAAAATGTAGAAAGTTCACGCTTTCGAAACAGAAACCGCACTGAGCAGCCGGTGGGTTCTGCATACCGTCTGCTTGTAAAACAGGTGGCTGAAATACTGTTTTAAATTTTCTTTAAAGAATATACATCGAATTTTCCCTGCCGCTGCGGCATTTATACAAACCGTATTTGCACAGGTTTACATAATACAAGTTGAAAACCCGGTCAACAATGTGGAAAACACAGTTGAAAATGTGGAAAAGCCGCTTGAAACAGCAATTTCATGGTTTATTCATCTTTTAGCAAAATTTATATTATGTAAACCTTTTGCTTGCTTTTTCTTTAACTTTCCGTATTTTCATGTTATACTTGGCGTGCAGAAAGGCAAAAGTCTGTCTGCTTTATTACGAATATATCATATTATAGCTTATTTTCAAGTTAAATATGATGATATCCATTAAATGGTACATATTAAGGAGGAAGCGCAATGGATCTGCGCAAAACACTGCTGTGCGGGCAGTGCTTTCGCTGGCGCGAAATAAAGCCAGGGGTTTTTTCCGGCGTCGTCGGCGGGCGGCACCTGGTGCTGACACAAAAAGACGTGCCTCTTTTACAAGCGGACCCATTTTGGCGCAGCTATTTCGACCTTGACACCGACTATGTTACTCTGCAGCAGCACTTAGCGGCACTGCATCCCAACCTGAAAGAAGCCGCCTGCTGCGGTGCAGGCATTCATATCCTGCGGCAAGACCCCTGGGAGGCGCTATGTTCGTTTATTCTCTCGCAAAACAACAATATTCCGCGTATCCAGGGGATTATCGACCGGCTGTGCGGCGGGCGGGCAGAAGCAGAACTGCCCACGAGCAGCGGCCTGCATCAGCAGAAAAGCGCCCATCCATTCCCTTCGGCGAAAACACTTGCCGCTTTGACAGAAGCCGGCCTTGCACCGCTGCGCTGCGGCTTTCGGGCACGTTATCTGCTGGACGCCGCCCAAAAAGTGGCAGGCGGTGCCGTTTCGCTGGAAGCGCTGCGCACTGCCCCGCTGCAGGAAGCCCGCCGCACCCTTATGACGATTGTGGGCGTCGGGCCAAAGGTCGCGGACTGCGCCCTGCTGTACGGTCTGCACCGCATGGAGTCTTTTCCAAAAGACGTGTGGATCAACCGCGCCATGAAGCAGTGGTTTTCGGGGGTAAATCCGGCTGATTTCGGCCCCGCCGCAGGTCTGGCGCAGCAGTATATCTTTTGGTGGGTGCGGCAGCAGGCGGGAAAAGTTCCTGCCTAAAACCGCGGCCGCAGCATTTTTACAGTTCTTTTTCTATCCTGCACAATTCCCCTCAAGTTTATATTTCTTTTCACTTCAATTTGTTGTATAATGAACCTGCCAATAAAAGTATAGGAGTGTGAAACCCATGGCATTAGTAAACACGAAGGATATGTTCAAAAAAGCATACGACGGCGGCTACGCAATCGGTGCTTTCAACGTGAACAACATGGAAATCATCCAGGGCATCACAGAGGCAGCCGGCGAGCTGAAGGCACCTGTTATTCTGCAGGTTTCTAAGGGCGCGCGCGCTTATGCCAACCCCACCTACCTGGTAAAGCTGGTAGAGGCCGCTGTTTCTGTAAACCCGGACATCCCGATCGCTCTGCATCTTGACCACGGCCCGTCTTATGAGATGTGCAAAGCGTGCGTTGATGACGGCTTTACTTCTGTTATGTTCGACGGCTCTTCTAAGCCCTATGAAGAAAACGTTGCCGAATCTGCAAAAGTCGTGGAGTACGCACATAAATACAATGTTACCGTAGAAGCGGAACTGGGCACCCTGGGCGGTGTAGAAGACGACGTTTCCGTAGAGTCTGACAAAGCAATGTACACGGACCCCGACCAGGTACAGGATTTTGTCAAGCGCACCGGTGTTGACAGCCTGGCAATCGCCATTGGCACCAGCCACGGCGCCTACAAGTTTAAGCCTGGCCAGAACCCGAAGCTCCGCCTGGATATCCTCGAAGAAGTTTCCAAGCGTCTGCCTGGTTTCCCGATCGTTCTGCACGGTTCCTCCAGTGTACCGCAGGAATTCGTAAAGATGATCAACACCTATGGCGGCAACATGCCCAACGCAATCGGTATTCCCGAGAGCGAGCTGCGCAAAGCCGCAAAGATGGCTGTCTGCAAGATCAACGTCGACTCCGACATTCGTCTGGCTATGACTGCTGTTATCCGCAAATACTTCCATGATCATCCGGATCACTTCGACCCGCGCCAGTACCTTGCGCCTGCACGTGAAGCAGTCAAGAACATGGTTGCACACAAGATTACAGACGTTATGGGCTGCGACGGCAAGGCCTGATTTCTGTAAAAACAATTTGGCCCGCGCTCTGTTTTACACAGGGTGCGGGCCTTTGTTATTGCTTATTTCATCTCGTATCGCTGGAAATGCCTGCAGCCACCTTGCAGCTGCGCGGGGCGTAAAGATCTTTTATGATTGTTTTCCGCTGTGCGAGTTTGAAAAATCCGCGCGCTTTCTCTGTCGGTCAAAGGACCATTCCTGCAGACACTGCAGCAGCATCGGCAGCAGGCAAAAAAATGCGTAAGCTCCGCAAAAGAACCAGCTGGCAGCCGTCATTCTGGGGAACTGGATAATCGGGTCATACTGGGCAAAGGTCTGGGAAAAAGCCGCGGCCGCACCAATGGCCGTAAGCAGCACACAGAGCAGGAGCACAAGCGCACGGTCGCGGCCGTCAAAACGATAGATAGAGTAGGCACTGCGTTTTTTCAGCGTACAGCCCCGGCTTCTCATAGAGTCAGCTGTCTGCACCGCATTTTCGAGCAGCCATGTGATCAAAATAGAAACCCTGCGGCAGGCATTTGCACAGCGACGCAAGAAATTTCCCTGCCCCGGCCCGCGGCCAATGCACTGCTGCGCGGCGGCAATCTGTTTTGCCTTAGCACTCACCCGCGGAACTGTGCGCAGCAGGATTGACAGAAGCAGCGAACCTTTCGGTGCAATGCGTCCAAACAAATAGACAATTCGGTCTGTTGAAAACAACACATGAATACACGAAAACCACATCATCACGGCACTCGCCATAGCACCCAGCGCCAGCCCGTACAGCAGGGATTCTGCTGTAATTTCATTGCCAATCCAGTTGACTGCCAGTCCTGTTACACCAAAATGATTGTAAGACGCATAAAACAGCGCAAACAACACCGCACAGGGCACAAGGCAGAGATTAAAAAGCAGCGCCCGCCTGCCGCGCAGCTTTACAGAGTAGGCAAAAGCGCAGGTCCACGAAAGAAACAGGAATACCGGCTGATTAAATGTAAAAGCAAACAGCAGCACCGCCGCGAAAAACAGCAGATTTACCCCCGGATGATAGGAATCAAATCTCACGCCGATTCCTCCAGTATTCCGTATTTCTGCTGCATGCGGTCCAATTTTTCAAACATCGGCTGGGAAAGAACCAGCAGCGTCAAAAACGTGGCTGCCGCATGCACCGCGTTCACCGGTATCCCCGAAAGATACACCGCCGCAGCGTTTGCCGGCGTAATCACCGAATTCATCATAAACAAAGCGCTGGTGTCAAGGATCGGTCCAATCAGCACCATTACCATTGCCGCGCCAAAGATAGAGAGCGGCAGCCGCTTTTTGCTGACAGGGCCGTTTTTGCACAGCACGCCCGCCAAAAAGCCCGCCACACCAAAGGCAAGCATCTGCCAGGGAGTCCAAGGGCCCTGCCCGAAAATGAAGTTGGAAACAAAAGCCGCCATTGCGCCGGTCATAAAGCCCGCCTGTGCACCCAGTGCCGCGCCGACAATGATGATAATGGCTGTCATCGGCTTAAAGTTTGGCAGCCAGATAAACAGCACCCGCGAAACCACCGCAATCGCACACAAGACCGCCAAGGTAATCATTTCTCGCGCCTGCGGCCTGCGGCCCTCAAAGGCAAAGAAAAAAGGCAGCATGGAAAGCACCACAACCACAAGGCTTGCCCCGTAGGCATGGCCGCTGCCAAAAAATTTTCCGCCAAAGACCAAAAGCAAAACAATGGCGGCCATACAAAAAATTGACAAGATCATTCCTCTGGCTGTATTTCGTTTTCCTGCAGATTCTTTTGACATAGGGTTATCACATCCTTACAGGTAACAGCATTTTCAAAAAGATGGCGGCTCATGCGATTTGCCGCTGTGGTGTAAAAGCTGTTGCTGGAAAAAAACATTTCAGGCGTACTGGTCGTTAAAACAGCCCCATCAAAGAAAAGGGAAACCAAATCAGCGTGCTGCGCACAGAACTCAATATCATGCGAAACCATGACAATAGTCACTCCCTGCGCTTTCAAGCGGGCAAAAATTTCCGCAAGCTGCTGTTTAAAGCAGCTGTCAATGCCCTTGGTTGGCTCGTCCAGCAGCAAAATCTTCGGCCGGCACAGCAGCACCTTGGCAAGCGCCGCCTTTTGCTGCTCCCCACCGGAAAGGTCATAGGGGTGCGACGAAAGCAGCGGTGTAATGCCGCACTCGGCAACCACCTGGTGCAGGCGTTCCTCTTTCTGGGAATGGGTCAGCTTTTGTCCGGCAAGCATTTCCTCTAAATCTTCCTGTACAGTCTTTTTTACAAACAGACACTGGGGGTCCTGCGGCAGCATGGCGAGGCAGTTTTCAAAAAGTTCCTGAGAACGGAAGCGGCGCAGCGGCTGCTGAAAAATGCTGATTTTACCGCGGTAAGGACGGCAGATACCGCAGACTGACTTCAGCATGGTTGATTTTCCGGTTCCATTGCCACCCACAATGGCTGAAAGCCGTCCTTTGGGCACCTGCAAGGAAACCCCTTTCAGTACATCTGGTGTTTCCTTCTCATAGCGAAACCAAACGTCCTTGAGCTCCAGTGCACACTCGTCTTTTTCAAAATTCACCGCCGGTTTTTCAAGGCGGCGCACCCGCAGGCTGCTGCCAGCAAGCTTTTCTGAAAGCCAGCTGCGCCCCTCTCGCACTGTGACTGGGCAGGTTCCGCCGCCGCCCAGGGAATAGTACACCTGCATCGGCGCCGGCAGTGACTGTGCCAGTTCCTGTTTCCCGGTAAAAATGCTTTCCCCTGCTTTGCGCGGTTCTGCATCGGCAAAGACGGCGCCGCTGTCCATGACAACAACACGGTCCGCATAAGGAAAGATTTCTTCCAGACGGTGTTCGGAAATGAAAATGGTCGTGCCGAGTTCCCGATTTAATTTACGCACTGTATTTAAAAAATCAGACGCAGCGATCGGGTCAAGCTGACTGGTTGGTTCATCTAAAATCAGTACGTCCGGCTGCATAGCCATAATGGAGGCAAGATTTAAAAGCTGCTTCTGCCCGCCGGAAAGCGTGCTGACATTCTTGTAAAACCAAGATTCAATACCGAAATAGCTTGCCATCTCGGCAACCCGCAGGCGCATGGTCTTTTGGTCTGTTCCAAGGCTTTCTAGGCCAAAGGCCAGCTCATGCCATACTTTGTCGGTGACAATCTGATTTTCGGGATTCTGCATCACATAGCCGATCCTGCTGCTCTGCTCACGCAGTCCGACCCCTTGCAGCGGCCTGCCCGCAAACGTGATTTTCCCCGTGCGGGTTCCGTGGGGGGTCAGCACCGTTTTTAGGTGGCGCAGCAGCGTGGTTTTGCCGCTGCCGCTTTTGCCACACAGTGCAATGTACTCCCCGGGATGTACCGAAAGGCTGACATTCCGCAGGGCCTCTTTCTGTGCGCCCGGATAGCGGAAAGTTAAATTTTCGACCGAAAAAAGCTCCATAAAATATCCTCTTTTATCTGCAGAATACTCGGAAACAGCAGGAAAGCCGCGCAGCCGCCAAGGGAAAGCCAAAGCGCCGCCCCGCTCCGTGCAAAGAAAAGCCGCGGCGAAAAAGAAACCGCCGTTTTGCCAAATGCCGCCCCGACAGCGACCGCCACAAGACAACTGCATAGATAAGCAAGCGCGGCGGCATCTGCGGCGGAAACGCGGAAGCGCGCAAAGCTGGTGCGTTTTCCGCTGCCGTAGCCGCGGCTTTTCATTGCGTCCGCCGTAATCTGAGAGCCCTCCAGCGCAAACGAAGTCAGCGCAGAAAGTTCTGCGGCGCTGACCTGCAGCCTCTGTTTTCTGCTGCCGGTGCGGCTTCCGGCACACCTTGCTGCTGCAGCAATCTCTTTTGCCTTTCTCTGCAGGTACGGCAGCAAGCGGAACACCATTGTCAGCAGCAGCGAAGCCGCAGGCGCCAGCCTGCCAAAAACACAGAGCAGGCGGTCCCCGCTCATCACGCGCTGCCAGCAGGCAAACCACAGCATCACCGAAAAGAACATGCTTCCCGCCGCGGCACCGTAAAGCAGCGCTTCCAGGGTATAGGGTCGGCCGGCAGCCCAGCAAAACAGCACCGTGGCACCGTTTGCATTAAAGAGCGGATTTAGCAGTACAATAACCACCGAAACCGCAAGGATGCCGAAGAAAAAGCGCTTTTTTCTGCCTTTGTTCAGCAGTAGATAATAAAGGGCCGCCAAGCCGGCCGAACACATCAGAAAATATGGATGCAGGAAACACACACCCAGCACTACCGCGCCCGCAAAAAACAGGAAGTTGATAACCGGATGGCATTTTGCAAAAGCTTCCTGCATGTTGTTTCTCCTTTTCCGAAAAATAGGAATTTCATCATTTTACCACTGCGAAAAGGGCCTGTCTATTTTTCTACCACCGCTGTGCGGAATCCATTCTTTCTGTCTATTAATACTCAATTCCTTTTCGCGCCCCTGTTCCACGGTCGTAGGGATGCTTCCTTTTGCAGATTTCCGAAACGTAATCCGCCAATTCTATCAGTGAGTCCGGGGCGTCCCTGCCTGTCAGGACAATTTCCCGCTTGGTACCCTGTGCTTTTAAGAAATTCTCCATCTCCTGCAGGGCAATCAGCTTCAAATTGACTGCGGGCAGCGCCTCATCCAGCACAACCATGTCGCAGCGGGTCTTTTCCGCTGTGGAAACCAGCGCCCGAAAATAGTTCTCTTCCTGCTTTTTTAAGTTTTCTTTTTCTTCTGCTTTCATTTGGTAATAAAACTTCCGGCACACGACAGGCGGAATCTGCTGAATATTGGAAATTCCACTTAAAATGCGCAGTTCACTGGAGGTATTGTCCTTTAAGAACTGCCCAAACAGCACCCGGCCGCCGCTGCCCGCGCAGCGCACAGCAAGCCCCACTGCCGCTGTAGTCTTTCCTTTTCCATCGCCCGTATAGATTTGAATCAATGCCGTAAGCTCCTTTTTCCTGTAACTGCTCTCTGTAAACGAAGAGATATTCTTGGTATAGAAAAAGCCACAGACGCGGGGCCTGCGGCTTCTTTTTTAGATTGGTTTACACATACGGCTGGCTGCCATCTTTGGGATGATACTTTTCACAGGTGCACTTTTTCCACTTCAGGCCGCTGCCGCAGGGGCAGGGCTCGTTGCGGCCGATTTTATGGCCTTTGTGCTTCTGCGGGGCTGCATGCTCGTCGGTTGTATCCTCTGCACCGGAAGCGGCGGTCGGGTCCATAACCTGTTCGCGCTGCGGCTCTTCTTGTGCCTGCAGGCGCACGGTCAGCAGCATACGGGCCGTATTTTCACGAATGGTATCGATCATGGCGTCAAACATATCGTAGCTTTCCATACGATACTCGACAACTGGGTCTTTCTGGCCATAGGCGCGCAGGCGAATGCCGCGCTGCAGTTCTTCCATCGCATCGATATGGTCCATCCACTCGGTATCCACGTTTTTCAGCAAGACAACGCGTTCCAGTTCGCGGCAGATTTCTTTGCCAAACTTTTCTTCACGTTCATTGCAGATTTCCTCTGCCTTTTCGTACAGGGTTTTAGAGATATCCTGCGGTTTGAGCTCTTTGCGCTCTTCCGCGGTATAGGTCAGGTCGTCCTCTTTTAAAAGCCAGCCCATATAGCGGTCGCGCAGGCCGTCTATATTCCAATCATGACGTGGGTCGTCAATGTTGTTTTCATCCATTGGCAGGTAAATCTTCACCTGGTTTTCAATGGCCTGCTTGACCATGCTCATAACCTGCTCATGCACATCTTCGCCGTCAAGTACCTGGTCGCGTTGCTTGTAGATGACCTCGCGCTGGCGCGAATTGACATCGTCATATTTGAGCACATCTTTACGAATACCAAAGTTGCGGCCCTCAATCTTGCGCTGGGCGTTTTCAATGGTTTTGGTCAGCATTTTGTTCTCAATCGGCGTATCTTCTTCTACTTTTAAGGTATCCATCATAGCAGAGACCCGCTCACCGCCAAACAGGCGCATCAGGTCATCTTCCAGAGAGATATAGAAGCGGGACATGCCGGGGTCGCCTTGACGTCCAGAACGGCCGCGCAGCTGGTTGTCGATACGGCGGGACTCATGGCGCTCGGTGCCGATGATATACAAGCCGCCCAGCTTACAAACTTCCGCTGCCTCAGGCTTAATTTCTGCTTTATACTTATCCTCTAAATCGCGAAAAGTCTTGCGGGCATTGACGATGTCGGTATTGTCGGTCTCGCCGTAGGCGGTGGCCTGTGCAATCAGGTCGTCGCTGAAGCCCATGCGGCGCATTTCGTCTTTCGCCATATACTCGCTGTTGCCGCCCAGCACGATATCGGTACCACGGCCGGCCATGTTGGTGGCGATGGTCACAGCACCTTTTTTACCGGCCTGTGCAACAATTTCCGCTTCTTTTTCGTGGTACTTTGCGTTCAGCACAACATGCTTAATACCGCGCTGATCCAGCAGCTTCGAGAGCTTTTCGCTCTTATCAATGGAGATCGTGCCCACCAGCACCGGCTGGCCGGTCTTGTGGTGCTCCTCAATGTCGTCAATGACGGCATTAAACTTTGCCTTTTCGGTTTTATAGACCACGTCATGCAGGTCTTTGCGGATCATGGGCTTGTTGGTCGGAATCTCAATGACATCCAGTTTATAGATCTCACGGAATTCGTCCTCTTCGGTCATGGCGGTACCGGTCATACCAGAAAGTTTGTCGTATAGGCGGAAGAAGTTCTGGAAGGTGATGGTAGCCAAGGTCTTGCTTTCGCGCGCAACATGCACGCCTTCTTTGGCCTCAATGGCCTGGTGCAGACCCTCGTTGTAGCGGCGGCCATACATCAGGCGGCCGGTAAACTCATCAACAATAATGACTTCACCGTCTTTGACCACGTAATCGACATCGCGGGTCATAACACCGCGGGCCTTGATTGCCTGATTCACATAATGCTGTAAGCCGATATTATCGGCATCCGTTAGGTTTTCAATATGAAAGTAAGACTCTGTCTTTTTAATACCAGAGGGGGTCAAGGTCGCGGTTTTTGCCTTTTCGTCGACGATATAGTCGGCATCGGCGTAAATTGCGTCGTTGTCCTCTTTTTCGTTCAGCTCAGCCACCTTTACGACTTTTAAAGTCTGGGCAAATTTGTCAGCAACCGTGTACATCTCGGTGGATTTTTCGCCGGGGCCGGAAATAATCAGCGGGGTGCGGGCCTCATCAATTAAAATGGAGTCGACCTCATCGACGATGGCAAAGCTGTGGCCGCGCTGCACCTTATCCTCTTTGTAGATGACCATGTTGTCACGCAGGTAGTCAAATCCAAATTCGTTGTTGGTGCCGTACGTGATATCGGCAGCATAAGCTTCTTTCCGGGCATTGTTGTCTTTTTCATGGGTAATCAGACCAACGGAAAGCCCAAGGAAGCGGTAAACCTTGCCCATCCACTCGCTGTCGCGGCGAGCCAGGTAATCGTTGACCGTGACAATATGAACACCCTTGCCGGCAAGGCCGTTTAGGTACGCCGGCAGGGTTGCAACCAGGGTTTTACCTTCGCCGGTCTTCATCTCGGCGATACGCCCCTGATGCAGCACAATGCCACCCAGCACCTGCACCGGGAAGTGCCGCATTCCCAGTACACGGGTACTGGCCTCGCGGCAGACCGCAAAGGCATCCGGCAAGATATCGTCCAGATTTTCGCCGTTTGCAAGGCGCTCTTTCAGTGCCGGGGTCTGCGCCTGCAGTTCTTCATCTGACAGGGCCTTATACTTGTCCTCCAGGGCAAGCACCTCATCGCAGGTGGGTTTCAGGCGCTTCAGCTCCCGCTTGCTGTAGTTCCCGAAAAATTTGGTCAGGATATTATTTGGCATATTGTCACCTCATAGCGTTCTTTAATCAACGTCTGACTCCTAAATATTTACATACTAAATTAGATTATAGCATAGTGCCGGGTAAAAGAAAAGAAATTTCCGCAAAAGCCGCAGGAAAAAAGGCGGCCGCTTTTGCAGCGGCGGCAGCACTTTTTCGCAGAGAAGAGCTTTCCTTGCAGCCTGTTTTTCCTCCTGCAGAAAAAGCCCACGGCATTTTTTGCAAGTGCACTTTGCTATTTTAAACATTCTATTTTATTTCTATTTTAATATTTTAGCAAAATTTCAAATTTTCTAGTAGTTTCCTTTCTTAGACATCTTGTTTTTAAGAAAATAGGTGCTACCAAAGGCGGCTTTAGGCGTTATTTTCAGGCTTTTGCGGGACTTGCTTTTTTCGCAAATTCGGTTGCGATTTTTCCGCACTTGCCCTATAATATAGACATCATTGGTTGGGGTCTCTGCAGCAGATGCAGGCCCTGTGTATTCAGCGAAACCAAGGACTTGAAATCGAAAGGAGTACCGCTATGAACTATTCCGCAGAAGTGGAAAAAATGTGCACAGTCACGAAAGGCCCTAAGCACGGCCCGGCTCCCATCCCCGAGGAAGGCAAATGGGTAAAGGCTTATGATATCAAAGACATTTCCGGCCTGACACATGGTGTCGGCTGGTGTGCCCCGCAGCAGGGTGCCTGCAAGCTGACGCTGAACATAAAAGACGGCGTTGTAAAAGAAGCATTGGTAGAAACCATTGGCTGCTCCGGCATGACACACTCTGCCGCTATGGCCGCAGAGATTCTGCCAGGCAAAACCATTTTGGAGTGCCTGAATACAGACCTTGTGTGTGACGCAATCAACGTAGCCATGCGCGAGCTCTTTAAACAAATCGTTTACGGCCGCAGCCAGACTGCTTTCTCCGAGGGTGGTCTGCCGATCGGCGCTGGTCTGGAAGACCTGGGCAAGGGCCTGCGCAGCATGGTAGGCACCATGTACAGCACCGAGGCCAAAGGCGTGCGTTACATGGAAATGACCGAGGGCTATGTGCTGAAAATGGCTTTGGATGACAACGATGAAGTCATCGGCTATCAGTTCGTAAAACTCGGCAAGATGATGGATGACATCCGCCATGGTGTTTCCCCGGACGAGGCCTATAAAAAGAACGTTGGCCAGTACGGCCGCTTTGACGGTGCTGCCAAGTACATTGACCCCCGCGAAGAATAAGAAACATAAAAGGAGGATTCAAGACAATGGCAAATGATGTCATTTTTGAAGGTAAAGAAAGAAGAATGCCGAAAATCGAGGCATTCCTGAAAAAATATGACCTTGGCAGCCTGGAAGACGCACGCGACCTGTGCCTTTCAAAAGGCATTGACGTTGAGAAAATTGTAAAGGGCGTACAGCCTATCGCTTTTGATAACGCTGTGTGGGCCTACATTCTGGGCACTGCGCTGGGTCTTAAGACCGGCGTTACCTCTGCCTCTGAAGCAAGCGAAAAAATCGGTGTCGGCCTGCAGGCTTTCTGTGTACCCGGCTCTGTCGCTGAGCACCGCCAGGTCGGTATTGGCCATGGCAATCTGGGTGCACGTCTGCTGCACGACGAAACCAAGTGTTTCGCTTTCTTGGCCGGCCACGAAAGCTTCGCCGCCGCTGAGGGCGCTATCGGCATTGCCCGCACTGCAAACCGTGCCCGCAAAGAGCCGCTGCGCGTTATTCTGAACGGCCTGGGCAAAGATGCCGCTTACATTATTTCCCGTATCAACGGCTTTACTTATGTACAGACAGACTATGACTTCTTTAATGAGAAGCTGAATATCGTAAAGACGATTCCTTTCTCTGAGGGCGACCGCGCCGCCATTAAGTGCTATGGCGCAAACGACGTACAGGAAGGCGTAGCCATTATGCGTGAAGAGGGCGTGGATGTTTCCATTACCGGCAACTCCACAAACCCGGTCCGCTTCCAGCATCTGGTAGCGGGCACTTACAAGAAGTGGTGCATTGAGAACAAGCGCCCGTATTTCTCCGTTGCTTCCGGCGGCGGCACAGGCCGTACCCTGCATCCCGACAACATGGGCGCCGGCCCTGCTTCCTATGGTCTGACTGACTCCATGGGCCGTATGCACAGCGATGCACAGTTTGCCGGTTCCTCCTCTGTGCCTGCGCACGTTGAGATGATGGGTCTGATCGGCATGGGCAACAACCCGATGGTTGGTGCTACTGTTGCCTGCGCAGTTGCAGTTTATGAAGCCTGCAAAAAGTAAGGTTTCGCTGTAATTGTATCATGCAAAAAACGGACAGGCTGCTCTGTTCTCCTTTGTGGGGAATGGGCAGCCTGTTCTTTATGGTGTGAAAAAGCCCTGCCACCCCTGTCTGCAGCAGGTTCAGGTACTTTTCTCCGCCGCCTTAAACAGAATTGTTCTGCTGAAAATGATTTTCGGCCGCTTACACCCCGCAAAGTTGCACTTTCGGGTACAGAATGGTATACTCGACAAAGTCCTTTTTTGAAATACATCATACAGGAGTATTTGAATAAAGTGAAAGATACTGTACAGGAAAGCCCGCCTCTTTTCAGTAGGAAAAGTCTGCTGCGGCTGCTGATTCCCGTGATGGCAGAGCAGATTTTAACTGCTTTAATGGGCACTGTCGACACGATTATGGTCAGCAATGTCGGGTCAGAAGCCATTTCGGCCGTTTCGCTTGTTGATTCCCTCAACACCCTGGTGATACAGGCATTTGCTGCCCTTACCACGGGCGGTGCCATTGTCTGCTCTCACTACGTGGGCAGCGAACGCTATGAAGACGCAAAGCACGCAGCGCGCCAGCTTTTGCTCTCTGTTTTGTTTATTTCTCTTTTGCTGACAGTTATTTTAATGTCTGTCAGAGCGCCGCTGCTGTCCTTTCTTTTCGGTCAGGTAGACGAAAAAATCATGGCAGACGCGCAAACGTATTTTTTCTATACAGCGCTTTCCTATCCGTTTATTGCGCTTTATGACTCTGGCTCGGCTGTGTTTCGCTCGCAGGCAAACACACGGCTGCCGCTTGTCGCGGCCGTTCTTTCCAACATGATGAATATTGCTGGAAATGCGGTAGGCATTTTTGTGCTGCATCAGGGCGTTGCCGGCTGCGCAGTGCCAACACTGGTTTCCAGAATATTCGGGGCCATTTTTATCCTGCTGTTTCTGCGCAATGAAAACCTGCTTGTTTCGGTACGGAATTACCTGCGCATTCGCCCCGACTTTCCGATTATTAAGCGAATCCTGCGGATTGGCGTTCCCTCCGGCATCGAAAACAGCATGTTTCAATTTGGCAAGCTCGCTGTACAGTCCACTGTTTCGACCATGGGCACGGTTGCCATTGCTGCGCAGGCCATGACCAACACCATTGAAAACCTGAGTGGCATTGCCGCTTCCGGTGTAGGGATTGGAATGATGACAGTGGTCGGGGAATGCCTGGGCGCCGGGCACAAAAAAGAAGCTGTGCAGTCCATCAAGCGGCTGTCTTGGTTTGCTGAAATCGTCTTGGCGGCGGGCTGTCTGCTTTTCTGGGTTTTAACTCCGGTTATCACCGGCATCGGCCACATGGAAAGCAGCAGTGCAGCGCTGTGTTACCGCCTTACAACTTACATTACCATCGTAAAGCCGATTGTCTGGATTTGGGCATTTATTCCGGCTTATGGGATGCGCGCAGCCGGAGATGTCCGTTTTTCCATGATTGTTTCCTGTATCAGCATGTGGGTATGCCGCGTGGCCCTCTGCATTTTCCTGGTCCGGACATTCCACATGGGGCCGCTTGCTGTCTGGATCGGCATGTTTACCGACTGGACCGTGCGCGGCATCTTCTTTGCGCTGCGTTTTCACAGCCGCAAATGGCTCTCCCACAAGGTCATCTAACCTTTGCGAAGAAACCTGCTTTTGTAAATTTCTGTATCCGCCTATATTTGATTGCCTGCCCCCGGCGGTTGCTGGGGGCTTTCTGTATACGGAAATGGGACTGGGAAATGGAAAGCACATAAGCTTTACACACAATTCTCTCCATGTTACAATACAACAGGAAAAGACACATAAAAGAATTGATTTTGCACGAAAGGTCGTACATTATGCAGCAAAGACGTTCTTCTGTCCGCTATGCAGACAGCCGAAGAGCGCCGCCGGCACACCGGCCGGCAGGCAGGCGCCGGCGCCCGCACAAAAGGCACCGCCTGCTGGCTGGTCTCCTCATTCTTCTTTTAATCATTGTGCTGGTCTGGCAGATCTTCCTGCCGCTTTTTGTCTGTCAGCAGCGCAGTCACCTGTCTTCTGTCTCTTTCTCCCAAACGAGCAGCGGGCAGGTTTCTGCAAAAGGACTCACCAGCAGCTATGCTGTCTTGGTGCGCCGGCAGGACGGACAAATTCTAATGGACAAAAACAGCACACAGCGCATTTACCCTGCTTCTATGACAAAAATCATGACAGTACTGGTTGCTCTGCAGAAAATGCCCTTTTTAAACCACAGAATCGAAATGACCAGTGATATTTTGGCGTATGCCCAAAAGCAGGACGCTTCTCTGGCTGGCTTCCAGTCTGGCCAACGAATAAAAGCCATTGACCTGATGTACGGTGCCCTGCTGCCAAGCGGCGGCGAATGCTGTATCGCCCTCGCACGCGACGTGGCCGGCTCTGAGACAAACTTTGCCGACTTAATGAACCAGCAGGCGAAAAAGATCGGCATGACCAGCACACACTTTGCCAACTCAACCGGCCTGCCCAACGCCAAACACTACTCCACCGCAAAAGACATTGCCCTACTGCTGGACTACGCTCTGCAGGACTCTACATTTCGCAAAATCTTTACAGCACATTCACACACAACAGATTCCCTCGGCACCAGCCAGTCAAAAAGCATAACACTCACTAGCACACTCTTCGGCAGCAAATACAGCACTGCCCTTCCCAATGGAAAAATCCTGGGCGGCAAAACCGGCTACACCAACAAAGCGGGGCACTGCCTTGCCAGCCTCGCTAATATAAACGGAAAAGAGTACATTCTTGTCACCGCGCATGCTGTAGCAAACGGCGCCCATATCAAAGATGCTGTCAAAGTCTACAGCTGTCTGTAACCCATTCACAATATTTTTTAACTTATTTTCTGATTTTTCATTGATTTTTTCTATATTTTTATTTATACTGTACAAAGAATCTCTATCATCAATATTTTTACAAAACAGAAAGGATGTCAGCTATGGATTTTTACATTTGTGAACGCTGCGGAAATATTGTAACTTATGTCGTAAACAAAGGTACGCCGCTGACGTGCTGCGGACAAAAGATGAAAAAGCTTGAGCCAAATACAACAGATGCCGCTGTGGAAAAGCACGTTCCTGTCATCCGCACAGCAGGCGGAAAAGTGACCGTGTCTGTCGGCAGCACAGCCCACCCCATGCTTGAAAAGCACTACATTCAGTGGATTGCTCTGGAGACCAAAAAAGGTCTGCAGCGCAAAGCTCTGCAGCCAGGCGATGCCCCGGAAGCTGCTTTTCTGCTTACTGAAGACGATGCGCCCGTTGCAGCCTATGCTTACTGTAACCTGCACGGCCTTTGGAAAGCAGCTGTATGAATTAGATACGGACTGTCACGGTGTATATTCCCGCGGCAGTCCGTGTCTTTCTGTAAAGTCATTTTTTTGTTTGAGTTGTAGATAGGAAAGGGACAGCTGCTCTACACTGCAACACAAAGAGCAGCACTGCCCAGAAAAACAATACCTTGAGCGAGATTTTATGAGAAAGGACATGGGAAACAGACAGAAAAGCAGTCGCAGAAATGCTCCCTTCCTAGTCAGCAGTGCTTGCTGTCACTGTCACCTATCAAGGGAGCATATTTTTGTACCGTTCCGCGGCAGCACGCTGCAGCGGCCGGAAGTGTTTTTTACAGTCTGATGCTTTATAGCTGGGGGCTACCGATTCGGGTGCAGGTCATTGAGCCATACACGCATTTCCCCTTTTCCGCGGTTATTCCAAAGCGCATACGGAACAGCCGTCAAGGTACAGTCCTGATACGCTGGCTTTTCCGAACCATAGAGAGGCTGATTTTCAGCCTCTGACACAGCGGCTCTTTTCCCGCTGAAAATGGCACCTTCTGCTTCTTTTGGAATGTCCGGCACAACCGTTTTCTTCACTGGCTTTTGGGTATCCGCATAGACCCCCGCCAAGTGCCGGCCATTGTCTGCTTCTTCCAAGCAGTAGGCAACCGGCCCTTTCATTAACGCTGTTTTGCCGATGTTGTCGCCGCACTGTGGATTGCAGTAAACGAAGCGGAAAGGAACATCAAAATCAACAGACAGCACATCGCCTTTTTGCCAGCTGTGTACCGTATAAATGCAGCCGTCCCGTTCCTGACAGGTGCACTCTCTGCCGTTGAGCAGCACTTGGTACTTCTGCACATAGCCGGGCTTGCGCACCGCTAGGCAAAACGGCCCGCTGCCCGCATCTTCGGCTGTAATCTCAATTTTTCCGCTTGCCGGGTAATCTGCAGAAAGGCGAAACCGGCGGCCCGCTGCCTTTACTTCGCTTTGGATAAATAGATTTACATAAAGTGTATCTTCGTTGTACGCATAAATATAGTTGCTCAGGGAAGCAAGCGTGCGCGCGATATTTGGGGGACAGCACGCCACACCAAACCATTGCTGCCGCACGGTCTTAATGTGCCTCATGGTCGGGTTGTGTTCTGCTACTTCCGGGGTAACTTCCAGCGGATTTACATAAAAGAAATGCTTGCCGTCAAGGGCAATGCCGGCGAGCAGAGTATTGTAAAAGGCCTGCTCTACGGTATCCATGTACTTCCCGCTATGCGTAATTTGAAACATTCGGTTGGAAAACTGCGCAAGTCCAATCGTCGCACAGGATTCTGAGTAATTTGTATTATTCGGCAGGTCATAGTCACAAGTAAAGCGCTCCCCATAGGCCGCCGATCCGATACTGCCTGTGATGTACATGCGCTTTTGGGTAATGTTGTCCCACAAAGTCTCGCATTGCTTCAGCAGCTTGCTGTCCCGCGTTTCATAAGCGACGTCTGCCATGCCGCTCATCAGGTAAACCGCACGGACCGCATGTCCCTCTGCTGTTGTCTGCTCCTGCAGCGGCTTCTGCGCCATCATGTAGTCCAGGCCGAAATCAGCAAACTCACGGAAAATATAATCTCCGCTCTTTCTGCAGTCTTCGCCCAAAAACCAGCAGGGCTTTCTGCCTCTTTCGTGAATAAAATAATCGGCTAAATCAAGATAGCGCTTTTCCTTGGTGACCCGGTACAACCGCACCAGCGCAAGCTCAATTTCCGGGTGGCCCGGGTAGCCGTGCAGCCTGCCTTTTTCCGTGCCAAAGGTCCTGCAGATGCAGTCTGCCAGCCGGCAGACAGTATCCAAAAGCTTCCGCTTTCCGGTCGCCTCATAATAGGCAACCGCTGCCTCTATCATATGGCCGGCTGTGTATAGTTCATGTCCCTCGTAAAGATCCGACCAGCGCTTCTTTTTTGTAATGATATAGTACGTATCCAAATAGCCGTCGGGGCACTGTGCTCTGCTGATAAGGTCTACTGCACTGTCTGCCAGCTTTTCCAGCTGGCTGTTTGGCTTTTTGGCAATGGTATAGGCCACTGCCTCCAGCCATTTGGCAACGTCCGTATCCTGAAACACCGTTCCGCTGTGCCCGCCTTTTTCATCGCCGCACGCAACTCGAAAATTCTGCATGCAGTAACTTTTTTCAGCGCCCTCTACCTGGTCGTTAATCAGTTTCCACTGAAATGGCAGAATAACGGTTTCCACCAAATCAATATAATGATTCCAAAACGGGTCGTTAATCGTAATATCTGAGAGCTTCATGTTTGTTAAACGTTGTGATTCCATAGGTTTCAGTCCTTTATATCTCGAATCGAGTCTCCCTCGATAATCCGGCACGGCAGTGTAATATTGATATCTTCGTTTGTCTTTTTCTCCATTTTATCTATTAGAAGTTCCATTGCCCTTGCGCCCATTTCGCGCAGGGGGCGGTCTACCGTGGTAATACGCGGTGTCACATACTGAATGATGGCAGAGTTATCGAATCCGCTCAGAGAAAGGTCCTGCGGAACAGAGATGCCGAGCTTTCGCGCAGCGTCCATACAGCCGACAGCCATATCATCATTCATCGCAATCACTGCGTCCAGATTGTCGTTCTGCTGCAAAAGCTCTGTTGCCGCCTTTTTTGCAGTACTGTACTGCCAGTCGCCAACTTTGACTGCCGCGGGGTCCAGTACAACGCCCGCTTCATCCAGTGCCGTCTTGATGCCCTTCATACGCAGCTGACAGGGCTCTGATGACTCTGCACCTTTCATAATACCAAAACGGCGGTGCCCTTTGTGGATAAATTCATTGGTCAGCTCAAAAGCGACTTTTTCATTGCTGTAGCCAACAGAAGAACCCTCGCCGTATGTATAGCAGTAGCAGTACACAACCGGCTTGTCAACATCGTGCAGGACATCGCGAATCATGCGGTCGTGCATGCCGACATAAATGATGCCGTCCACCTGCATGTGCATCAGGGTATCAACCGCTTTATCGATATCTTTTTGAAATTTTGAGATGTGCTCAAACTGCGATTCAATTTTGCTGAGCAGACGCAGATTGCTCAGCAGGATTTCATAGCTGGTTTTGTCTGCCGCCTCATTGATACCGTCGATAATATAGGGCATGTGACGAACTGTAATATCCTCTACAATGACACCTACAAGATAGGTTTTGTTCGTGCGCAGCCCCTGTGCAAGGAAATTGGAATGGTACCCCGCCTCCTTGATGATTTTTTCCACTCGGCGGCGCGTTTCTTCCCCTATTTTCGGCGAGCCGTTTAAGACATAAGAGACCGTCGCAGTGGAAACCCCGGCGCGTTCTGCAATTTCTTTCAGTGTCATATAGGATTTCTCCTTCGGGTAAGGTTTTCTTTACATTTGTTTATTTCAGACCGCTTGTTTTAATTCCACCCACAAGGTACTTGGAACCGAATGCGTAAAGGAGCATTGGCGGAATGAGCATAAAGGTGGAAGCAGCCATAATAGACGCCCAATTTATAACAAATGCATTACCTGAAGTATACATGAAGCTGGTCATCAATGCAATAGTCATCGTCCTCCACTGGTCGCTGTTGATATAAAAGACAGGCTGTGTCAATTCATTCCACCAGAACACACAGGAGAGAATGCCGATGGTTACGGTTGTCGGTTTGCTGATGGGCAGAATCACCTTGAAAAAGACCTGCGGGCGGGTGCAGCCATCAATAATGGCCGCTTCGTCCAGTTCTTTTGGAATAGAGCGGAAGAACTGCCTGAAAAGGAACACATTGTACGGGTAGGCAAACCATGCCGGAATAATCATCGGCAGCAGAGAATCGAGCCAGCCGATTTTGCCAAACATGATGTACTGCGGAATAATCAGCGCAATGTTTGGAATTAGCATGGTGGCAATAATAATAGAGAAAATCAGTTTCTTCCCCTTAAAATCCATCCTTGCCAAAGGATAGGCTACCAAAGCGGAGGACAGCAGTGTGCCGATGGTCGCGCCAAACATCAAGAGAAACGTGTTGCCCATATACCGCCAGATATGGCTGTGCTGAAAGATATATTGATAATTTTCCAGGGTGGGCTGCGCCGGAAACAGATTTGCAGTCGTTGTGAATTCCGTCAAAGTCTTGAAGCCGCCCGTCAAAATCCAGATAATCGGCGTAAACATAATCAGTGCTACAAGAATTTTTAAAAGATAAAGCCCGAAAGAACACAGACGCGCCTTTGTACGAGTAGATTTCATGATCTCACCCACTTAGTCTTCATAATATACTGTCTTTTTAGAGATGCCAAAGATCAGCCCGCCAAAGGCAGCCGCAACCAGGAACAGCACAACAGACAAAGCACAGGCATAGCCAACCTTCATATTACTGAATGCTTCTTTGTAAATCAAAAGACTCAGCACCTGGGTCATTCCGTTGGGGTCGCCGTTTTCACTGGTTAAAGGATACAGCAATGCGAAAGAGCCGTTCAGTGCGCTTACACAGCCGCTGACCGCATTAAACAGAATGAGCGGAGAAATCATCGGCAGTGTAATATGAAAAAACTTCTGCAGGAAAGTGGCGCCGTCCAGGCTGCTCGCTTCGTAAAGTTCCTGGGGAACATCGGCCAAGCCGGAGCGGAAAATCAGCATCATCTGCCCGGTGCCATAGGTGAACAGCGTAATGAAGAATACCACAAAATAGACGGTGTTCTTTTGATAAAGCCAGTTTATTTCTACAGTATGCCCCATGAAGGTCGAAAGAATGTTGTTGAAAAGGCCGGCATTCTTGCCAAAGATGGTCCTAAAAGCATAGGCCAGCGCAACTGTAGGTACTACAGAGGGCAGGAAGTAGCAGAACTGAAAGATACTGTTGAATTTCTGTTTTCGGTTGAGCAGCAGAGCCAAAATCACAGCCCATACGGTCGTTACCACAACCATTACTACCGTAAATAGAATCGTTACCCGAAAAGAGTTCCAAAAGACCGCACTCTTAAACATATTTTTGTAGTTTGCCAAACCGATAAATTTTGATACACCATTGAGCTTTCGGTTCGTCAAGCTCTGCTGAACCATGAAAACGATGGGGAACAGCGTAAAGCAGAGGAAACCGATGAGCCACGGCAAAATAAAGACATACGCTGACCTGCTGTCTGATCTTTGTCGCCGCATAATGCTCTCCTTTCTGAGAAAATGCTTCCGAGCGGTGCTCGGAAGCATCTTTTCACTGAACTATAAATTCTCAGTTTTTTACGAATCAGTAACCGATGGTTTCAGCCGCATAATCTGAAGCCTGCTTGACTGCATCAGCCGGCGTAATCTCCCCAAGCAGTGAAGAGTTAAACTTGCTGACCGCGTTGTTCGTAACACCAGATGGCAGGCAGGTATAGCCAAAAATGCCGGAATTCAGTGAATCCGTAATAGCATCCCAGTTCGTCACCTTTTTGGCGGCCTCTACTTTCCATGCGCCTTTATTTGCGATGGTCTTTAAAGCAGAAGGGTTGCCGCTTGCTTTAGAGTTAATCGTCTGTCCCTCTTCACTCATCAGGTATTCAATGACTTTCCATGCTGCTGTCTGCTTTTTGCTGTTGGCATTGATGGTATAAAAGCCTGTGTGCAGGGTGTTGTACTTTACTTTGTTGGTAGGAAGAGAAGCAATGTCCCAATCAAACTTGAGTTTATCCGCATACGTGCCGATGTTCCAGCTGCCCTGCCATGCCATTGCCGCTTTTCCGGCTGCAAACAGGTCTGTTGTGTCAGAAGAAGGTGCAGGCATTTCTTTCGCATCAACCATTACCTTGCAGTCCTTAATAAAGGAAGTTGCGCCGCTGCCGATGACCATTTGTCCATTGGAGGGGGCATAAATCTTGTCGCCCGCTCCGCCAACGCCTGCCCACCAAGTCTGCGTATTTGGCAGTGCACAGCCGTATACGCCGTTCTTTGTCAGCTTTTTCGCTGCTGCTTTAAAGTCATCATATTTCCAGTTGTTTGTCGGCAGAGAAATGCCGGCCGCTTTAAACATATCCTTGTTGTAGTAAAGGATTTCAGTAGCTGCGCACCAGGGAAGTCCATAGGTTGCACCCATGCCGCTGGAGAGCTGCGAAACAGCCGGGATAAAGTCTTTTGTATTGATTGTGGATTTCTGAAGATAGCTGTCAAGAGAAACAATGCCCTTTGCCTCGGCGAAATTTTTCAGGTCATTTTCCCAGACAACCATAATGTCGGTTGAAGTGTCTTTTGTGGAAACCATCTGGCCAAGTTTTGAAGAATAGTCGCTTTCCGGAATAACCGTAACATTGACTTTCACGCCGGTCGCTTTTTCGGCCTGCTTGTACATGTTGAGCGCATCGTCTTTGCTCGGTTCATTCCATGTCGTAATTGTGACGCTTTGACCCGAAACATTCTCAGACGCTGCCGCTGAGGCTGCAGTGGAACCCGCTGCCTGAGAAGACGAGCTTGACTGTGACTGACCGCATCCGGCGAATGCACCTGTCATCATGGCTGCAGCCAACAGAAACGATATGACTCTTTTCATTTTGAATTCCTCCCATTGCCTATTGCAATATGATTTGTTTAATCGATTCACTACATTTTCTCTAATTTTTCTTTAATATCTTTATTTTATTCAGATATTTTGTAGGTTAATCGATTCACTAATCAAAGTATAATGAATTGCTGTGTACTTGTCAACGGAATATATTTAACGTATTTAATTGATTATATTTGTCTATTATGACTAACTTTATTGCGCCTTTACTTTAAAAGTTTCTCTGTCCATGCACACAGCATCCCCCTTTTTATACTGCATTGTCGCTGCTTCCAGTATTCTTTACAGCTTCTGCCCGCTTTATTTATGAAATCACAAAAAATGCTGCGCAGCTGAAAACAAAAAGCAGGCATTTTTACACGCCGCTTTTCTGAATTTTGGCGTACAGCGCCTGCTTGATTTCCTGTTAGGTATAAAAAATCACCTCATCTGTTAGATCATACTGTCTAACAAATGAGGTGCCATTCATTTTATGCTATCCGCCGAAATGAATTTGATTATTTTACTGTTGCTGCGCCGTGTTTCACCGCCTGCTGATTCGGAAGGCGCGTATAAACTGTTGCCTTGCTGCCAGCTGTACCAACAGCTT
Source organism: Oscillospiraceae bacterium (assembly GCA_022483045.1). NCBI lineage: Bacteria > Bacillati > Bacillota > Clostridia > Eubacteriales > Oscillospiraceae > Oscillospiraceae bacterium. The sequence continues at coordinate 531,692 of JAKVOA010000002.1, read as the reverse complement.
TAATTGTATAATAATAGACATCATGGCCGTTTTCTGCAGTCTTTTGGCAGCGTACCGGCTGCAAAACAGACGTATCGGTCGGGAAAATCGCCAGATTCTGCCCCTGTGCGCTTAAGACTTCAAAGCGATAGGTATATGCTTTGCCATACGGTAAAATAAACGCATAATCTGTATCGCACTTTACAGCGGCCGCCTTAATCATTGCAGTGCCATGGGTAACACTCTTCTGACCGGGCAAGCGGGTATAAACCGCTGCTTTGCTCCCAGCTGCGCCAACAGCTTTGACCGTGTAATAGTAAACATCGTGGTCTTTTTCAACCGTCTTTTTGCAGCGTAATGGCTGCAGTACAGATGTGTTTGTCGGATAGATGGCCAAATTCTGCTTTTGTGAACCAGAGACTTCAAAACGGTAAGTGTACTCTTCGCCCTGCGGCAAAGTGAAGGCATAGTCCGTATCGCACTTCACAGCAGCGTTTCCATTCTGCGAATTATTTGTGCCTACTGTTGCAGTCAGCATTTTTTCACCGTTAACAGAAATGCCGCAGCTGTCTCCTTTTTTGCCGACAGCCGTGATTTTAATGTAATAATCGTTTCCGCTGTGGTTAACCATCTGCTGGGTAAATACATTCTTTTTATCAAAGGTCATTGCCGGAACTTCACCGTCAAGACTGGTAATACGGAACGTGTAGGAATCATTTACAACAAGGTCATGGTTTGTGTCGCTCTTAAAGGTGTGCAGTGCAGCAATCCTTTTTGCAAAAGCTGCAGAAATCTTTTGATCTGCTTCCTGCGGCAGCTGTGCAAAAGAGCTCTTTGCATAGTCAATGGTTTCTTTGCTCGTGCAGGTTTCTGCTCTGTTAATTGCAGTATCTACCAGAGGATAAACAGCCTGAAGAACCGCTTTCTGGTCATATTCTCCCTTTTCCTCATTGTACAGTTTCATCTTTTCTGTAACCATGGCTGCAATATTGGCATTTACCGCTTTGTCGCTGTAATTGTTAATTGCCTGATAAACGATTTCCGGAATCGTACCCAGTGTTGCAGTTGTAAACTTGTTGCCTGCGAAATCATTGGGGTTCGCCTTTTTATCGATAACCGGAGAATTGATTTTGTTGGTCAGCAGGACAATAACCAAGTTTTTGTCAGGGTCAATCATGGTCAAAGTACCGGTCCAGCCCTGATGGCCAATCGTATTTTCCGATGAATCTACGCCGAAATACCACGGCCGGCCCTGGTCGCCTTCGCGCCACCAGCCGAGTCCCCATACAGAGCTGGAATCTTTGCGCTTAGTAAACTGGGCAATCGTGTTTTTATCAAAGAATTTGCTGCCGCCGTATCCACCGCCGTTGAGCATAACTTGGCAGAGCTTTGCCAGGTCTCCCGCGGTAGAGAACAGGCCTGCATGACCAGAAACACCACCCATGCAGTAATAGGCTTTTTCATCGTGCACCTGTCCCTGAAGCGTGTTCTTGCGAATATTGACAAAGTTGACTGCGCCATCTCTAGTATTACCATTCAGTTCCGTTGCAGCACAATCATTTACCCCCAGACCTTTTTGAAGCGGATTATACATAATTCGCTTCAGGCCCATTGGTTTATAAATATTATTTTCGACATAGGTATCAAGGTTTTGGCCTGTTACTTTTTCGACAATCAAACCAAGCAGCATGTAGTCGACATCAGAATATTTTGTATTTGTGCCGGGTACATAGGTCAGCGGCGTGGCCATAATTCTCTTTATGGTTGTTGCCTTGTCCTGTGAAAACAGCGTATTAGATACATTCGGATCCGTCTTCTGCGTTGTCTGGTTATAATGATCATTAAAGTACTGCGGATCGGCCGGGAAACCAGCCTGATGCTCCATAATTTCTTTCAGCGTCAAGTCCGCTTTCCCCTTAATGGGATCATTGGCGCCATCTTTAAACTCCGGGAAATACTTTGTAACTTTGTCGTTAATGCTGATTTTCCCTTCACTGGTCAGCTTCTGCAAAGCGTAGTTGGTCGCATACATCTTTGTATTAGAAGCAAGGTCATAAAGTGTGTTTGTCGTAACTTTCTGAGAATCCGTCTTTTTGGTTCCGTCCTGGTTGTAGGAATTGAGAGAGCCATAGGCAGAATTTTTAATCATGACACCATCTTTTATAACTGCCAGCTCTGCACTGGTAAAGCCATACTTAACGTCATTGTTGATCAATGTATCAATCAAATTCAGGTTATCTTGGCTGACATTTACATCGGCGGCTTTTCCAGAAATAACGGTTGGATAAGGAATTTTTACATTAATGGTGCCAGTGCTGGGATTAAAATCATTTATCTGCAGGCTGTTCGTACCATTTGTTGTATAATTAGAAATATCCAGTTTGTATGTTTTCCCGTTATTGTTAAGAGCCGTTGAAATATCCATTTCATGTCCATTGATAAAGAAACGTGCACTCTTTATGTTTTTGCACGTAATGTACATGGTGCCCTGGCCGCGATACCCTTTAAAGCTATACTTGTTATTCATAATCAATGTATCGTCTACATAGCCAGCCCAGTCCGGAAAAGTCAAATTTGCCTGCAGCCCTGTCGGCGCAGTGCTTTCCTGCAGCGTATAGGCTGTTTTTGTATCTGCGGCCTGCGCACTCAGACAAAAGCCCATTGGCACTGTTGACGCAGCAATTCCTACTGACAGTACCATACTTAGAACTTTTTTGAATACTATCTTCATAATTCTCGATTTTCCCCCGTTTCATTTTGTTTTTGCTCTGATTGTCTTGGTTTCCTTTATCCCCGCTTTAGCAGGTAGCTCTCTCCTTTTATAAAGGACAGGAAAATTCCCGCCTTATCACGCTTTGTTAAAGATCATCCTGCCCGCCTGCATAACAGCAACAAGGTCTAAATGATTTGACAAAACAGCAAAATCAGCCCGCTTGCCTTCTTCAATACTGCCGATTGTTTTATCTAAACCAATTTCTTTTGCCGGATTGATAGTAGCCGACTTGATAACCTGCCGGACAGGAACACCAAATTGAATTAAATTTTGTATCTCTTCCAGCATATTTGTAGTGGACCCTGCAATGGTTCCATCTTTCAAATAGGCCCGGCTGTTCTTTACAAAAACCTTTTGGCCGCCAAGTTCCGATTCGCCGTCTGGCATACCAGCTGCACGCATAGAATCACTGATGATAATGGTACGGTCTTCGCCAAGTATGCGAAAGGCGATACGCAGCACAGCAGGATGAATATGAAATCCATCGCAAATAATCTCTGCTTTTACATTTGGGGCATCGAATACAGCACCTACAGCACCGGGAGCTCTATGTTGCATTCCCTGCATTGCATTAAACAAATGCGTTACATGAGAAATGCCATGCTGAAAGGCCCAAGAAGCCATCTCGTAATCCGCATTTGTATGCGCAAGGGAAACACAGCAGTAGGGGCTAACCTTTTGAATAAACTCTTTGCCGCCCTCTCTTTCGGGTGCAATATCGACCAGCTTGATGATTTTTCCTGTTTCCCGGTACAGTTTTTCAAACTCTTTCCAGTCTGGTTTGCGGATAAAAATATCCTTTTGGGCGCCACAGCGTTCCGGTGAAATATAGGGGCCTTCCATATTCACGCCGCAGATAGCCGCCCCTTCTGTAGGGTGATCCATACAATCGCGCACATTCTCGATTTCTTCAGAAATGTCCTGTGTAGATGTCGTCATCGTTGTCGGACAAAAAGAAGTCACTCCCAGCCCCTGCAAATGTTTTGCCATTGCCACCAGAGAACTGCGTTTTTTGTCACCTGTATCTGCCCCGACACAGCCATGAATATGAATATCCACAAATCCAGGCGCAATCATACAGCCCGTCAGGCTGCAAATCTGACCGTCCTGCAAATCGTCACCGATTTCTTTAATTTTTCCTTCTTCTACAGAAATATCTTTCTGGATAAGATGAAACCGGCTGTCAAAAATTTTCGCATTTTTAAGAATCATGGGCTATTCTCCCAGCGGATGCTTTAAGTGAACAAGATGCATGGACGCGCTGTCTGCCACAACTGTTACATCAGGATGAAGCTGCAGAATGGAAGCCGGCACCTCTGGCGTAACCGGACCAAACAGTGCCTTTTCCAGCACGTCAGCCTTATTTTCGCCGCTTGCCACCAATAGAATCTTTTTTGCCTGCATGATTGCCTTAATACCCATTGTGACTGCCGACTTTGGCACTTCCTCAATGCTGTCAAAAAAGCGTGAATTGGCAGAGATGGTTTTTTCTTTTAGCGCAACGCGGTGTGTCATTTTATCAAAGCTGTCGTCCGGCTCATTAAAACCGATGTGGCCTGTATTCCCAATGCCCAAAAGCTGCAGGTCAATGCCGCCTAGGTCATTGATTAAATGGTCATAGTTTTGGCACTCGGTTTCAATGTCTTTCGCCTGCCCGTTTGGGATATGTGTCCTTTCCGGCTTTATATTGATATGAGCAAAAAAATTATGTTTCATATAATAATGGTAGCTTTTCGGATTGTCCGGGGAAATGCCGCAGTACTCATCCAAATTCACGCTTGTCGTATTTGAAAAGTCGATATCGCCTTTGTCATACCATTCGATCAACTGCTTGTAAATGCCCAGCGGTGTAGAACCCGTTGCAAGACCAAGCACGCTTCTCGGGAACAGAATAACCTGCGCAGAAATAATATTCGCCGCTTTTCGGCTCATTCCAGCGTAATCTGGTGCCTCCAATATTTTCAAACCTTATCCTTCTTTCTGATATCCAACGGATGTGCTTTCCATTATTTTAGCCGATAAGATAAAAGCTCTGTCTTTCCGGCTTCCGATTGTCCCTTTTCACACGTCAGTGCATTGATTGCATCCATATTCGTAATCAAGCAGGGGGTCACCGGATTGTAGCCGTTTTTGCGCATGAAATTTACGTCCATTTCCATCAGAAGCTCACCGGCCTTTACATGCTTTCCGACTTTCGTATGGCACGTAAACCCTTTCCCTTTCAAATTCACAGTTTCCAAGCCCATATGAATTAAAATTTCCAAACCATCATCGGATTCCATACAAACTGCATGCAGTGTATCAGCTATCTGCACAATTTCTCCGGATACCGGAGCAACGACTCGATTCTGTGTTGGAATAACCGCCGCCCCATCGCCTAGCACTTTACCAGAAAACACTTCATCCGGTATTTCTTCCAAAGGAACGATTTGTCCACTTTGTGGAGCAAAAAAAATGTTCTCCTCTTTTTTGCTAAACAATGCCAACTTTCATTCTTCCCTTCTTCTTTTATTCACTCTGTTTTTACCTCTAATTGAAAGCCCATTCCGTCTGTTATATATGGCAGATACTGCATGGATTCTTCTGCAACCTGTCCAACGATATTGACGCGCTCTTCTTCTGGCAAATCTTTTCGCGCTATCTCCACTTCGCCAGCATACCTCTGGTACGCTTCATTGCTCACAGAAATGCTGCCGGCCTTTCGCGGCCGCAGCGGCTCTTTGGGAAAACGCATTCCTTTCACTTTGTACTGTCTGGATTCTTGCGAACGAATAACATACTCACTGGAGTCCGGACGATCATGGTGAACTGTATCGCCAAGGAATCTATACGCAGGCAGAAGCGATACATCTAACCGAACATAGCCATTTTTCAATTCCTTTATCTGCCGATAGACAGAATCACTGACATCGATGTCCCCAATAAAGCAGATATCTGTCTCACAGTCTTTAATCAGCTGGAGCATATTGTATAGGACATTTCCGTTTCTATGTGTCTCTGCTGTAGGCAGCCCCTCTTGCAGGGGACCACGCAATTCCCGATCTCCCGAAACAAAGGCCATTGTCCGCATACCAAAGGCATGCAGACGCTCGTTTACGCTGTGGATTCGCTCTAAGGACAGACCTGTCAACGGCTTCGGGTAAAAGTTATGGCAGGCAAAAAGGCGCGAAAAATCTGTACCAAGCCGCTCTAGCTCCGCTATTTCAGTTTCACAAAGGGTACTGGCATTAAACACCAAATGAAAATCTTGAGACAAGCTGTAAATTTCAGCTGGCGAAAATCCATAATCAATTCGCAAATATGTAATGGCTGTTTTTTTTAGCTCTGCAAAACTTTTTATGCCCAGTTTCTGCAGCGTTTCAGGGCCAACATCAGCCATCAGTGAAACTTGATATGTCTTACAAGCCGCCAGCAAAAGGGCAATCTGCCGGGCTGCGTCCTGCGCGTCCTCTTCTGGAATATGAAAAGATGTAAATGCGTGACAAATGCCGGAGGCATGTGCTTTTTGAAGTATTTCCGTGTTTTTTTCAATTCCTGTACTTAAATAAAGAGAAATCCCAAAGTCGTTCATACAAGTCTCCTTTATCTGCTCTGCACATCTACTTTTTTGCTGAAGCGCTTCAGATATTTTTCTGGTCTTTGGCACTGCCGCAAACTTTAGTCTTCATTATCTCCATAAATTTCGTTGATGCGCGTTTCATCGACACCAAAGAAATATGTCAGAAGGAAACCGCAGAGATATGCTGCAGCGATTGAAATAACATATTGCAGCTGCTGTCCCGGTACAACAATCAAAAGCCCAAACAGGCCGGAAACGCCCTGAGAAACTGTACCAATGTGGAACAAAGAAGCCAAAACGCCGCCGACACCTGCACCAAGGCAAGCAGTAACAAACGGTCTGCCAAGAGGAAGTGTAACTGCATACATCAGGGGCTCACCAACACCGAGGACACCTACAGGAAGAGAATCCATCGTCATCTTCTTCAGCTTCTTATTCTTTGTCTTCATTGCAATAGCAATGCCTGCACCGACCTGGCCGCCGCCTGCCATCATCAAAATCGGCAGCAGGTAGTTAATGCCCTTTGTAGGACCGGCAGGATCATTCAGCATTGCATGGATAGGTGTAAGTGCCTGATGAAGACCAACAGAAACCATAGGCAGAAAACCAGCAGACAGCAGATATCCGCCAACTGCACCAAGGTCTTTATAGAAAAAGTCCAGTACAAAATAAATGCCGTTTGTAAGCCATGTGCCGATAGGCTGCAGTACAATAACTGTAATCAGGCCGCCAAAAACAACTGTTAACAGCGGTGTGAAAAATGTATCAAGGATATTCGGCATAATTTTCCGGATTCCTCTTTCCAAATAGGCAAAAAGGATTCCTGCAATCAGAGCGGAAATCAAGCCGCCGTTGGCGGGGTTAAAGACCTTGCCCGTCAGCGGAAGAAGGATCTGCTGGCCGCTGGCCGCTTTCGCAATCAAAGGCATCAGCGGGTGAACCACGAAATACGAACCAGCCAGTGCACCAAGAATGGGGGAACCACGAAACTCTTTTGCCGCATTCATGCCCACAAAAATAGGCAGATAAAGGAACAGTGCCCAGCCTATTACATGGATTGTCTGATACCACCATACTCCGGCAAAAGCATTCTTTGTAGAGACATTGATAACATTAATAATACCATTGATCAAACCAGCAGCAATAATACCGGGCAAGATAGGAATAAAGACATTTGCAATGTGCTTTAAAAATCTTTGTACCGGTCCGTCGTGTTTTTTCTTGTTAGCTGCCTTGTTTTCCTTTGCAACTGCTTTAACATCGGTTGTATTGTCGGCGTTGTCTGCGCCCAAGGCTAGTCCTGTGAGCTTTGCAAATTCATCGCCGACTTTTCTGACTACGCCCGGGCCAAAAACGATCTGCAGATTCTCCGACTGAACAACGCCAAGCACCCCATCAATTTTTTTCAGGGTGTCCATATTGACTTTGCTTGCATCACGCAGACTCACCCGAAGCCGTGTCATGCAGGTCATATTTGCCACAACATTTGCTTTCCCCCCAATTGCAGTTAGTACCTTTTGAGCTGTTTGTTCATAATTCATAATTTCTTCCTTCTTTCTCTGTCGAATTAGTCAATTTTTCCTTTCGCTCATATCCATAATTATAACTAGTTAATTTCTTTTGTCAATATTATTTCACAAATTTTTGATAAATTTATAAAACTTTATTTTATATGCCCTCAATAATATTGAAGCGATTATATCGAATTTCTCAAAAACATGTTTTTTCTCTATACTGCTATGTAAAATCATAATTCAGTGGAAAATAAAGCTTTTGCCCTATTTTTTAGAAATCATTTCCACGCATCTAATCTTTTTCATGCATTTTGAGTTCTGTATTAAATAAAATAATGTCGTAATCATTAAAAAATTAGTTGCTTATTTCAAAAGATATTTTTCTTTATTTTTCGTTTGAGATTTCCGTATTTTCTCTGTTTCTACTTCATGCTTTTCTTTTTCCCCACTATTTTAAAAATATTATTTACTATTTTATATAATTATATTGAAATAATATTTTATTTTGTTATAATGAAGTAGAAGAAATACAAACGCAGCGTATCTTGATTTTTTACAAATTCCGATGCTGCTTTTAGAATGCAGACAACAGACAACGGTAAAGGAGACCTTAACTATGCCAATTAACTTAAATGCGCTGGAAACAGAGCAGTCAAACCCAAACAGCAGAGATATTGATACCATGGATACCATTCAGATTCTGCATGTTATCAACCATGAAGATCAGCAGGTTGCAGGAGCAGTTGAAACAGTCCTCCCCAAAATAAGTGAACTCATCGACCGTATTGCACCCAACATGGCCGAAGGCGGCCATGTCATTTACATTGGTGCCGGCACATCTGGTCGTCTTGGTGTCCTAGATGCCAGTGAATGCCCGCCAACCTATGGCGTTGATCCAAACCTGATAAAAGGATTGATTGCCGGGGGGTATGGCGCTCTTTTAACCGCAAAAGAGGGCGCAGAAGATGATATGGACCTCGCAGCAAAAGACCTGATGAATGCCGGCTTAACCGATAAAGATACCGTTATCGGTCTTGCTGCCAGCGGCAGAACACCTTATGTCATTGGTGGTCTTGATTATGCCCATTCTATCGGCGCACTCACCGGTGCCATCAGCTGTGTCACAAATGCCCGCATTTCCAGCCATGCAGATGTGAAAATCGAAGCGATCGTTGGCCCAGAAGTTATCACAGGTTCCACTCGCATGAAAGCCGGTACTGCACAAAAAATGATTTTAAATATGATTTCAACTTCCTTAATGATTCAGTATGGCAAGGTTTATCATAATCTTATGGTAGATGTACAACCTACCAACGAAAAGCTCATTGAGCGCGCAAAACAAATCATTATGGAAAGCAGTGGCTGCTGCTATCAAGAAGCCGACAAGTACCTCGAAAAAAGCGGTTCTAATGTAAAACTCGCAATCTGTATGACAATTACACACCGCTCTAAAGAAGATTGTGATATAATACTGAGAAAGGCCGGCGGAAATATTTCCAAAGCAATTCATTCTTTAACTGCGGAATAATTTCCTGTTTTATTTACTTGAAATCGGGGTGATGCATAAATGAGTTGTGTTTACAAAATCCGCACCGGTATGGGCAGCTATACCAGTACAGAAAAGAAAATTGCAGATTACATTCTTCAAAACAAAAATGAAGTGATTCAAAATTCTGTGCAGACTCTTGGCGAACGCATCGGCGTTTCTGCATCTGCAGTGATTCGATTTTCCCATAAAATTGGATATAAGGGATTTACGGCATTAAAAGTAGACCTCGCCAGAGACAGCAGCAAAGAAGTTTTGGATTTTGATGATGTCATAAAAGAAAACGACTCTATGGACGTCGTTGTGCAAAAGTCAAAGAACTTAAGCAGCATGCTTTTAGAGCAGACATACCGACTGATTAATTTTGAAAGCCTGGAAAAGGCCGTAAATATTTTGCTGAACTGCGATACTGTGTATCTGTTTGGCATTAGCGGTTCCGGTATTGTCTGTATGGACTTTATGGAAAAGCTGTCCCGCATTAACCGCAGGGCGGTTTATCACAGCGACTTTCACAATCAGCTGGCCGCTGAAGCACATATCACCTCGAAGGATGCCGCTCTGGCTATCAGTTACGGCGGAAGAACACATGATGTAAATACCGCAGTAAAATACGCAAAAGAGCATGGTGCCGCTACAATCGCGATTACACAGTTCAGCAAGACGCCGTTATGTAAGCTCGCTGATATCAATCTTTATATTCCAACCACTGAGCGTGAGCTGCGTCTGGGCGCTATCGCTTCAAGAAATGCGTCTCTTGCCATAACAGACCTCTTGTATCTGGGCCTTGCAAAAGAAAATATCAGCTTAACAAAAGAGTACTTGGTAAAAACAAAGGAAATCATCAATCAGATAAAATAGCAGCATGGGGGGTCCCTGTGAAGATTAAATTAATTGCTCTGGACTTGGATGGAACGACCCTTTTAAATGACCATAAAAGTATTTCTGAGCGAACAAAAAATGTACTCATAAAGGCAGCCAAACAAAATATTCTGGTTGTTCCAACAAGCGGCCGTATTTTAACCGTACTGCCGCAAGCTGTTCTTTCTGTTCCTGGTATTCAATATGCTATTACTTCGAATGGTTCTCTTGCTTATCAGCTAAAAGACAAAAAAGTTATCTATTCTAACTATATTCCTAAGGAAAAAGCTCTGCAGCTTCTTCGATTGCTTCCAGAATCTTCATGGATAGAAGTTTGGTCTGAAGGCAATATCTACATAGAAAACCGCTTGATTAATAAGAAAAACGAATATCCACAAAACCCTTTCCACCTAGAAGTTCTCAAAAAAATTGGTGTTCCTGTAAATGGATCTCTCCGGGATCCCGAGCTTCTGCCAGAACGGATTGAAAAAATCAATCTGCCGACTTTTCCCGATGCTTATTGCAAAACTTTGCAGCAAAAGTTCTACAAAGATTCCCGCTTTTCCATTTTGCAAACCCAGCATGGCTTTGAAATAATGAATGCAGTCTCAACCAAAGCGCAGGGACTGCACGGCTTTTGTGATTGGCTGAAAAAGAATGGAACCACCTTAAAAAAAGAGAACATCATGGCTATCGGTGACAGTGAAAATGATATAGAAATGCTTACAGAATGCGGCATTGGCATTGCCATGGGCAATGCTCCAGAATCGGTACGCAAAGCTGCTGACAACACTACAGACACAAACACAAAAGATGGCGCTGCCCTTGCCATTGAAAAGTATGCACTTGCCAACACAAAAGTTCAATAAAGAGTACAACATTTTAAAAAAGCCCCTCCATTAAAGTATTTTGTTACAAAAAGGCGCAAAGGAAGAAATCCTTTGCGCCTTTTTGACACATTTTATCACAGAAGTAAAGAAACCCCTTCCCCTTCTATATAACAATGTTTTCCATCGAAATTGTCAAACCTAATATTTCCCAAATAATTGAATTTGGTGTATAATATGCACTGCTTTCTCTATCTTCTGTCCACACCGGCATACCGCCAATGGCTTTGAAAAAAGCCGTAAAGAAACCTTGTAAAGGAGCAACCTGCAATCATGAAATACACTATTTTTAAGCAAAGCGATAAGCCGGCTTATTTGCAATTATACAGCCAGCTGCGCAATGATATTGTATCAGGCGCATATCCTTTGGGCAGCAAATTACCCTCGAAAAGGATTCTGGCAGAAGAAATGGGGCTAAGCGTCGTTACTGTACAGCACGCCTACTCTCTTTTGGGTGATGAGGGCTACATAGAGTCCCGGCAGCGCAGCGGATACTTTATCATTTATCAGAAAAGCGACTTTATGTCACCCGGAAAAGATGCTGCTTTGTGCGCCGCTCCCCCAATACACAACCTCGCGGCTTCAGCCACGGGATTTCCCTTTTCTGTTGTGGCAAAAACGATGAGAAAGGTTTTGTCTGACTACGGGCCGTCTATCTTTGAAAGATCTCATAACAAAGGGTGCCTGCGACTTAGGGAAGTAATCTGTACGTACTTGAAACGGTCCGTGGGTATCACCGCTGACCCGCGGCAAGTAATTATCGGTGCAGGTGCCGAGTATCTGTACAGTCTTGTTGTACAGCTTTTGGGCAAAGACAAAATTTACGCATTGGAAAAACCATCTTATCAAAAAATACAGCAGGTGTACAAAGCCCACGGCGTTCGGTGTGAACTCCTTGATTTAGGTGCAAACGGCATAAAGACTTCCCTGCTAAAGGCAACGAATGCTGCTGTTCTGCATATTACGCCCTTTAACAGCTATCCAAGTCACATCACTGCAAGCGCACCAAAGCGTCAGGAATACCTGCGCTGGGCTGCAGAGCGGCACGGCTTTCTCGTAGAAGATAATTACGACTCGGAACTGACAATATCTAAAACGAATGAAGATACCGTGTTTTCTCTGGACAATAGCGGCCGTGTCCTGTACATCAACACTTTTTCGCAAACCATATCCCCCTCTGTGCGCGTTGGATATATGGTGCTGCCGCCCTCTATGGTACCGCGCTATGAAGAAAGGCTCGGTTTTTATTCCTGTACCGTTCCTGTATTTGACCAGTACGTATTGGCAGAACTGATAAGCAGCGGCGATTTTGAGCGGCACATAAACCGAGTGAGGCGTAAAAAAAGGAAGCAGTTCCGTAATCTGGATACATAAAAAGAATCCGTTTTGAATATTTACATATAATTGAGTTCTCGTATAATATTTGTAACCATTATTATACAAGGAGACGGATTTGATGGAAAACAAAAGATTTGAATTAAATAAAAACCTTGCGCAAATGTTAAAAGGCGGCGTCATTATGGATGTCACTACTCCAGAGCAGGCAAAAATTGCCGAAGCGGCCGGGGCCTGTGCGGTAATGGCTCTTGAGCGGATTCCCGCCGATATTCGTGCAGCAGGCGGCGTCTCTCGCATGAGCGACCCCAAAATGATTAAAGGGATTCAAAATGCAGTGTCAATTCCCGTCATGGCAAAATGCCGTATCGGGCATTTTGTAGAAGCACAGATTTTGCAGGCTATCGAGATTGATTATATTGATGAAAGTGAGGTCCTTTCTCCTGCCGATGACAAATATCACATTGATAAAACCGCGTTTAACGTTCCTTTTGTCTGCGGTGCAAAGGACTTGGGAGAAGCGCTCCGCCGCATCAATGAGGGCGCGGCTATGATTCGCACCAAAGGAGAGCCGGGCACCGGCGATGTTGTACAGGCTGTTCGCCATATGCGCATGATGCAGGGGGAAATCCGTCGCATTAGCGCTATGGCCAGCGATGAACTGTACGATGCCGCAAAGCAGCTGCAGGTTCCCTACGATTTAGTGGCCTCCGTCCATAAAAACAAGAGACTGCCTGTCGTCAATTTTGCCGCCGGGGGAATTGCTACGCCTGCCGATGCAGCCCTGATGATGCAGCTGGGCGCAGAAGGCGTATTTGTCGGTTCCGGCATTTTTAAATCCGGCAATCCAGAAAAGCGTGCTGCTGCTATCGTCAAGGCAGTCACCAACTTTACCGATGCAGAACAAATTGCGCTGCTTTCAGAAGACCTAGGGGAAGCAATGGTGGGAATCAATGAACAGGAAATAGACCTGCTCATGGCAGAAAGAGGAAAATAAAATGCGTATCGGCGTTCTTGCTCTGCAGGGAGCATTTATCGAACATGAAAAAATGCTTTCCGCTTTAGGGATTGCGTCCTTTGAAATCAGGCAGGTGAAAGATATGCAGGCTCCTTTTGACGGATTGATTATTCCCGGCGGTGAAAGCACCGTACAAGGAAAGCTTCTGCGGGAGCTCGGGCTATTTGAGCCCCTACAAAAAAAGATACAAAATGGGCTGCCGGTATTTGGCACTTGCGCGGGGCTTCTGCTCCTCGCAAAAAACATAGATAACGACAGGCGGCTCTATCTTTCTACAATGGACATAAAAGCAGTACGAAACGCTTATGGCAGACAGCTGGGCAGCTTTGAAACTGCAGCTGCATTCAAAGGAATTGGAACGCTTCCCATGACGTTTATTCGCGCACCGTATATTGCGTCTATTTCTGACAATACAGAAGCATTAGCACAAGTGGGCAGCAAAATTGTGGCTGCCCGGCAGGGGAATCAGCTTGTCACCGCGTTTCACCCAGAGCTGACCAAAGATTTGCGTGTACACCAATATTTCGCAAAAATTGTCAAACAAAATCAGGAGAGGAGCAATGCTCCTTCTGCAAATAGAGTGATCGAAAGCGATTCTGTAAAATGCAGCTAAGCGATTGAGTTCCCCTGTATACACACATATGCGTATGCTTTGTTTTCTTTTTTGACAAAGATCGAACAGCAGGCGTTTAACCTTTAAAACAAAGCCGTACAGCAAACTTTATCTGCTGGGGAAAGGCAGACTACCATACAATGTATGCGAACAAGGTGCGAAAACAAGCTGTTCAAATCAGATTTAAAAATGATTCTGAAAAATCCCAGTTGGATATCTAGCAGCGTAAGGGCGTATCCTGAATTTTGTGTAAAGGCTGAGATCGGCGTAAAACAGAGCTTGTGAATTTTATATAGCCACAGAAGAGCTGTTTTGGAATGGACGGATATTGCTTGTCCCGATACTCTGTAAAATTGTTGCAGAGTATCTTTTCGTCTAATGGATCTGCTAGGCCATGCTAACCAAAACTTTTAAGACAATATCGACATAATAAAGGCTGCTGTCTAACTCTACGAAGAGGATGGACGCTGCCTTTTATTTTACTTGTTATTCCCTCATTTTTTGAGCCTTTGTCCATAGCTATATTACTGTTTATATACGGTTTGCAGCTCCATTGATACCCGATCTTCCCACCCAGCACAGGAATGCTTGGCTTTTTAATCCGTACAACAGCATTTGCAAGCATCGCCGTTTTTGCCGCTTTTCCTTTGAGTAGAAAGAAAAGCAAGTGAGAAACAACCCAGCAAGAGGTTTCCTATATGCAAAAAGAGAGGCAACCCTACCGCTAGGATTGCCTCAGATCAAAGTGAGAAAAAAGCACCTACAAAAAGTAAAGCCAGCTATAAACTCTCTGGCCTCACAAGAGCAGACGCGCTCTGCTGTACAGCAATTTGCAAAATTTGCCAGCCTGCACACGCGTGATGCACTGCCGCCATTTCATGTGATAAAAATCAATTATCACTGCTTAACATCTTTCTTTATCTTATGCAGGCAGCTGGTTATGTATCTCTTCCAAATGCTCACCTTCATATTTTGCATACAGACACTATAAACTAGGATTCCTATTACAGCGCAAATCAAAAAAGACAGGTTGCCGCTAATCTGCGGCTGCAGCAGCCGATAAACTGGCAGACAGACCGCACACATCAAGCCTGTTGCCGCTATCATTTTCAATAAGTCCTTTCGGAAGTCAGGTAAAACGAAGGTGCCAATTTTTCGATGCAGCGAAAAAATGAGCAATACTGTCGTAACAATTCCGGACACACTGGTTGCCACCGCAAGACCAATATGCTTTAGCGGGCCAATCAGCAAAAAATTCAATATGATATTTATACCTAGGGCCAGCAAAGAATTGACCATCGGTATTTTCCCATCGTTGAGCGAGTAACAAACCAATTCCAAAAGATTACTAACATGTGGAAAGCTAAAACCAATGGCAAGGAATTTTAAGTACTCACTGGTTATTTGTACAGCCTGCTCATTGAATTGACCGCGCCGAAACAGGATGTTTACCAATGGACCAGAGAAGCAGAAAAGCGCCGCTGATACAGGGAGCATAATCAAAAATACCATTGTCATGCTTTCCGAAAGATACTTTTTTAACTTCTCCTTATCGTGGTTCGCTGCGCATTTTGAAAGTTCTGGATAAATGACTGTCGTTACGGGGGAAATACAGATCCGCCCGATTGCTTCATTTATTTTATCGGCGTAAATAAGCGCCGACACTGTCCCTGCCACCAAAGTGGAAGCAAAATTCCGGTCAATCATGGTATTGAGTTGAGAAACCATTATGCTAAGATAGATCGGAAAGAACAGCGAAAAGAAAGAGCGCATGTACCCACACTTGAGATTAAAGTACGGTCGAAATGGAAAGTCACTGCGTAAACACCCTATCCATAGCACGGCGGCACTGAGCAGATAACCGATAACGGTACCATATGCCAGCGATGTAACCTCTTGATGTTTAGAGGCAAAAAACAGCGCTGCAAGGATTGGAAGATTGACCAATGCGGGTGCCACGCTGGAAAGAAAAAATTTCCCTTTTATCTGTAAATAGCCATTGAAAATGCTTTGTATGGTAATCGGTATCGATACAACAGCCATAATGCGCAGCAGAATACAAGCGGTTTGAAAGGATTTCTTTTCCAAACCGCTTGCAAACAAAGAAATGCCAACCTGTGGGAAAAGTGCAAGAAGAACAGCCATGGCAATGCCTATCAAGGTGAGCAGTGCTGTAATATTTCCATTAAACTGCTTTAGATGCTTTTTGTCAATGTTAAGTTGTTTTTGATAAAGTGGGATGTAAACGTTCCCGGCGGCCGCGATGATTCCGGCGAGTAAAATATTGGGTATAGAAAATGCCGTCAAAAACGCGTCACTTGCTGCAGATGCACCAAAAACACAAGCGATTCCGATCTGCAAAAGCAGGCCAAAACATTTCACAAAAAGAAGCGCAATAAAGACCGAAATGCCACCCTGTAATAATCTGTTGCCGCCACCCTTTTTCCGCAATTTCTTCTGTCCCCCCAATGTAGCTTTGTTGCCTGTTCTCAGTTGCTTTTCATGCGTATTTTCGTTATAAGGATGGCAATGCTGCTCCAGTGCCATTTTACGGTATACCAAAGTACTTTTTGTTTCCATGGCAGCTGAAAAATCGGATAGTCTTTCAGGACACTGGAAACCATCGGGTCACGGCATATTTGGTTCATTTCTTCATGAAGATCGCCTGTAAAAATCTTCGCTTTCTTGGCTGCTACAAGCGTTTTGATAACACCAATCATCCCATTTAGAAAAGTGGTTTCAATCCTCTGCTGGCAAACGGGCGCAATCCTCTGGCTTTCCGCAAAGGACATTAGCTACCGGTAAAGTTTTTTTACCATCTCAAACCTGTCGCTGCGATAAGAACTTGTAAGAGAATTGATCTCGCGCTTTATGTATAAATACGGCGTATCAGGAATAATCTGAATGATTTCAGCATGGCAGCAAGTCTTGAGATTAAAATCTAAATCCTCTGAAATATTGTCGCTTCGTTCCGAAAGGAACCGAATTCCAGCTTTTTGAAGCAGCGCAGCATGGTACAATGCCGACGTTGACGAGACCCCGCAAAAGACAGTATGCCGGTCGGAAGGGAGCGTCCCTAAAACCTGTGGAATGAATTCCGTACGGATCTCATCGCCTTTATAAGAAAATTTCAAAGGCGGCGTTCCGGCAACCACTCCCTTAGATGAAACATCTTTGCACCCACAGTAACAAATATCGGCTTTACAGCTTTCGGCTGCAGCTAATAATTTTTCATACATATCTGGCTCTATCTCATCATCAGAATCCACAAACGCGAGATAGCTACCCTTTGCTTTTTCTATTCCACTGTTCCGCGCTTTGCCAAGGCCACTGTTTTCCTGATGAATGACCGAAATGCGGCTGTCTTTTTTTGCCCACTCATCGCATATCTGTGGACAACGATCCGGCGAACCATCATCCACCAGAATAATCTCAAGATTGCGATAAGTTTGATTGACAATACTCTGCAAACATTTTTGTAAATACGGTTCCGTTTTGTAAACAGGCACAATAATTGAAATCAGAGTATTCATATTAGTCTTTCCTCCCATAACGAACCCAAACAGCAAGTGGCAGCAAATGGAGCACAGATAAAAGCGTCTCCAGCGCATTGCTGTTTTTTCGCCAGTCATGAAAAGGGCACCGGCGCACCCCCTCACGCAAGTCCGTCAGCACTTCCGCTCTAAGTTGTTTGGGCTTGTTTGGTTCTTTGCTGCAAAGATAAAGATGATAGGCAAATGTATATTCTGATACTTCATACACAGAAAGCGCCCGGCAAACAGAATCCTTTGACCCTTTCAGTGTCAACTTGATTTTTTTTAGAAGTACAGGGATTGCCGCAACATACTGCAGTTTTGGAGCAACTGTCATGGCACCGCCATGTCTCCAGTAACAATAGAGCGGCTCTGGCAAATACGCTATTTTCTCTGCATTTGCAATCATGCGAAAAACCAGCTCGGCATCTTCCTGGAAACAAAGAGTTTCATCAAATTTCAAAGGCAGGTGGTTCCAGTCACTTAATTTCACCAAAAAGTTACAACCGTATAGCGGCATTTTTCCGGTCAGGCCTAAGACCAGTGCTGACTCCGTGGTGAGTAGCTCTGGCGAAATAGCTGTTTCCTTCATTTTCGGCACATGAGCCACATTGACTCTTTGTAATCCGCAAAATACAACGTCGGCCTGCTTTTCCTCCGCCGTTTTCAAAAGGCGCTCATACATCTGCGGCATAACGGTATCATCGCTGTCCACAAACGCAAGGTAAGTTCCTGAAGCCACTGAGACACCCACATTCCTTGCGGCAGAGATCCCTCTGTTTTTCTGATGAACAACTTTTATCCGTTTATCGCGCAGCGCCCAGTTATCGCACATTTGGGGGCAGTTATCTGAAGATCCGTCATCGACCAAAATGATTTCCATTTCCTTTAAGGTCTGATTTACAAGACTGCTCACACAGGCATTCAGGTATTTTTCTACTTTGTAAACTGGAACGACAACGGAAACCTTTGCGCTCATGCTTGTGCTACTCCTCTCCTTGATTATCCGTATTCTTTTGTAAAACATTTTTGGGGGTATTGTAAGTAGAAGAATTGCACCAAAACAGTACAATTGCGAAAGAGGCTATAACTTTTGCATATTCCAAATAATTGTCCCAAAATAATGTGAAGGCAAAAAACAAAATAACGATTTTGGAAAATTTGCTGCTGCTTTTTAAAAGATATCCAAAATGTACGGCTAATAAGACAGTACCAATCCACCCCAGTTCGGATTGTACCGACAAAATAGAGGAAAAAGGAGCCTGTGCCATTCCGCCCTGTCCTGCAAGAAAGACTTTTAAATCCGAAAAAATATTGTTTTGAATGAAGCTGGAAATGTAGATTGGAAAATTTTTAGAATAAGAATCAATATACCACCCTGTACAGGTAATACTCGCACGGGAACATCCCTGCCCGATTCCAGTCCCAAAGACTGCAAAGGTAGGGTCTTCAGACGGTAAAGTGCAAAATACACGCTGATAGATTACAGTTTTCGCGACTCGATGGCTGGCAGAATTTATATTATTCATTTTTAAAATATCATTTACCACCCAAGTTGGATTCACCTGCATCACTATGACAACAGCAATTCCAATCGTCACCAAACCCACAGCTTTATACTTTAGGCGAACCGTCGGCTGCATCAGCACAAAAACTAGAATAGTAAACAAGTATATGGCACAAAGGCCTATGGAGCCTGTACACATGATCAAACCAACACAGATAATATAATAAGCCATATCTTTTTTGCAGAAAGTTTTTAAAAAAGACTGTAGAAAAATGAAAGAAGAAAAAGCACAAAACAGAAAGAATATATTTCCCTGTTTGACACCAAAAGTACCTGCCACCCAATCCATATCTGGCGATGATTTTATGGCTGAAAGATGGGAAGCTGTATAGAAAATCAGCCAAACTAATTGCAGCAAAATAATATCTTTCACAGTTTGTTTAATATGTATTTGTAAAGTGGGTGTAAATTCAAGATGTGAGAGCAAACAGCAAACAGCCGGTATTGCACAAAGATATATACATACAAAGAGGGAATTCATCCACGGCGTTTTGCAAACCAACATATTCCCTATCAGATAAACCACGGTTACTACCACAAGCGGAGCCGGAAACACATGGCGCTTAACCGGATTGAAAACAGCAAAAAGCATTGCAAGAACAACAACCGCTATAATAACGTAGTTATTCGGAATAATGATGCTGTATAATATCAATTCCAATAAATGATCGGCAGTAATCTTATGTGTGGCATTCATCAACAGGCGGGCACACAGCAAAGCAAAGGGAATCCAGAGGAACACCTGATGAAAAGTAACCGAATATGCAATGACAAAAGGAACCCACAGCAGAAATTGTTTTGAAACTCGCAGCATGAGTTGAACACTCCATTAATGAATTAGATAAAAGATAAATTCTAAGTTGGTTGCAAAGTACCGCTTGAAAAGCCGCCTTGGCTCCTGCATTAAGCGATAAAGCCATTCCAGGCTACAGTTCTGCATCCATTTTGGGGCCTCTGGAACAATGCCCGCCAACACATTGAACGCGCCGCCTACTCCCACCATAAGGCCCTGAATTTTTCCTTTCATTCGTGAGCAAAAGAATTCCTGCCGCGGTGCTCCTAGTGCTACCCAAACGAAATCCGGATTGGTTGAGTTAATGCGCTCAACAAGCTGTTGCTCCTCCTGGGGAGTCATATCCCGAAAAACAGAGGGCTCACTCCCCACAATTTTCACCCACGGATAGTCTACCGCAAGCTTTTGCAGAAGTTGGTCCAAATGTTCCCGCGTGTTTCCATAAAAGTAATGACGGAGCGGTCTGACTTTGGACTCTTCAAAAATTCGCCGCATGAGATCAGGCCCTGTGACTCGGCCCATTTCCGGATATTGTTTTTTGCCGAGGACAGAAAGCGGTTTGCCATCTGGTACAGAAAGAAATGAATCTTTCTGTATTTTGAGGTACTCCGGATGATTGTGTGCCATGACTGTCGTATGTACATTAGAAACACAAATATAATTTCCACACGCGGCTTCCCAATTAGCAAAAATATTCTTTATACAGCTTTCCATATTCACAGCAGAGATTGGTACGCCAATAATATTAACCCGCGGTTCTCTCATGATTTGATTCACACACCTTATCATATATGTGCTTTAATATTTCGTAATTTTTATCTGGAGTATAAAACTGCTCATAGGCACGACGTGCGTTTGTTCTAAATTCCGTGTTTTTTCTCTCAATGTTCTCAATTTGCCGTATAAAGTCTTCTGCATCATAGAGCTTATATAAACAGCCCGCTTTCGCGTTTTGGACAATATCTGCAGAATTCCCTATGTTTGAGCAAACAACTGGTGTCCCCGCGGCAAAGGCTTCTATTAATGTCATACTAAAGCCTTCATACCATTCACTCGAAAATATCATGGCCTCCGCTGTGCTCAATTCTTTCAAAATTGTTTCCCTGTTTTGAAAGCCTTTAAAAATAATTTTAGCATTCTTGGCAGCGGCATTTTTGACCTGTGGTTCCATTGCACCAGACCCGAAAATCACTAATTCTCTTCCTTTGGCCTTTGCCCAAACCTTTAGCAAAAAGCCAATTCCTTTGCTTTCGTCGAGTCTGCCAACGAAAACATACCTTCTGTGATGGATACATTTCTGTGGTGCAGGCTGTATATTGACATACTCAAAATTTGGTTTTACAAACTCCGTTTTCAGATGGGTGCCCAAAAGCTTTTGAAACTTTTGGCGGTTGAATTCCGTTAAAAATATGTAATGGATTTTTTGATAGGTACCCATCTTTCGGTGCAGCCAAAGCATATTAACAACAACTGCTGTCTGTAATTTTGATTGACGGTAACAGCCGTGCTGAATAGCACAGTGGAGGCCATTGTTTACACAATCTTCGCATATCTGCCCATTGCGGTAAAAGATTCCGCATGGGCACAAAAAGCGGAAATTATGAATCGTTTGAAGGATCGGTATGCCGCAGCTTTGGGCGGCGTAATAAATGGAAGGACTTATGAGCGGGAATGTGTTATGACAATGAACTAAGTCTATATGCTTTTCTTGAATTAGCGACTTTGCTTCCCGGAATGTTTTAAAAGAAAATACTGTTGTAAAGGGCAAAAGCAATTTTTTTGTCAGTGAAGTATCTAATTCATGATTGTCGCGGGTATATGTATATACTTCATGTCCATGTTCCTGAAGAAGACGCCGTTCATTTTCATAAACCGTGTGTTCGCCTCCACCAATTTTATAAAAATTATGAACGAGAAGGACTTTTTGTTTGCTTTCCAACGGATTCATCCTTTTCTATTCAATATTTTTTCCAAACTGTTTTGTTGACGATGCCCGTATAGCTCTGGATGATTTTTACAACTTTTGTCGAAACAGATTCCATATAACACGGTACAGGGGTGCCGATATCCCCATTCTTGTTCATGGCAATTGCCGTTTCCACAGCTTGTTCGACTCCGCCCTGTGAAATACCCGCTAACACAAAGCAGCCTTTATCCAATGCTTCAGGGCGCTCTGTAGAGGTGCGAATACATACGGCGGGGAACGGATGACCCACACTGGTGAAGAAACTGGATTCTTCCGGCAGTGTCCCGGAATCGGAAATGACACAATACGCATTCATCTGCAAATGGTTGTAATCATGAAAACCCAAAGGTTCATGGAGTTTCACGCGCGGATCCAGCTTGAAATGCCGAGCGGCCAAATATTTTTTGCTGCGCGGGTGGCAGGAATACAAAATGGGAAGATCGTATTTTTCCGCCAAGGCATTGATGCTTGTAAACAAATCTACGAAATTCTTCTCTGTATCAATATTCTCTTCTCGGTGTGCGGAAAGAAGCATATATTTCTGCGGCTCTAATTGCAACCGCTCAAGAATATTGCTGGCTTCTATCTGTTTAAAATTTGCATGCAGCACTTCGGCCATAGGGCTGCCTGTAACAAAAGTACGTTCTTTGCAAATACCCTCTGCATTCAAATACCGGCGGGCATGCTCAGAATAACATAGATTCACATCTGAAATATGGTCCACAATACGCCGGTTGGTTTCTTCCGGCAAGCATTCATCAAAGCAGCGGTTTCCTGCCTCCATGTGAAAAATGGGAATATGAAGGCGCTTGGCTGAAATTGCGGCTAAGCAGCTGTTGGTATCTCCTAAGATCAACAGCGCATCCGGTTTTTGCTCTGTCATTAAGGTATAGCTTTTTGAAATAATGCTGCCGATCGTTTCTCCCAAATTTTTCCCTACTGCATCTAAATAAAAATCCGGTGCACGCAGGCCCAAATCTTCAAAAAAAACCTGATTGAGGCAATAATCATAATTTTGGCCTGTATGAACCAGTATCTGGTCAAAATACTGATCGCATTTTTTAATGACAGCCGACAAACGGATAATCTCTGGCCTTGTACCGATGATCGTCATAAGTTTGATCTTTTTCATATTTTTTCACACTTTCAGCATAAAAGTATCCGGGTTTTGTGGGTCAAACGGCTCATTGACCCACATAAAAACAGCCGCATCTGTGCTGCCGGTATTTTCAATATTGTGCGTATAGCCAGTAGGAATATCAATGATCTTCATTTCTTTACTGGAAGTAACAATTTCATATACTTTGTCCGTACCCAGTTTGCGCAGCCGCGTGGTGCAGGTACCAGATACGACCAGATACTTTTCTGTCTTAGAATGATGCCAGTGATTTCCTTTTACAATACCCGGATGTATGATATTTACACTGAACTGACCGCGCTCGGGTGTGCGCAAAATTTCCGTAAAGCTGCCTCGCTGATCAGCATGCATGGTAAGCGGGTAAAAAAAAGCTTCTTCCGGAAGATAAGATACATAGGTGCTGTAGAGCTTTTTTTCAAAGGTGCCTTGGGCTAAGCTGGGGACAGCAAGTGTTGTGCGGCTTTCTGCAAACTTTTGAATGGTTTCAGCTAAATGTCCAAGAGTCGTCTTATGTACCGGATGAATATGGCAAATAGGGCGCGGCGATGAATCTTCACTGACTTTTCCATCCATTGCCTCTAAAATGCACCGAACAACATCATCAATATAGACAAGCGGCAATTCATAGTCAGGGTCCCGCACCTGGATTGGCATTCCATGTGCGACATTATAGCAAAAAGTAGCCACTACACTATTGTAATTTGGCCGGCACCACTTTCCAAATACCCCTTCCATGCGAAATACGTAGACTTTAGACCCCAGCTTTTCCCCATGAGCAAAAACAGCATTTTCCGCTTCCAGCTTGCTCTTTCCGTAATCATTATCAAGCGCTGCCTGTGTACTGGAAGTTACCAGCACAGGGGCGTGGCTGCCGGCTTCTTCCAAATTTGAAAGAAGCGTTTCCGTAAGGCCAGCGTTGCCAACATAAAATTCAGACGGGTTCTTTGGGCGGTTGATACCCGCCAAGTGAATCACAAAATCTGCGCGTTTGCAAAATGCTTTCAGTGTTTCAGGCGTATCCTCTTTTTCAAAGCACATCAAATCTTTATAACCGGCTGCCTTTAAGGTGGCAACCAAATTTTTCCCCACAAATCCCCCTGAACCTGTAATTAAGATTGGTGATGATTGATTCATGTATGTGATTCTCCTTTAAGGCATTTTTTCTAAACTGTCTTATTCGTTCCTTGCTGGCTATTTTTTATTTTTCCACTCAGCTAACTGTTCCCTTATGTAATCTGTGGTCAGTAATTTTTGTTTGGTTTCCTCTACATCAAGCCGTCTGGTATTGTGGCTGGTGTAGGATTCATTTGCCATCGTCTGCACTTCTCCCTTTACCACAAACTGATCATAATTGAGGTCACGGCTGTCAGCCGCTACGCGATAATAGTTTCCCATATTTTCACTGCGCAGACGCTCTTCACGGGTCATCAATGTTTCAAAAAGTTTTTCTCCGTGACGTGTGCCAATGATACGGGTTCCCGTATCTCCAAACAATTCCTGAATAGCTTTTGCTAAGTCATGAATGGTGGAAGCGTCAGCTTTTTGGATAAACAAATCACCCGGATTTGCATGTTGGAAAGCAAACATCACTAAGTCAACCGCTTCATCCAAATTCATCATAAATCGCGTCATATTGGGGTCCGTAATTGTAATCGGGTGATGATTGCGAATCTGATCTACAAATAATGGAATAACACTGCCGCGGCTGCACATGACATTCCCATAGCGTGTGCAGCACAGTACCGTCCCGTACGCTGCTGCAACGCGAGCATTCGCATATACGATATGCTCCATCATTGCTTTTGAAACACCCATTGCGTTAATAGGATAAGCTGCTTTATCAGTCGATAAGCAGACAACATTTTTTACATGATTATGAACAGCCGCATGGATGACATTATCTGTACCAATATTATTTGTGCGCACAGCCTCCATCGGGAAAAATTCGCAGCTAGGCACCTCTTTTAATGCCGCAGCATGAAATACATAATCCACTCCGGGCATTGCGTCATTCAGCGACTGTATATTTCGTACATCCCCAATGTAAAATTTTACTTTGTGAAAATATTCGGGGTATTTTGCCTGCAATTCATGGCGCATCTCATCTTGCTTTTTTTCATCGCGAGAAAAAATGCGTATCTCATGAATTTCAGTAACCAGAAATTTTTTCAGTACGGCATGGCCAAAGCTGCCGGTGCCGCCCGTAATCATCAGTGTTTTTCCTTTGAAAACAGGCATTGCTTGCATTTCTTGACTCTCCCCAATTCTTTGAATATTTTTTTAATAAAAAGGTCAGTTTTCGTGTGTATTTTTCAATATAAAAATCGGAATATTTCCATACCATAGTGGTGATCCACAGCAAATCAAAAACACTCACCATTCGCCGCAGGCTTAAATCAGCTTTTTGTACGTTTCCTTCTCTTCAGCAGAAGATTCAGCAGCAGTGCAGCAAAAAAGGCGCCTCCTGTATCAAGGAGGACATCCCAAAAGGAAGCTGTTCTTGCAGAAACAAAAATTTGATGGATTTCATCGCTGCAGGCAAACAAAAAGGACAAAAGTGTCACACACAGAATGCCCTTCTTCAGGAAATGCTCTCTCCGGAAAAAAGAAAAACAACTTAAGCAGAGCCCCAGTAAAAAATACTCTGTAAAATGTGCGCATTTTCGAATGATCAAGTTGATATTCTGAGAATCAGGAACACGAAAATGTCCTTTTTCTAAAAGCCTGCAAATAGAGTTGGCCAAATATCCGCTTAATGTATTGCTTTGTGAGAACGTCTGACTGGAAAAACAAAAAATCATAACCAGACAAACACAGGCTAACCCCAGAAAAAGAAATGGAAGTTCCATTTTCGTTTGCTTCTTTTTTTTCATTTCGATAGAAACCACTCCTGATTGTCTAAAAGCCACGAAGCCAGGCTCTTGAATCGATGGTTGACTTGATAATGCCTCTTTTGCAAAACTGTATTCACAATATTAAAATCTGGCGGCCGGCTCTCACAATGATGTGAATCAGAGCCGATAAGAACCGGCTTATCGGCTTCATACAGTTCCTTCACCAATTTTATTCCGTCTTTTGTGGCAAAGGCGGCAGCATTTATTTGCACAATGACTTCCGGAATTTGAAGTAGCTCCCGTAAAACAGCAGGGCGATACCAGAGGTACCTTTCGAGATGTGCCAACACCGGTACCACAGAAAATCCGTAGTGGATATTTTCGATTTCTTCCATAATCCATGGCTGATATTCGGCGCGGGGCAATTCCAGTAAGATTGCCGGCAAACCTTCATAACATAAAGGCTGACAATTCTGGCGGGAAAGGCCGGGCTCCAAAGCAACTTCAGCGGCTAACCGCACTTGCGGCAACGCAGCATACTGTTCGTTTTGGGAAAGCGTTTGGTACGCTTTCGCGCGGTTCTCGACGAAATCAGGAACCGCCTGTCGATGCAAATAGAAATGAGGCGTCGCAAAGACAGCATCAACCTGCTGCTGCTGCAAAATAGAAAGCATTTTAATAGAAACATTTTCTCTTTCTGCGCCGTCGTCTATTCCTGGCAGGACGTGCAAATGGAAGTCAGTCCACATACTGCAAGCTTTCTCCTAACAGGATTTAAAATCCACCTTAATTTTTGCGTTACGGCTGACTATAGTGATCGTACGCACCATATTTGCCATCACGTTTTCCATATTTATAGCCATATGGCTTGTGCTTATCATCAACATCATTGACAACTACACCCAGCACTTTCCCTTTGGCTTGTTTAACACTCTCTACGGCCCGCTGCAGGGCATCATATGTCGTTTGGTTTTGCCTCGCGACTAATACGACACCGGCTGTTTTCCAAGCAAGCACAAGGCAGTCTGAAAGGATATTAATGGGTGGCAAATCAACAAATACATAGTCAAATTGAGTGGAAACAGTATTTAGCAGGTCCTCCATTCTTTGAGAACCGAGCAGCTCTACCGGATTGGGTGGAATTGACCCTGCCGTGATGACGGAAAAGGACATACTGTTACTGGTATACTGCACGTCACTCAACTGTACTTGACCGCTTAAAAGTGTAGAGAGCCCTTGCCGATTTGGGATTTGAAAGATGCGGTGCTGCACAGGCTTTCGCATATCTGCATCAATGATTAAAGCGGTTGCTCCGTTTTGTATCATAGAAACGGCTAAATTCGCACAGATAACGGATTTCCCCACTGAAGCCTCTACACTTGAAAAAAGCACGACATTGCTTTTGGAGGAAGCTAATGTAAAAAGGAGGTTTGTGCGAAGCATCTTATAGGCTTCCGTCGTGCGGAAGTCAGTATGGTCTCCCAATCGAAGCGCATGGTACTGCAAATCCGACTTTTTCCCATTCCATTTCATTTTCCGTCCTCCTTTTTAATGTGTGGGATTTCTCCTAAAACAGGCACGTCCAAATGTTCTTTCACATCTGCTTCCCCTTTCACGGTCCGGTCCAGCAGTTCAGCGGCAATCGCTGCAATTATCATAATGAGCAGCCCTATCACTGCGCCAATCGCTGTGTTGCGGATGACATTTGGAGAAGAAGGGTTGACCGCCGGTGTAGCCTTTCCGATCACCTCCACCGAGCCTGCTTTCACCACTCGTTTTAATACATCCGGTGCTACTTTCGCAACCGTATTGCAGATTTCGGCAGAAAAGTCTGCGTTCCCTGTTTCCGCGGAAATTTTCAGAACCTCTGTATTATTGACTGTTTCCATTTTGATCAGCTGCTTCAATTCTTTTACGGACAGACGCTGGCTCAATTTGTCAGCTACTTCCTGCATAATTTGGTCATCATTTAAAATAACAATGTAGGTATCCACCAACTTTTGTGAGGCGTTAATATCCGCTTCCTGGACACTGTATTGTTGCGAAGTCGTATTTTTTGTGTTGTTGACATACAGGGAAACGGATGACGTATACTTTTTCGGCACCAGATAAGCGGAAACAGCATAAACGCTAACTGCACCGACAAGAAGTCCAATCAAAAGCCAGATGATATGGCGTTTCAGTGCAAACAGCACCCGGCTTAAGTCAATTTCCATGTCTTCGCTCGCTTCGTTCTTCATAATTTCATTCCTTTAACACAATAATTTGAATAGAGAATCAAGCTTATTCCTCACCTCTGCGATGCAAAACAAAAGCAACCGTTTTAAAAATCAGCTTTAAGTCCACCCACAAGTTTCGTTCTTCTATGTACCGTAAATCCAGGTTGACCCACTCATCAAATGTTTTTACTTCACCCTTATGAATCTGCCAATAGCAAGTCAATCCTGGTTTTACCTCAAGGCGCCTACACTGATACGCGGAATACTGTTCTACTTCTTCGGGCAGCGGTGGGCGCGGCCCGACAATGCTCATATCCCCTTTTAAAATATTTAGCAGCTGAGGAAGCTCATCAATACAGGTCTCTCTAAGGATCTTTCCGACTCTGGTAATTCTCGGGTCATCCGATAGTTTAAACGCCGGCCCATCCCGCTCATTTTTTTCTTTGAAATCCTGCAGCCTTTGCTCTGCATCCTCACACATACTTCGAAATTTGTACATTCGAAAGCGTTTTTTGTTTTTCCCTACCCGCTCCTGTATAAAAAAGACAGGGCCTGGGGTATCCATTTTAATTGCAATGGCAGCAAGAAGCATCAGCGGGGACAATAGAATAAGTGCCAGTAAGCTGAAAATGCAGTCCACCATTCTCTTCATAAAAGAATATATGTATAATTGGTTTTTTCTTTTTGTCCGTGTAATCATTTTTACCTGAAAATGTTCACAGCTTGAACTTGGATTGTTGCCGTTTCCTAAGGCATTCGCACGTTCGACACTTCTCATCTAAATTCTTCCCTCTACGCAGTACACAATCAAGTTTCATCCAAATTTTCTTTTAAAAGGACGTTTTATATTATCAAAATCGTATAAATCATGATATAATGAAAAGGCTAATAGGAATCAAAGTAAGGAGCAATTATGCAACTGATGGTCGGTATTGTAATTGGTTTTGTTCTTGGAGTGATAACCATGTGTCTTTTTCAAGCAGGACGAAAATAGATGCTCTATCCATAGATTTTTCCTTGTAGTTCTGTGATGTTCTTATCAAAGTCAACTTGCAGAACATCCATTCCATTCACAGTTTTGCTTGTTTGCGAGCCGTCGATTGGAATCCTATCCTGTACAAACTTGTACTTCATAATAGAAAGGCTAGAGCGAACCAGCGACCAAACTTCATTCTGGGTGAAATTTGTGCTAATATCTGGAAGCAAGCGGTTCATGGTTTCATTGAGCTGTACCAAATTGAGGCTTTTCATTTTTTCCACGACTTTCATCAATATCGTACGCTGGCGCTCTGTACGCTGGTAATCTCCGTTCCCCACATAGCGGATACGAGAATAACTAAGAGCCTGCTTCCCGCTTAAAGTGACGTTCTTTCCTGCATGCTGCAAAAGCCCGTCTGCCGCAGGCTTTTTTTGCAAAGTATTGATTTCTTTGACGTACTGATTTAAAATGGGCAATTCCTGTTCTGTTACATCCACCTGGATCCCGCCCAGATGATCTATAATATCTACAAAGGACGAGAAATCAACCTGTGCATACCGGTCAATCGGAATTTTAAAATTTTGCTCTAATGTCTGCATCAATAGATCTGCGCCGCCAAAAGAATATGCCGCATTTAAGCGGTTGCTTCCATGCCCCGGTATTGGCAGATAAATATCGCGCATAAAGGAAGTCATTACTACCTTTGAAGTATTGCGGTTAATAGAAAGTAAAATCATTGTATCTGAGCGGCTGCCCTCTACACCCGCCCGGTTATCTGTTCCAATCAGCAGAACATTTAGTACATCCTCATGGTACTTGACGCCCTCCGGTACAGAGGACGAAACAGATATTTGCTTGTTTGACGCAGTTGTCGGCATATAATGGATTTTTGAAATTGTATTGTTGATATTAAAAAGAACTGACAGCACGCAAACACAAATCGTCACTACACAGATAATGGTTATTTTCCTGTGCTTTTTCACCTTTTTGACAGAATAAACTCTGCGTTTTCCCATAACATACGCCCCTATCCATTGGTATTCTACACATCAAAATGATTGGCAGTATCCTACAGTCAATCATTTATTTCGTTTTAATTCTATTTTTTATTGAATGATGAATATCATAACTATCTTGTTTTAATTTTTAAAAAAATGAATTTTAAGCAATAAGCCATGTAGCAGTATTAGTATTGTCAGATCGTGACTTTACTTCACGCATTTTCAAGAGCTTGCCGCAACCATAAAACGATTTCTTCTTGTAAAGTGCCCTGCCACTCTTTGACAGGTTTTGTCGTAGTACGCCTGCTATAAAATTTTTTAGGTGCTGCAATTCAAAATTTCTTTGCCAGTTAGGAAGCTGCATGAAGCAGCTAATTAAATTTTTTGCCCTTCACTCGCTGCATAAGCTGCGCATCTCTTCAAAGAACGCATGGCTTTTTCGCAGGTCTAAAGAAAGTCAGCAGTCGGTACGGACAGGCTGAATTCATACTCTATAAATAAATTGCTGCAGCTAATGTAGTTCTGGATAATCTTTCAGTTTCCCACGTCTGCTCTCCCATCTGCACCTGCATATGCTGTCCCACAGCCTGCTCTCATTCTGATTCCGTATCTCAAAATCCGACTCGTTTTTTGTGCTGTTCCTTTGTCGGTAGTCGTCCTCCATTTGAAATTGAAAGGAAGAGGGACAGCTGAATCCGCATGATTTTATTATGCTGCATTTATTTCTTTCTGGTTTTCCACTGATCTTCCAAGAAGGATTGAAAATCCAGTATTTGATTTCATCCTACATCTCGCCACTTTTCATCTAAAGAACTAAAAATACCGTATTTTTCCTTACCATAGAGTATTATAAAGCATGCTGCCTTTTATTGCAAGTAGTTGCACAATGGATTGCATGAGTTTACCATTTTGATTTAACTTTTCCTTGATTTTATGGGTTCTATGAATGCTTTTTCAATTAAATTCTATCAAGCTTAAATAGCTTCTATAAAAGTGAGCAGTGGGGAAAAGATCCTGTCATAAAAGGCTACGCGCAAAAATGGTATCTTGGTATCCCAGCATAAAACAAAAAGCTTTCCCGAATTGGGAAAGCTTGTAATTCTCGCTTAATGATTATTTCAAAATACAGTACAAAAAAGCAGACAGCAAAATTGTGGCTGCCCGGCAGGGGAATCAGCTTGTCACCGCGTTTCATCCAGAGCTGACCAAAGATTTGCGTGTACACAAATCTTTCGCAAAAATTGTCAAACAAAAGCAGGAAAAGAGCAATGCTCCTTCTGCAAATAGAGTTATCAAAGCGATTGCGCTTCCCTGATACATGCACATGTGCATGCTTTGTTTTCTTTTTTGACAAAGATCAAATAGCAGACGTTTGGCTTTTTTAAAACATAGGAGCAAAAAAAGCCGTACAGCAAACTTAAAAAGTTTGCTGTACGGCTTTTGCTTTGGTGCGCCCGCGGGGATTCGAACCCAGGACCTTCTGATTCGTAGTCAGACACTCTATCCAGCTGAGCTACGAGCGCATATTTGCTGTCTCTCTTATGAAAGACAGCTTAATTATTATAAGGGAACGCGCATGAAAAGTCAAGCTCTTTTTAGACTTTTTTCAAAAAATCCAAAAGTTCTTTTTTGATTTCCGGCTGCTTTTCAATATTCTCCATAATCTTATCTTTTATGGATTCTACCGCTTCTTCCGGCGTCTCTGGTTTTCCCAGCGGAAACGGCCCAGAGGGAGACGGGTTTTTCTGGCGTACCAAAACCGTTGCAGAGAGCGGCAGCAGGTCAATTCCGCTGTTGCGGTCAGGTGCTTCGCCAAAAACCGGCTCAGCTGTACGCCACTCATCGGGCAGGTAAAGTTCATACGGGTTTTCCCCCGCATTCAGTGCCACTAAAATTGCATCAATAGAGTCTTCACGGAAATAGACCAGCGTATGTTCATCCGCTTTCAGAGGCGCAAAGCTGCCCTCTTTCAAGCAGGAAAGCATACCGCGCAGTTTGCCCAGTTTGCGGTACCATGCCAGCAGGTCTGCATTTTCTTTTCCCCACGGAAAAGTACCGCGGTTAAAGGGATCTTTGTATCCCTCCATACCGGCCTCATCGCCATAATACACGCACGGGACACCTGGCAGGGTATACTGCATTACTGCCGCCAATTTCAGGCGCTTGAGGCCAAGCTCCCGCTGCTGCGGGGTCAGCTCCTGCTGCGCCTGCCACGCGCGGTCATGGCTGCCTGTAGGTTCCCCGCCCAGCATAGTCAGCGCGCGCTCGGTATCATGCGTACCAATATGGTTCATCAGCAGGCGAATCACCTGCGGGGGATAATTTTCCAGAATATTCAGAATAATCTCCAGCATCTGTGCTGGATCCCCGCCCTTTAAGTACCCCAGGATTGCGTCACGGAACGGATAATTCATGACACTGTCCAGCTGGCCGCCCAAAAGATACTTGCGGCGCTTGCCGTACGCCGATTTTGTACTGGCGTCTTCCCATACCTCGCCCAAAACCAGTGCATTTGTGTCTTCCATTTTTGCCGCCATACGCAAATTGTCCAAAAAAGCATCGGGCAGCTCATCTGCCACATCCAGCCGCCAGCCGGAAGCCCCGGCTTTTAGCCAGCGGCGCACAATACCGCCTTTTCCATTGATATACTGGTCATACGCGGGGTTTGTTTCCGTTACATCCGGCAGCGTATTGAAATTCCACCAGCATTCATAATCATCCGGCCAGTTTCGAAAATGATACCAAGAACTGTATGGCGATTCCTTACTGTTGTAGGCGCCAGCGGTTTTGTAGCGGCCCTCGCGGTTAAAGTAGACGCTATCGCTGCCGGTATGGCTGAAAACGCCGTCCAGCAAAACATGGATTCCGCGTTTCTTCGCTTCTTGGCACAGGGTGCGAAAATCCTCTTCATTTCCTAAAAGCGGGTCAACCTTTTCATAATTGGCTGTATTGTAGCGGTGGTTAGAATGCGCCTCGAAAATTGGGTTCAGGTACAGGCAGGTCACACCTAAACTCTTTAAGTAGTCCAGCTTTTCGGTAATTCCCGCAAGGTCGCCGCCGAAATAATCCGAATTGGATACAATTCCTTTTTCATTTGGCTTCCATTCGGGTTCTTCCGACCAGTCTTTATGCAGTGTGCGGTCTTTGGGCACATCTGTCTTGGGTTTTCCGGAAGAAAAGAAGCGGTCCGGAAAGACCTGGTACATAATGCCGCCGACCAGCCACTCGGGTGTATGAAAAGAGCGGTCGTACACGGTCATCTGCCAATCCTCTTTAACGTCGGGCGAAAGGGTGCCAGTCGCACCGAACGTACGGTGCATCTGCAGCACGCCGCGCCAGGTCGTCACCTCAAAATGATAAAAATACAGGCCGGGGTTCTGCGCGGCAAAGTGACACTCCCACCACTCGTGGTTGTCGCCGTTCATTCCACACCAAAACATATCTAATGTCTGCGTTTTTCCCGTGCTGTCCTCTTGGACCAGCAGGCGGGCCGCGCTGCAGTGCAGGTCGCGGGGCATATCGATTTTAAAATGAACAGGCAGGCAGTTCGCCACCGCACCTGTCGGATAGCGAAAAGCCGGGTTGCGTGAATTGAACATACTCTGCTTACTCCTTTGGTGACCTGAAAAGATACTTGCCGGTTAAAGCAGTGCGCTTATTCCTCAGCAAAAGGATTTTTGCCAGCTTCCACAGCGCGCGGCACCGGCTGACAGTGCCAGATGTTGTCCGCATATTCGCGGATTGCGCGGTCTGCTGCAAAGCGGCCCGCATTTGCAATATTGATCAGGCACATGCGCTGCCAGGTTTCCTGGTCGCCGTAAAGCTGCATGGCCCGCTCCTGCGCTTTCTGGTAGCTGTCAAAATCCGCCAGCACCATATAGGGGTCATTTTCCGTCAGGGACTGCACAATATCGCCGAAGTCCACGCCATTGAGACCACCACGCAGAAAATCAATTGCGCGGTGTGCCGCCGGATTGTTGTAGTAAATCTGGTCCGGGTGATAGCCGTCTGAACGCAGGGTCTCGACCTCTGGTGTTGTCATACCAAACAACAGCATATTGTCGTCGCCGACGGAATCATGGATTTCGACATTTGCGCCATCCAGTGTACCCAAGGTCACAGCGCCGTTAATCATAAATTTCATGTTGCTGGTACCAGAAGCCTCTGTACCGGCAAGGGAAATCTGCTCGCTGATATCTGCTGCGGGAATCAGCAATTCTGCCAGTGTAACACGGTAGTCTTCGATATAAACGACTTTCATTTTATCTTTGACAGCGGGGTCGTTGTTGATAATCTGGCCCAGTTCATAGATAAAGCGAATCATCTGCTTGGCAAAGTAGTAGCCGGGTGCAGCTTTGGCACCAAAAACATAGGTGTGCGGCGTAAAGTCAGCATTCGGGTTGTCTTTCAGCCACAGGTAGGTCGCAAGGATATTCAAAGCATTCAGGTGCTGGCGCTTGTATTCATGCATGCGCTTGACCTGTACATCAAAAATAGAATCGGGGTCAACGACCACGTTGTTTGCTTTCTTGATGTATGCTGCCAGCCGCTCTTTGTTGCTGTGTTTAATTGTAGCAAGCTCCTGTAGCACATTTTTGTCGTCTTTAAAGGCCTCAAACTTTTTTAGTTTGGAGGCATCGTAAATATAGCCCTTGCCGATCTTTTTGGTGAGCAGCGCGGCAAGCGCGGGATTGGACTGATTGAGCCAGCGGCGGTGGGCAATGCCGTTTGTAACATTGGTGAATTTATCGGGCATTTCAGTATAGAAGTCATGAAACACGGTGTTTTTCAGAATTTCACTGTGCAGACCGGACACGCCGTTGACGCTGTGGCTGCCGACAACCGCAAGGTTTGCCATTTTGACATAGCCGTCGTTCAGCGGTGCCATGCGGCCCACTTTGTAGCCGTCTACGCCAAGGTCGTGCATCTGCTGGCAGAAGCGGCGGTTGATTTCCTCTACAATCTGGTAAATACGCGGCAGCTGCATCTGGAACAGGTCCTGTCCCCAGCACTCCAGCGCTTCTTTCATAACAGTGTGGTTGGTATAGGCAACAGTGCGGGTGGTGATATCCCACGCGTGGTCCCAATCATAGCCGCACTCATCCAGCATAATGCGCATCAGCTCGGGAATAGCAAGGACCGGGTGGGTATCGTTCAGGTGAATGGCAACCATATCGGGCAGGTTATCCAATGTATTGTATTTAAACAGATGTGTACGAATAATATCCTGAATTGAAGCAGAAACCAGGAAATACTGCTGCGTCAGGCGCAGGCTTTTGCCCTCGGGGTGGTTGTCCTCGGGGTAAAGCACCTTTGTAATGGACTCAGCCATTGCATTTTGCTCCATCGCGCGCATATAGTTGCCGGAATTAAACAGGCCCATATCGAACTCATGGCCTTTGCTTTTCCACAGACGCAGACGGGAAATGCCTTTGCCGCCCATACCCGCGATAAACATATCACAGGGAATTGCCATAATGGTGGTGTAGTCTTTATGAATAGACTCATGGTAATTTTTATCCCAGCGCTCCTCCACATGGCCGCGGAAATGCACTTCCACCGCTTTTTCGGGGATTTCGCGCATCCAAATACGCCCGCCGGGCAGCCAAAAATCGGGCAGTTCTGTCTGCCAGCCGTCAACCAGCTTTTGGCGGAAAATACCGTACTCATAGCACAGGCTGTAGCCGGTGGCAGGGTAGCGCTGCGTTGCCAGTGCATCCATAAAGCAGGCAGCCAAACGCCCCAAGCCGCCGTTGCCAAGGCCGGCATCCGGCTCACATTCATACAGGGAATCCAGCTTGACATCCATTTCTTTCAGTGCCTCGCGGAATTCGTCCTCTATTCCAAGGTTAAACAGGGTGTTTTTCAGGCTGCGGCCAAGCAGAAATTCCATACAGAGATAGTACACATGCTTTGTCTCTGTTTTTTCGGCCTCTGCCATAAATTCGCTGCGTCCCTGCTCCATCATTTCGCGGGCAATCAACGCAACAGACTTGTAAATCTGGTCGTTTGTGGCATTTTCCAAGTCGACACCAAAGTTGTGTTCCAGCTTTGCAAGAATCTGTTTTTTGATCTGCGGGACCGAATGCTTATATTCCATGAGCAAATTCCTCCGTTTCGGGCAGGGTATTCTTTTTTCTGTGCTGCAGAAAGCAGCAACTGTATTTGCATCTATTATATGCCAAATTGCACAGCTTTTCAATGACCGAAGGTAAATTTGCCGTTTTGCCCTGTTTTTCATGAATTATGGCTGATTCATGCGGTTTTTCGGCCTTTTTTATGTCTAAAAAAGGGGGCCTCCCTATGTAGAAATATCCCCGAATTATTGTACAGTTTGCATAAAATCAAAATTTTTTGTCGTTTTTCTTGTGTGAAACGTCAGACGCGCGAAATTTGCCGAAAGTGCTTTCTTCCAGCGCTAAAATAGGGTATAATGTTACCAGCACTCTTTCTAAAGAAAGGAGTCCTTTGCAGATGAGCAAAAACAGCATCCGGCTGACCGTGTGCGGTACCGAGTGTATTGTCGGCACAGATAACAACGAGGCGTACGTGCGCTCGCTTGCCAGTGAAGTGCAGGCCTGCATGCTCTCGCTTTCCCGCCAAAGCTGTCATGCCTCCGGGGCCGTAACCGCAATCGTGGCGGCTCTCTCTTTCTGCGATGATTCTCATAAAATCAAAGAACAGGCAGACACGCTGCAAAAGCAGCTGCAGGTCTGCTTAAAAGACAGTGAAGAAGCACACCGCGAAGCCCAGCAGGCCCGGCAGGAAACAGAGCGCCTGCACCGGGAAAACGCCGCCCTGCGCAGCCGCCTTAGCCAAGAGTCTGTCCCTCTGCCCGAAAAGGCAGCTGACGCAGGCCCGCTGCAGCGCAGCAGCACCGGCAGCTTTACCCGGCCGCTGCCGGCTTCAGAGAAAGACTCAGAGTCCTTTCTGCAGTATTTCGAGGATGAACATGAAACGAAAGAATAATACTGAAGTTCTGGCGCCTGCCGGCAGCCCGGAGAGCCTGACCGCCGCTGTGCGGGCCGGCGCAGACGCTGTCTATTTGGGTGCCAGCTCTTTTTCTGCAAGGGCCGGCGCCCACAATTTTTCCCGGGAAGAGCTGTCGGCAGCCGTCCGTTTTTGCCACGAACGCGGGGTGCGGGTGCATCTCGCGGTAAATATTCTGCTGCGAAACGATGAATTGCCTGCTGCGCTCGATTTGATTCGCTGGGCCTGCACGCTGCCAGTTGATGCGGTGCTGGTGCAGGACCCCGGTCTTTTGTCCCTGCTGCGGCGCTGCTGCCCAAAGCTGCCGCTGCACGCCAGCACACAGATGAGCATTCACACGCCCGCCGGCGTGCGTGCGTGCCTTGAAGCGGGCTTTTCGCGTGTGGTCCTTTCGCGCGAACTCAGTCTGCCGGAAATCCGGGAAATTCGCCGAGCCTGCCCGCAGGCGGAACTGGAATCTTTCGTGCACGGTGCTTTGTGCATGAGTGTTTCCGGGCAGTGCTGGTTCAGTGCTATCTTAGGCCGGCGCAGCGGCAACCGCGGCCAATGTGCACAGCCCTGCCGGCTGCCGTTTGCTGCGCCGGGCGGCACCGGGCATGACCTTTCCTTAAAAGATTTGTCTATGATTCCGCGCCTGCAGGAACTTTCTGACGCGGGCATTGATTCCTTTAAAATTGAGGGCCGCATGAAACGCCCCGAGTACGTTGCCGCAGCGACCCGCGCCTGCCGGCTTGCCGCCGACGGTGAGCCGCTGCCCCCGCAGCTGCTGCAGGACCTGCACAGCGTCTTTTCGCGCTCCGGTTTTACCACCGGATACCCGGACGGCCGCCTTGGGCGGGAAATGTTCGGTACGCGCAGCAGAGAAGATACTGCCCAAACGTCTGAGGCCTGCTCCCGTCTGCGCGGGCTATACCGACGGGAGCTTTCCCGCATACCAGTCGCGTTTTTGCTGACCGTGCAGGCCGGAAAGCCTGTGCTGCTGCAGGTGCGCGACATAGCGGGCAATACCGCTGTGCAGAGCGCCGACCCTCCGCAGCCCGCGCGCAGTCAGCCGCTGACAGAACCATACTGTATAGAACACCTGCAGAAAACCGGCGGCACACCATTTTACGCAAAGACAGTCACCTGCCAAATTGACGAGGGACTGTCGCTGCCGGCCGCAGTTTTAAACCATCTGCGCCGGGATGCACTGGCACAGCTGCTGGCAAAGCGGGGAGCCCGCCGGCCAGTTCCGTTTACGCCGGTTCCCTTTGCTGCCGTGCCGCACAAGGCAGCTCCTTTGCGGCTGCGCGCGCGTTTTCCAGACGGGAATGTGCCAAAAGAAGCGGCCCTGTGCGAAAGCATTCTGGTACCGTACGATTTGCCCCTTTCCGAACTGCAGACACTCAACCAGCGCGGCCTTTCCGTTGTGCTGGAGCTGCCGCGCGGCATGTTTGGCACCGAAGAGCCGATCCGTACGGTGCTGCGGCGCGCGGCAGGTGCCGGCTTCTATGAAGTGTGGGCCGGCACCCTGAACAGCGCCGCCCTTGCTAAAGAACTGGGGCTTACGCTGCACGGCGGTTTTTCGCTGAATGTGACAAATTCCGCTGCACTTCGCTGGTATACTGAATTCGGTCTTTCCGACACAGAATTAAGCTTTGAGTTAACCCTGCACCAGGCGGCGGAAATTGGCGGGGAGCTGCCGCGCGGTCTGTTGATTTACGGCCGCCTTCCCCTGATGCTGACGCGCAACTGCCCGATTGCAAACGGCGGCGGCTGCCGGCACTGCAAAACAGCCGCTGCTTTAACTGACCGCAAAGGAATTAAGTTCCCGGTACAGTGCTTCGGCGGCTGCAGTGAAGTGCTCAACAGTGTGCCGTTGTCGCTTTTGGGGCGGCTGGGGGAGCTTTCTGGACGGGAAGATTTCGGTATGCTGCGCTTTACAACCGAAACACCTGAGGAGCGCGCGCATATTTTGCAGCTGGCTGCCGCAGACCGGCCGCTTGCCGGCAGTGTAACGCACGGACTCTATGATAGAGGAGTAATTTAAGAATGACCTTATATATGAAGAAACTGCGCGAAAACGCTGTGCTGCCCGTACGCGCAACCGGCGGTTCCGCCGGGCTTGATCTGTGCGCCTGCCTTGATGCCCCGCTGACCATTGCGCCCGGGCAGCTTTGCCGCGTGCCCACTGGCATTGCGGTGGCTCTGCCGGAAAACACCGTTGGTCTTTTGTGCGGGCGCAGCGGCCTTGGCGTAAAGCACGGCATCACCCCGAGCAACAGCGTCGGCGTCATCGACAGCGACTACCGGGGCGAAATTCTGGTAGGCCTGTGCAATGTAGGCGAAACACCCTATACACTGACACCCGGCGAGCGCTTTGCGCAGCTTTTGGTTCTGCCGGTTTTTTCCCCGGCACTGCAGGAAACAGAAGATTTGCCGCAGACTGCGCGCGGCGCAGGCGGTTTTGGTTCTACAGGAAAGTAGCGCTGCACGCAATTCGTTTACATAATTTTATACGGGATTTGGTTGAGAACTTTGCCTATGAGATGTATAATAGAAAGAATCCACGTGCGCATTCTGCGCCGAAAGGGGTAATTTTAAAACTATGGCGAAAGAAATCGGCATTGACCTTGGCACAGCGAACACGCTGGCATATATGAAAGGAAAAGGCATTATTATGCGCGAACCCTCCGTCGTCGCGGTGGATGTGCGCACTGACGCGGTGGTAGAAGTAGGCAGCAAGGCAAAAGATATGATTGGCCGCACGCCGGGCTCGATTGTGGCAGTAAGCCCGCTGCGCGACGGCGTAATCGCCGACTTTGATATTACAGCCACCATGCTGAAGCATTTTATACAAATGGCTACAAAAGCCGGCCGCTTTTCCAAAGCAAATGTCGTCGTCTGCATTCCTTCCGGCGTAACAGAAGTTGAGCGGCAGGCCGTAAAAGATGCGATAGAAAAAGCCGGCGCGCGCGTGCTGGACTTTCTGCCTGAACCAAAGGCCGCAGCCATCGGCGCCGGGCTTCCGGTAGATGACCCGGTTGGCTCTATGGTACTGGATATTGGCGGCGGCACCAGTGAAGTGGCCGTCATCTCTCTGGGTGACATTGTCGCCTACGAAAGCATCCGGGTGGCCGGCAACAAATTTGATGAATCTATTATTCAGTATATCCGCAAAAAATACGATCTGCTGATTGGTCAGCAGACCGCTGAAGAAATCAAAAAACAGATTGGCTCCGCCTACCCGACAGACGACACCGCCAATGCTGCTTTACAGGTAAAGGGCCGCAGCTTAGTCGACGGCCTGGCAAAGAACATCACGGTCACCGCAGAGGAAGTACGCGAAGCACTTTCGGATTCTCTGCACCTGATTGTAGACGCTGTCCATGCAACACTGGAAAAGACCCCGCCGGAACTGTGTGCCGATATTATCGACCACGGTATCACCATCACCGGCGGCGGTGCGCTGCTGCACGGCATGGCGCCCCTACTGCACCAGGAAACCGGCATGCCAGTGCGGGTAGCCGAAAGCCCGCTGGACTGCGTTGCAAACGGCGCAGGCAAATACCTGGAAGCCATTTCCCGTGGCAGCACCCAGAGAAGCACGCCGGACACCTCCGCGCAAAAGCCGGAAGAATAAGCAAAAACGTTGGCATTCCCCTATTTGATGAAGGAGGCTCTTTGTGAACCGGTTCTTTCAGACAAATAAATTCAAAGGCCTTATCATTGTGCTGTTTCTGCTTTTCAGTCTGCTTTTGTACACCAGTACCGCTGGGCAGGGCGCAGTAGGCGACTTGCTGAACAGCGCGGTCATGCCTATGCAAAAGGTGATTTCTGTACTCAGCGGCAAAGCCGCCACCAGTACCGAAAGCATCAGCAAAAGCAAAGAGGAGCTTTTAAGCGAAAACAACCAGCTGCAAAAGCAGGTAAATGAACTCAACCAAAAGCTGACAAATTATTACACCGCTTTGCAGCAAAACGAACAGTACAAGCAGTTTTTAGGCATTAAAAATGAAAATAAAGATTACCAGCTACTCTCGGCCACGGTGATCGCCCGCGACCCCAATTCCCTTTCCAACAGCTTTACCATCGACCAAGGCTCTTCTTCGGGCGTAACCAAAGACTGCCCGGTTATCACCTCGGCAGGTTTGGTTGGCTGGGTCAGTGAGGTCAGCGCACTTTCCGCTAAAGTAACCACTATTTACGACACCAGCGCGCAGTTTGGCGTACGTGACACCGCCAACCGCGACACCGGTGTCTTGGGCAGCGAGCTAAAGCTTGCCGACAGCGGCCTGGTGAAAATGTCATATCTGGCGAGCGGCACCACCGTAAAGGCCGGCGACCAGATTGTCACCAGCGGTCTGGCTGTGGAAAGCGGCTTTGGCGGGAAATTTCCGCGCGGACTGCCGGTAGGCAAAGTGACCGCT
Organism: Oscillospiraceae bacterium; assembly: GCA_022483045.1. Classification (NCBI taxonomy): domain Bacteria; kingdom Bacillati; phylum Bacillota; class Clostridia; order Eubacteriales; family Oscillospiraceae; species Oscillospiraceae bacterium. The sequence continues at coordinate 490,181 of JAKVOA010000002.1, read as the reverse complement.
GTCAAGAGCAGCCCCTATGATGTTTCTCTTTATGCAGAAATCAAGCCCTATGTTTCGCCTGCCAAAGTGCGCGATGTCATGGTGATTACCGACTTCGCCGGCAAAGCAGAGTCTGCCAAGGCTGCGTCGAGCCAAAGCAGCAGTTCTTCCTCTGCAAGCGGGGCATCGAAATGAAGCACGCAAAGCACCTGCGGTATCTGGCATTTTTCCTAGAGATTCTGCTGTTTTTCCTATTGCAACAGACACCGGATCTTCTGCCGGTTATCCACTATGCGCGGCCGCTGCTGCTGGTGCCGGCCGCGGTGACCATTGCCCTGTTTGAGCCGCAGACAGCCTCTACCGTATTTGGCCTGTTCTGCGGCCTGCTCATCGACGCGGGCACAAACAGCGGGGTTCTTGGCCTGCACGCAATTATCTTAACTGTTGTCTGTTTTATTGTCAGTTATCTTGCAACCGAGCTGCTGCAGGCAAATGTTATGACTGCCTTTCTTGTGTGCAGCATTGCCATGGCGATTACCGTTTTGCTGCAGTGGCTTCTGTTTTACGTTTCTCTGGGGTATGCAGACCCCGCCTACGCGCTGCTACAGCACTATTTGCCGCAGTTCCTTTATACTATCGCGCTTTCTTTCCCGATTTATGCGCTAAACCGTGTCATAGCCCTGCGCATATTGTAAAGCTGCGATTTCTGCAGAAAAGGAGGATCCTCTAATGCGCCGTCCCATAAAACGCAAACATACACTTACCGGCCGCTACATTTTTTGCGCCGCTGTGTCGCTGCTGCTGGCAGCGGTGTTTATTGCGCGCCTTTTTCAGTGGCAGATTGTCGACGGTGCCGCTGCTCTGCAAGACGCCGAAAAAAGCAGCCAGACCTCAGTGACTATGTCCACAAATCGCGGCGAAATCGTTGACAAAAACGGTGTCGGCCTTGCCACCAACAAAACCGGCTATTCTCTGCAGTTTGACCACGCCTATATGACTTCTTCTTCAGAGAACTCCACAATTCTGCGGCTGATAAACCTGCTGGAAAAGCGCGGCGAAAAGTGGCTGGATACCCTGCCGATTGTCATGGACGCAAGCGGAAACTATTCCTTTAAGGCCAATTCTGAGTCGGAAATCAAATATTTAAAATCGAAAGACTTTCTGGATGTAAACACCTATGCAAACGCACAGACCTGCATGCAGAATCTCATCAGCAAATACTTTAAAAGCACCACGTCCAGCAGCAGCCCTACCGCCGGCTACAGCAAAGCAGACCTGCGCAAAGTTGTTTCGGTGCGCTACGCAATGACCCTGCAGGGATTTGATTATTCTTTAAATACGCCCTACACGTTTGCAGAGGACATCAGCCGCGAGACCGTAGAAATCGTCAGCGAAAACAGCGACAGCCTGCCCGGTGTAGTATCAAAAGTCACCACGACCCGCCAAAATCCAAACAGTTCTCTGATTCCCCAGGTTGTGGGTACAATGGGCGCCATTTCTGAAAAGCAGTACAGCAAGCTGAAAAGTAAAGGCTACCACCTGGACGACCGGCTGGGCACTTCCGGTATTGAAAGCGCTATGGAAAGCACCCTGCGCGGCACAGAAGGCAAAAAGAATCTGGTTGTCGACTCAAAAGGCAAGGTGACTGGCTCGACCGTCTTGACTGCGCCGGTCAACGGCAACACCGTTTTTTTGACGATTGATGCAAACCTGCAGAAAGTGGCCGCGCAGGCGTTGGCCACAAACGTGCAGGCTGCCCACTCTGCACAGAGCATGTGCAAAGGCGGCGGCGTTGTTGTATTAAATGTAAAAGATTTTTCTGTACTGGCTGCGGCCTCTTATCCCACGTATGACCTTTCCAAGTACCCCTCGGACACGGCTTATACAGAAAAGCTGCTCAGCGATTCCTCTAATCCGCTGATTGACCGCTCTTTTGGCAGCGCCTATACGCCTGGTTCTATTTTTAAGCCGGCGGTTGCTCTTGCCGCACTGCAGGAGGGCATTATCAACAGCAACACGACCTTTGTGTGCAACCACCGCTACCTGCGCTTTGAAAGCAGCGGCTACACCCCGACCTGTGAAGGCAACCACGGCGCAATTACCGTGGAAGATGCACTGGCAAAGTCCTGCAACATTTTCTTCTTTGAGACCGGCTATCATACAAAAATTGCAAACATGAACGTCTACTGCAAAAAGCTCGGTCTTGGTGAAAAAACCGGCGTGGAAATAGCAGAAAGCACCGGCACCCTTGCCGGCCCCGGTGAGAAGAAAGCCAGCGGCGGCACTTGGTACGAAACAGATACCATTCAGGCCGCTATCGGACAGAGCGATAACGCCTTTACGCCGGCACAGCTGGCCTCTTATGTAGCTACAATCGCAAACAACGGCACCCGCAAGCAAGAGCATCTGGTAGACCACGTGACCGACTACAGCCGCAAGAAAGTTATTTCCACTGTAACACCTGAAACGTACACCGACAACAGCTCTTACAGTTTTCTTTCCAAAGAAAATCTGGATATTGTAAAAGCCGGTATGCGCAAAGTGTGCACCAGTGGCACTGCCTCTGGTACCTTTGCCAGTTACCCCATTGCGGTGGCTGCAAAAACCGGTACCGCAGAAACCAGTCGCGCCTCCAACACGACATTCATTACTTTTGCGCCTTACGATAACCCACAGATTGCAATTGCAGTGGTGATTGAGCACGGCGAAAAAGGTAAGTACAGCCAAAACGTGGCAAAGGCTATTTACGATGCCTACTTCAAAGTAAACCAGTCCTCATCAAGTTCTTCAGCGTCGCAATAGTGCATAAGTATGTTAATTGTTTTTGTGCAAGTTGCTTTATAAAATTTAAGGCCTGTTTTTTGGGTACATTTCACAAAGAAATGAAAACGAAAGATAAAATCTTTGACTATATCGGTTTAATGTGCTAGTATTATCATGAGGTTGTTAGTATGGGAGCAGTAACGGTAATTACATCTGGAAAAGGCGGGGTTGGCAAATCCACCACAACCGCGCATATGGGCCTTGCCCTCGCTGCACGCGGCAGACGGGTTTTGCTGCTGGATTGTGATGCGGGATTGGGCTGCCTGGACATGCTGCTGGGCGTTTCACAACGGCGCGTCTTTGACCTTTCTGATGTTGTCGCCGGCACCACCTCACCGGCAAAGGCCATTTACCAAAGTCCCTTTATGCCCGGTCTATTCCTAATTCCTGCCCCGCTCCATGAAGAGGATCTTGTCAGTACGGGCGTCATGCGTCAGCTGGTTCCAGCGCTCGCGCGCCACTATGACCATATCCTCATCGACTGCCCCGCCGGCGTAGGCGCTGGTTTTCGCAGCGCGTGCGCTGCAGCTGACCGCGCGGTTGTTGTCTCTACACCGGACGGAGTCAGCGCAGCAGCAGCAGCAAAGGTGCGTGGTCAGCTGTTAGAGCAGGGGATTCGTGAACAGCGCCTGGTAATCAACCGCTTTTCGCCGGAGTGTTTCCGCCGTGCCCACTTTTTCAGTGATTTGGACGCCGTCATTGATGCGACTGGTATTCAGCTGATCGCCGTTATTCCCGAGGACCCCGCCCTGCAGGCAACCGCAGCCAAAGAACTGCCGCCTAAAAACAGCCCGGCCGCTATGGCATTTGCCCGGCTTGCGCTGCGCCTGGAGGGCCGCGATGTACCGCTGCCCTCGCTGCAAAAGCTTTAGACTGATTTGTTCTTCGTGATTTTACCTTACATATATCTCCCCTCTGCACATGCAGGGGTGCCTTTGAAGGAGGCCTTTGGTTCCATGAACATTGCATTGATTGCGCATGACGCAAAAAAAGAATTGATGGTACAGTTTTGTATCGCATACTGCGGTGTACTCAGCCGGCATGATCTGTGCGCGACAGGGACGACCGGCAAGCTGGTCAGCGAAGCGACCGGCCTTCCAATTCAGAAATTCTTGAGCGGCAGCCAGGGCGGCGACCAGCAAATCGCCGCGCGCATTGCGTGCAATGAAGTGGATTTGCTGCTCTTTTTCCGTGACCCGCTGACGGCAAAACCGAGCGAACCAAACGATATGAATATGCTGCGCCTGTGCGACATGCACAATATCCCGGTTGCCACCAACATTGCCACCGCTGAAGTCCTGATTCACGGACTGGAGCGCGGCGACCTTGACTGGCGCAATATTTTAAATCCAAAAGGTTAAGTTTCCTTTCTATTTCCCTCTACAATCAAAAAGCCGCACAGCTTTTATCGCTGTGCGGCTTTTTATATTCTTTTCAGGACCCGCACCTTTCCTTTATGAATGCGGCAAATAAACGAATCTCTCTGCAAAACACTTCCATGCGTAAACAATTAGGCATTTTCGGTTTCCGCAATATCTTTCGAAAATTATAAAATCATAATAACGAATTGAACACTGCGTCAGAATAAAGTATCCCAAATTTTAAGTTTGTAAATTAGGTCAAGGTGTTCTTCAAACAATTTCTCAGGAGTATATAAGTTCAGCCGCTTTCTGGGCATCGCATTGATTCCATCAGAGAATATGAGGACCTGTTCATCAGTGTAGTTGTTCGTAGATATTCCTTTGGGCATAAAGCGGCGAACTCGCTACCATTATTGGTAGTCATCGTGCGAAAAGCTTTGGAAAACTGACTGCATAATTCATGGTGCAGCTGCCGCATGACATCCGCAACGCCCTGTGTCGTTTTCTCCTGAATACGAATGGTAAGATAGTACCCCGCCGGTCAGGCGTTCCACAATCGTGAACGTCACCGGTCCGCCCTTCTTTTTTGGCCAATTGCAGTGTCTGACTCCCAATGTTCAAATCAAATTTTTTCCGCCACTTCCGCAGGCCGAAGGTCAATACTTTTTCCGTGTAAACGTTTAGAAATGTGTGGCTTGCCACATTATCGCCGGCTCAACGCCTCTGGAAGTTGAAACGGCAGGATAACCACTCCAGACCGGTGCAACGGCTAATGTAGATCCATTGCGGTACATTGGCAATCCACAATCAGTCCAGCCATCACTCCCTGCAAAAGCAGGAACAGCGCACGCAGCCATAATTGCAAAAGATGCGGCTGCGGCAAGAATTTTTTGGTCTCTTGTCATTTTACTTATCTTTTCAGAAGTTGAATTTTAAGTACCTATGTCAAACCGCCTGCGCTTTTTCAGCCGATAAAAAGGACAAGCAGTTCACATACAAATATTCCTGGCTGCCGTGCTTTAGGGGATTCTTGTTGGTGCGATTTGCCACAAACTGCATTGATTGTCCTTGCATTGGATTTTAATCTTACTTTGTACGCGAAATCGTGTAAAGCTTTTCTTTTTGTTTAAAATTCCGTTATTTTTTATTGTCCAAGGTATACTATTCCCTTTTAATTTGTCAATAACGAAATTACATCGTGCAAAATTTTTTTGTTGCTTTTTATGTCGAAAGGCCCGGCGGCGCACCTTGTGAAATCAAAGAAGTGTAAAAATAAGCAGTCGGGAAAGAGCTGAACGGAGCGTGAAAACTGCACTTTATGACAGGCATACGTCTTCAGATGGCCGCCCGCGGCGTCTTTGCGGCAGGGGTACTTTGCCCTTTCCTTTGCTATTTTAATATGTTATAATGAGCAGGTCAGAATACAGGAGGGAATTTTCATGGAACTGATTACACAAGCGCCCCGCGGCACACAAGATATTTTGCCCGGGCAAAGCGAAAAGTGGCAGACTGTTGAGCAGGTACTGCGCGAAGAAGCCGCTCTGCACGGCTTTGCGGAAGTGCGCACACCGGTTTTTGAACATACGGAACTGTTTCAGCGCGGTGTAGGCGACACCACCGACGTTGTGCAAAAAGAAATGTATACCTTCCGCGACAGAGGTGACCGTTCCATTACGCTGCGGCCAGAAGGCACTGCCGGCGCGACCCGCGCCCTGCTTGAGCACGGCCTTTATGCCGCTGCTCTGCCGCAGAAACTGTGGTATGAAACTTCCTGTTACCGCTATGAAAAGGCACAGAAAGGCCGTCTGCGTGAATTTCACCAGTTCGGTGTGGAAATGTACGGCTCTGCCGACCCGCTGGCCGACGCCGAAGTCATCTCGATTGCAGACTCTATTTTTAAACGCCTGGGCGTAAAAGACCTGGCACTTGAACTCAACTCTATCGGCTGCCCGACCTGCCGCGCGGCTTATACCAAAGCCCTGCAGGACTACTTTGGCCAATATAAAGACCAGCTGTGCGAAACCTGCCTTTCCCGGCTTGACCGCAACCCCATGCGCATTTTAGACTGCAAGTCGGAAATCTGCCATAAAATCGGCGAAAATGCGCCCTCAATTCTCGACTATCTCTGTGAGGACTGCAAAGCACACTTTGAAAAAGTGAAAGCAGCGCTGACTGCCCTGGGCATTTCCTATCAAATCAACGACCGCATTGTGCGTGGGTTGGATTACTATACCCGTACCGTTTTTGAATTTACAACCAACGACCTCGGCAGCCAGGGCACCGTATGCGGCGGCGGGCGCTATGACGGTTTAGTAGAGGAACTGGGCGGTCCCGCTATGCCGGCGCTCGGCTTCGGCCTGGGGCTTGACCGCCTGCTGCTTTTGATGGAAGCACAAAAAATTGAATTTCCGCAGGCTCAAAAGTGTGACCTGTACATTGCAAGCATTGGTGATGCTGCCCGGCAGAAGAGCCTTGTACTCGCTGCAGAACTGCGCTCATCCGGCATTGCCGCCGCTTTTGATGACCTGGGCCGCGGGCTGAAAGCACAGATGAAGTACGCCAATAAAATCGGGGCACGCTACAGCATGGTGCTTGGCGACGACGAACTCACCAACCAAAAGGTTTCTGTTAAAAATATGGAGACCGGTGAGCAGAACGACCTGCCGCTTAACGAAAACTTTGCCAAAGCTTTTGCTGCTATGGACCGGTACTCCTCTTTAATTCAGGCTTTTTAACAGCAGTACTTCATGATAAAAGGATGCGGGCGAGGGTAACCGCTCGGCAGCAGAAGTTCCATTCAATATTTTCTTTTACTGCATGCAGTAAAAGTCCTTAATATAAATGTTATTTACTGGAGGCACATTATGGCAGAATTTATGACGGGGCTGAAGCGCAGCTGTTACTGCAGCGAGCCGCGGCTTTCCGATGCCGGAAAAACACTGACTTTATGCGGCTGGGTACAGCGTCAGCGCGACCTGGGCCAGCTGATTTTTATTGACCTGCGCGACCGCTCTGGCATTATGCAGCTTGCGTTTGACGAAGAAACCGACAAAGAGGTCTTTCACAAGGCCTTTACCTGCCGCAGCGAGTTTGTTCTGGCGGCAACCGGCGTGGTGCGCGAACGCACCAGCAAAAACCCTGACCTGCCCACCGGCGATGTGGAGCTGGCTGTCAGGGAACTGCGCATTCTTTCCAAAAGTGAAACGCCGCCCTTTGCAATCGAGGAAAACTCCAACGTTTCAAATGAAACCCGCCTGCGCTACCGCTTTTTGGACCTGCGCCGCCCTGACATGCAGCGTATCCTGATGGCGCGCCACCGCATTACGAAGTGCGCACACGATTACTTTGACGACAACGGATTTTTGGAAATTGAGACCCCGGACCTTATCAAATCCACCCCAGAGGGTGCACGCGATTATCTGGTGCCCAGCCGTATTTTCCCCGGTAAGTTTTTTGCCCTGCCACAGAGCCCTCAGCTCTACAAGCAGCTTTTGATGATTTCCGGTTTTGACCGCTATATGCAGATTGCACGCTGCTTCCGCGATGAAGATCTGCGTGCCGACCGCCAGCCCGAATTTACCCAAATCGACTTTGAAATGAGCTTTGTCGAACAGGACGATGTAATGGCCATTGGCGAGGGCTTTATTCAAAAAGTCTACAAAGAGCTGCTGAATATCGACATTCCCACGCCTCTGCCGCGCATGAAGTGGCAGGAAGCGATGGACCGCTTCGGTTCGGACAAGCCAGACCTGCGCTTTGGCATGGAGCTGCACGATGTGAGCAGCTGCGTGAAAAATACGGCATTCCGCGTATTTTCCGGTGCTCTGCCTGCGGGTTCTGTACGCGGCATCAACCTGAAAGGCCACGCAAAGGACCTTTCCCGCAAAGAAATCGACAAATTGGGCGAATGGATCAAGAGCTACGGCGCAAAGGGCCTTGCCTGGACCCGTCTTGCCGACAAAGAAACCAGCAGCTACGAAAAGTTCCTTGCGCCAGAAGAGACCAAGGCCATTCGTGAAACCATGGACGCACAGCCAGGCGACGTGTTGTTCTTAGTGGCCAGCGACGACAACACCGTTGTCTATGCCGCATTAGGCGCCCTGCGCTGCGAGCTTGCACGCCGCTTTAATCTCATTGACAAATCCAATCCGTGCCTTTTGTGGATCACTGACTTCCCGATGTTTGAGTACAGCAAAGAAGAGGGCCGCTGGATGGCAATGCACCACCCCTTTACCATGCCGAATCCAGAGGATTTGGACCGGCTGGAAAGCGACCCCGGTTCTGTGCGCTCCATTGCCTATGATATGGTCATCAACGGCTATGAGGCCGGCGGCGGCAGCATTCGTATTCATGATACAAAACTACAGGAACGCATGCTGGAAGCCCTCGGCTTTACACCAGAAGAAGCCGAGCGCCGCTTTGGTTTTCTGCTCAACGCCCTGAAATACGGCGCACCGCCGCACGGCGGCATGGCCTGGGGCCTCGAGCGCCTGGTCATGGTCCTTTTGGGCATTGATGACATGCGCGACACAGTTGCTTTCCCAAAGGTCTCTTCTTCTGCAGACCTGATGTCGCACGCACCGGATATTGTGGACCAGCAGCAGCTTGATGAGCTGCACATTGCCACAGCCGAAAAGAAAGAATAAACTGCTTTTTGCTGCAAAGGCCGCGCAGGCACCAAGCGCGGCCTTCACTGTACGATAAAGGAGTTTTAAAAATTGCAGAAACAGAATTATCAACTGGCGCTCGACAAAGTGCTGCAAAATCTGCCGCAGGGGAAAAAGCCGCGGCTGCTGCTGCACGCCTGCTGTGCACCCTGCAGCAGTTATGTATTAGAGTACCTCTCCGCTTACTTTGCAATTACCCTATTTTACTACAATCCGAATATTTCTTCACAGGAAGAATACGATAAACGCGTGGCGGAAGTCCGCCGCCTGCTCCGGGAAATGCCGCTGCCCACGCCGGTACAGTTTCTGCCGGGGCGCTATGACCCTGAGCGCTTTTTCGCTGCTATAAAAGGCTTGGAAAACCTGCCCGAGGGCGGCGAACGCTGCTTTATCTGCTACCGGCTGCGCCTGTCAGAGGCCGCCAAGGCCGCCAAGGCCGGCGGATTCGATTATTTTGCCACGACACTTTCCATCAGCCCGCACAAAAACGCGCAGAAGCTCAACGAAATCGGCGCAGAGCTGGCAGAAACTACCGGCATCGCCTGGCTGCCAAATGACTTTAAAAAGCGCGGCGGCTTTCAGCGCAGCATTCTGCTTTCACATCAGTACCATCTTTACCGCCAAAATTACTGTGGCTGCGTATACTCCGCCGCCGAAGCTGCCCGCCGCCTGAAAGGGGACCCGCAATGAAAAAAGAAAAAAACAAAGAGAAAAAAAGCAAAAAGCGCCTGCGCGCTCTGCCCCCCGACAAACCAACTGAAACCGACCATGCCGACGCCGCAAAACAGGACGCTCTGCTCACCCGCGCGCTGCAGGCAATCGGCGGCAAATGGAAGCTACGGATTCTGTTGGCGCTTTCCGGCAGCGAAAGCCTGCGCTACGGCGAGATTCGCGGCCGCGTCACCGGCATTACCGACATGATGCTCAGCCAAAGTTTAAAGGAGCTTTGTGCCGACGGGCTCATCGCCCGCCGGCAGTTTCCGCAGATTCCGCCACGGGTTGAGTACCGCCTGACCAGCCACTCTGCCGATGCCCTAAAGGCGGCTGCACAGCTTTGCAGCTGGGCTGAAGATTTTTTACCCGCGGACACTACAGATAGTAGATGACATAACCTTCTTTTATGACCATTTTACTGTTGATAACTGGTTGAAAGAAGTGGAAAACAGAAAAATTTCCCTGTAAAAGGCCGCCTTTCTTCAACCAGGCTGTGGAATATTCGGTGGATAATTTGAAAACTGTTTTTACTCGATACACAATATGTAGTTGTACGCAAAGTCCTTTCAGCTACATGGGGTATTTTTTGATTGACAACCCCTGCGCAACGTGCTATTATTTTAAGCACAGACCAGTAAAACAGAAGCATTGATTTATCAATGCTTCTGTTTCCAACCGGTCAGAAATTTTTAATCTTACGGATAAGTGAGTGATCTTAGTGTTTACGCAGATTCGCAAACGAAACGGTGACCTTGTTCCTTTTGACCGGAAAAAGATCAGCCGTGCCATCGAAAAAGCAAACCAGTCCGTTGCGGGAGAAACCATAACTGCCCGACAGCTGGACACGATAACCGACAAAGTAGTTGCCGCTTTGCCTGTTGGCAAAGTACCTGCTGTAGAGCAGGTGCAGGACGAAGTAGAGGCTCAGCTCATTGCTGCTGACTTTGCAAAAACTGCAAAAGCCTATATCCTTTACCGTGCAGAACACAATAAGATCCGTCAGGCCGAGGGTGACCTGATGGATATTTATAAAGAGCTGACTTTCTGCGATGCAAAGGATGTTGACCTGAAGCGCGAAAACGCCAATATTGATGCCGATACCTCTATGGGCACCATGCTGAAATACGGCAGTGAGGGCAGTAAGTACTTCATCAACAACTATGTGCTACCAAAAGACATTGCCGCTGCCCACCTTGACGGCGACATTCACATTCACGACGAAGACTTTTATATGCTAACCGAGACCTGCTGCCAAATCGACCTGCTCAAGCTGTTTCACGGCGGTTTCTGCACCGGACACGGCACCCTGCGCGAGCCAAACGACATCCGCTCTTACGCGGCGCTGGCATGTATTGCCATTCAGGCAAACCAAAACGAAATGCACGGCGGCCAGGCAGTTCCGAACTTTGACTATTCCATGGCGCCGGGCGTCGCAAAAACGTACCGCAAACTGTACCGAACAGGCCTTGCCCTTTGGTTTGAGTCCATGCTTTCCATGAGCGTTCACGATGCAGAGGCGCTTGCCGCCTATCTGTATGACCAGTTGGATCCCGACGAAATCCGCATGGACAACGGCGATGCACTGGACAAAAAGCTGGCAGAAATTCTGCCGACACATCAGCGTGAAAACGGCTACCAGGAAATCACCGAAGAGCAGGCCCACGCTGCACACCGCTTTGCTGCACAGACCGCATGGAATCAAACAGACAAAGCAACTTACCAGGCAATGGAAGCGCTGATTCACAATCTGAATACCATGAATTCCCGCGCTGGCGCACAGGTTCCGTTTTCCAGCATCAACTACGGCACCTGCGTCAGCCAGGAGGGCCGCATGGTAATGCGCGACCTGCTTTTGGCCACAGAGGCCGGCCTTGGCGACGGCGAAACGCCGATTTTCCCGGTACAGATTTTCAAGGTCAAAGAGGGCGTAAATTACAACCCCGGTGACCCGAACTACGACCTATTTAAACTCGCCATGAAAACCAGTGCAAAGCGTCTGTTCCCGAATTTCAGCTTTATCGACGCACCGTACAACCTGCAGTACTACGATGGAACCTACAACAGTGAAGTCGCCTATATGGGCTGCCGCACGCGTGTGATGGGCAATGTATACAATCCCGACAAAGAAGTGACCTGCGGGCGCGGCAACCTGAGCTTTACCAGCATTAACCTGCCGCGTGTCGGCATTGAGGCGCACCACGACATCGACCGCTTCTATAAAATTTTAGATGATCGCATCGACCTGTGCATTCGGCAGCTGCTGCACCGCTTTAAAATTCAGTGCAGCAAAAAGGTGTACAACTATCCATTCCTGATGGGACAGGGTGTGTGGATCGACTCCGACAAGCTGGGCCCCGATGACAGCGTTGCCGAAGTACTGAAAAACGGCACTCTGTCGGTCGGCTTTATCGGTCTTGCCGAAACACTGGTTGCCTTGACTGGCAAACACCACGGCGAAAGCGAAGCAAGCCAAAAACTCGGCCTCGATATTATCGGCCACATGCGCAAGCGTATGGACGACGAAAGTAAGAAGCGCCACCTCAACTTTACCCTGTTGGCAACCCCGGCAGAGGGCCTTTCTGGCCAATTCGTAAAGATTGATAAGGTAAAGTACGGCGTGCTGCCGGGTGTTACAGACCGCGAATACTACACCAATTCTTTCCATGTTCCGGTTTATTACCCCATTAGTGCCTTTAAGAAGATTAAAATCGAGGCGCCTTACCACGCGCTGACCAACGCCGGCCATATCTCTTATGTAGAGCTGGACGGCGATACCTGCAAAAACCTGGATGCTTTTGAAGCAGTCATTCGCTGCATGAAAGAATCCGGTATCGGCTACGGCAGTGTCAACCACCCGGTAGACCGCGACCCAGTGTGCGGCTACAATGGCGTAATCGACAACGTTTGTCCTCGCTGCGGCCGCCGCGAGGGTGAGCCGGTAAGCATTGAGCGCCTAAATGAACTGCGCAAAAAGTACCCGAATGTACCGGTTGTCGACGGCTGCGGCTGTGATGGACGGTAATTCTGCAGGGTCGTTTATTTTCAAAAATAGAGGATAAACCTTAAGATAAGCAAAAGGAGTGTTTTTTATGGTACAGCAGTTGACCGTAGATAAAGAAAACAACACCGTTGGCGAAGGTGTTCACTTTGACCGTATCCGCCGCATCACCGGCTACTTGGTCGGTACAATGGATCGCTGGAATGACGCAAAGCGCGCTGAAGAACGGGATCGTGTCAAGCATGGCCTGCACTGAGCTGCGCCTTGCCGGCACCGAACCGGAATCTATCGTAGACGGGCGCGGCATTCGTTACACTGTTTTTGTACAGGGCTGCCCGCATGACTGCCCCGGCTGCCAAAATCCGCAGACGCACGATTTTTCCGGCGGAACCCTGGTTTCCATTGATTCTCTTATTGCTGAAATAAAAGAAAATCCGCTTCTGCGGGGAGTCACTTTCTCCGGCGGTGAACCTTTCAGCCAGGCCGGCGGTCTTGCAGACCTTGCCGAGCGCCTGAAAAAAGAGACCAAACTGGACATCACCACTTACTCCGGCTGGACCTATGAGCAGCTGTTGGAAAAGGCCCAGTCAGAGCCCGATGTACAGCGCCTGCTGGACCTAGCCGACTATCTGGTTGACGGCCCTTATGTGGAAGCACAGCGCGACCTGACCCTGCATTTTCGCGGAAGCAGCAATCAGCGGATGATTGACCTGAATGCAACCCGTCGCGAAAACCGCATTGTCTTAGATGATTTAGACGAAACTGAATAAATAAGCGCAGCAAAACGCCGCACTGAAACTTACACCTGCACCCCAAGTAATGCCAATTCGTTGGTTTGCTTTTGGGGTGCAGCTTTGTTTCGGTGCAGCGTTTCTTTCTGTGTTAAAGGCACCCGCTTTCATCAGCGTATGCACAGCTAATTCCTCGAAGGCGCTTTCTGTTTTCAACCAAATCTGCAAAATTTGTTGAAAGTCTGTCGTTATTCCTGCGGTTCCTCCGAAAGAGCACGATAAATTTCATTTTTCCGGCGGCCGGTTTCAGCAGCGGCCTGTTTTGCCGCGGCAGAAGCAGAGGCGCCCGCTTCCATCAGCGCACGGGCTCGCGCCGCAGCATCTGCCAAAGACGTTGTCTCCTCCTGCGGTGCCTCTGCACCGCGGATAACCAGGACAAACTCGCCGCGCGGCGGATTCTCCGTATAATATGCAACCGCTTCCGAAAGGGTTGTGCGGCGCACCTCTTCGTGTACCTTTGTCAGCTCGCGCACCAGCGCCAGTTCACGGTCGCCCCATGTTGCCAGCATATCCTGCAAAGTCGTCAGCAGCTTATGCGGTGCCTCATAAAAGACCATTGTACGCTGTTCGTGCTTCACTTCTTCCAAATGTTCGCGGCGGCTCTTTTTGCTGACGCTCAGGAACCCCTCAAACGTAAAGCGGCCGGTCGGCAGCCCCGAAACCGCCAGCGCCGTAACAACCGCGCTCGGCCCCGGCACAGCCGCAACCGGCACACCGCGCTGTGCAGCCTGCCGCACCAGCAGCTCGCCGGGATCAGAAATAGCCGGCATGCCGGCATCGCTGACCAGCGCACAGTTTTCGCCCGTCTCAATGCGGTCTAAAATAATATCGCCACGCTGCCATTTATTGTGTTCAAAATAGCTGATTAAAGGTTTTTTGATACCGAAATGTGTCAAAAGCTTTCGTGTAACCCGTGTATCCTCTGCCGCGACAAAGTCGACGCTGCCCAAAATCTCGGCCGCGCGCGGGGAAAGGTCGCCCAGATTTCCAATCGGTGTACCCACTACATATAATGTACCGCTCAATATTTTCCCTCCCGGTATGGTCCGTAGATTTTTTCCATCTCGTGTGAAACTGCGCCGGTAGCATCCTCCATCAGCAGCACCGGCTCCACTTTCAGGCCGGGGCGGCCGCCTCGGCGGGCCTCCAGCAAAAACAGAGAGGGTGCTTTCTGCAGGCGGTGCTGCACCAGCCGCATCCGCTTTGGCTCCAGCCCTGCATTTGACAGGGCGGCAAATGCTTCTGGCATACGCTGTGGGCGCAGGCAGCAGACAAAGCGTCCTCTCCAGCGCAGCAGGCGGGCCGCAGCCTCAGCGACCTCAGCAAAGGTACAGCTAAGCTCATGCCGAGCCTCTGCAAGACTTTCCTGCGGGCTTGGGCAGCCATCTGTCCGCGGCTGATAAGGCGGGTTGCATGCAACCAGGTCAAGCCCCAGGGGAAGCGGCAAATCGGCCGCCTTTTCCTGCCGAATTTTCCTCAAATCATACTGCAATACATGAATCTGCGAAAATCCGCCGCCGGCCGCGCTGCGCCGGGCCATTTCACAGGCCTGCGGCTGTATTTCCAGCGCATAGACCTCTGCCGGGGCCCCGCGGCTGCACCACAAAAGCGGTACCAACCCGCAGCCGGTGCCAAGCTCTGCGCAGTGCTCGCCTTTCTGCGGCATAGAATAATCTGCCAGCAGAATTGTGTCTGTCGTAAAGCGGTACTGCTGACTGACAATCACGCTGCGCCCGCCACCGATCGGCTCCAGCCGTTCCCCGTACTGCAGCTGCATTTTACCGCTCCTTTCCGTACAATTCCTGTAATTTTTCTAATAATTAATAATAAAGTAAAAATTGGGAATACACAGATATGCTGTACCATACTCCCATTTTTTATAAAAGGCCATAGAAAAAAGGCGGTGTGTCTGGCACACCGCCCTTTCTTTTGCAACGCATTAAGCCTCTTTCGGAGCTCCGACAGGGCAGACACCTGCGCAGGAACCACAGGAAATGCACGCACTTTCATCGATGACGTACTTGCCGTCACCCTCAGAAATTGCGTTAACCGGACACTCCCCGGCGCAAGCACCGCAGGAAATGCAATCGCTGCTAATCTGATATGCCATTTTAAACACACCTCCATATTATTGTTTTCGTTATCATTTTATCATATTTTTGCCAAAATGCAAGAAAGAATTATAGCGCATGTCATTTGTTCCGTCTATTATGCACGGCATCGCTGCCTGTTTCGTCCGATTTTCCGCCGGCAGCAGCCTTTTCAGGCCTTTTTTCTTTCGTATGCTGGCGCGGTCTGGCCACTGGTGCCCGCAGAAACTTTGTATCTTTTACCTTGCAGCGAATTGGTGCGGCCTCTGCAGAGGCGCTGTCTAAGTGCACCTGCAGCACGCCGGTCAACAGACTTGTTGCAGTCACGGTGCCCCGGCCCTCGGGGGTCAGCACATACGAACCCACCGGCGGGGTGGTGCGCTGCAGGTCCTGGTAAGCTTCCTGCTCATATTTTAAGCAGCACATCAGCCGCCCGCAGGTGCCGGAAATCTTCACCGGGTTGAGGGAGAGACCCTGCTCCTTAGCCATTTTAATGGAAACCGGCTGAAAACCTGCCAAAAACTGGCTGCAGCAAAAAGGCCTGCCGCACAGCCCCAAACCGCCCAGCATTTTGGCCTCATCGCGTACGCCGATCTGGCGCAGCTCAATGCGTGTGCGGAAAACACTTGCCAAGTCTTTCACCAATTCACGGAAATCGACCCGACCATCTGCTGTAAAGTAAAACAGAATTTTATTATTGTCAAACGTATACTCTACATCCACCAGTTTCATTTCCAGCTGATGCGCGGCAATCTTTTTCTGGCAGATTTCAAATGCACTAATTTCTTTTTCGCAGTTTTCTTTTACTTTGTCCAAATCTTTCTGTGTTGCGACCCGGATAATCTTGCGCAGCGGCTGCACAATATGGTCTTCTGCAATTTCGCGGTTTGGCATAGCGACTTCGCCGCACTCCACGCCGCGGGCCGTTTCCACAATAACGTGGTTGCCAATCTGCAGCTGCTGGTCCTCTGGGTCAAAATAATAGACTTTGCCCAGATTTTTGAACCGCACGCCGATAACTTTTGCCATGGTACCTCCTGCAAATAATGAAACGATAAATTCACGTATCTTTTATTCATCCTCAATGTGCTGCGGCACGGCGCAGGCGGGCACACAGGTCCGTCACCAAAAGCGCCGTGTTGGCGTTGCGCTCAACATATCCGCACATTTCCCGTGTGGTCTGTGTCAGTGTATACAGCTGCGCGCGCGTCAGCATTCCTGCTAGGCTGCGTGCTGTCTCTTCTTCGCCCGAAATAGTAGCGCCGCCGCTGCGCAGTACCAGCGCATCGCGAAAAATCAGCACAAGTTTTTCCAGTACGCTGCGCAGCCGCAGCCGGTCCTTGAGCAGCGGTGCTGTCAAATAAAGCAAGTCGCTCTCTTTTGGGCGGCAAAGCGCCAGCGCAATCTGTGCAGCTAGGCCGTCGTCCTGCGGCTGACCGGCAGCAGACAGCATATAAATCTGCGAGCGGCTGCGCACCGTATCGAGCAGAGAAGACGCGCGGTCGCAGGTCAAAAAGAACTGCACCCCCGCCGGCGGTTCTTCCAAAATTTTCAACAGCGCATTCTGTGCCTGCGGGGAAAGGTTTTGCGCATTCTGTAAAATAAAGACCCGGCCCGCTGCTTCATTCGGGCGGATATACGCATTGCGGCGCAACAGCGCAATCTCATCTTTGTGGAAAGAGCGCCCGGCCTCACCGCCGCCCGCCATCGTAATGTCAGGGTGGCTGCCCGCCTGCGCTTTCACACATCCGGGGCAGTGCCCGCAGGGGCGCTCCTGCGGGGCCGTGCAAACTGCCGCCTGTGCCAGATGTTTTGCCAAAGCCAGCGTTCTTTCAGCTGCACCCTCAAAAATCAGCGCGTGCGGAATACGGCCCGCAGCATAGGCTGCGGTCAAGGCCTGCTGTACCTCTGGGGGGCACATGCCCGCCGGCAGAGAAAGCTTCACAGCTTTTCAAAGCGGTCAACATCCAGCACAAACACTGTCGCGCCGCCCACCGTAACCTCGATTGGGTAAGAAGAATACATTGTTCCCTCCGTAATCGCGGTGCTTGGCATTACCTGGGTGCGGCGGCTGCACTGGCCGCGCAGCAGTTTTAAGACCTTTTCCACTTTGTCGTCCTCTGTGCCGATAATGAATGTCGTATTGCCGGACTTCAAAAAGCCGCCGGTTGTGGCCAGCTTTGTGACGCGGAAACCCGCCCGCGTCAGGCTGCTGTTTACCAAGGCAGCGTCGTCGGTGTTGACAATGGCAAGTACCAGTTTCATACAGGGTTCCTCCTGTCTGCCTGCTGCTTTTAAAGACAGAGCCGGCTGCTGGGCAGAAAATTTCGTATACCAAAAGTTATTATAGCACACGCAAAGAAAGAAATCCATATCTTCTCAGGAACTGCACTGCCTGCGCAGTCACTTCTTCGCCGGGCATAACTACCGGAATGCCCGGCGGGCAGGGGCAGGCCGCTTCGGCTGCTACATGGCCCACCGCGTCCTGCAGCAGCACCGTATGAGAGGGGGCAAAAACAGCTTCCCGCAGGGGCAGACGCACTGGCGGCAGGTCCGGCAGGTCCGGCAGGCGGGGCAGCGGTTCTGCAAGCGGCAGGGCATTGACAGCCTTTTCTGCACGCACAAAATCTTCGGCGGTATTCCACGGTGTTGCAATCAAGACAACATAGGCGGCGTCCGCCATCTCTGGCTCGACTCCGTTTGCACGAAAAATCTGTGCGGCAGCAGTGCCGGAAATCCCGATTTCTGCGGTGCAGAGTGCCAGGCGCGCGGGGTCATCGCTGACATTGGGGATACCACGGCTCATCGCCGCCTGTGACAGCGCCTGCACGCTGCGCTGCACCGGTGCAAAAGCATGGGGATTCTCCTGCAAAAAAGCGCGGGCAAGGTCTAGGCTTGCCATAATCGGGTAAGAGGGGCTGGTAGAGGCAAACAGGCTCATTGCAGCTTTCGCAGCATCTACATAGCGTTCCTCGCCAATTTGCAGCCATGCGCCGCCGGTTAGGACATTCAGTGTTTTGTGGGCGCTGTCGGCAGTCATGCTGGCACCCTGGTGCAGCGGATGCAGATCTGGTTTCGTAAAGGCAAGGTGGGTGCCGTGGGCGTTATCTACTAAAAGCGGGATTCCACGTCTGTGGCAGGCTTCTGACAGCGCCGGGATATCTAAAATGCGGCCATAATAATCCGGGCTGGTAACATAGCAGGCATTTATACTGTTTGTATTATATCGAAGTATGGAAAGCATTTCCTGCGGCATTGCCCACATCGGCGTAAGCCCCAGCAGTGCCATAGCATTGGCCGCTGTGCGGTGTGCATTGCGTGCGCACAACACGGTGCCGCCCTGCGGACAGGCAAGCCGCAGCATCGTCTGAATGCACAGAGAACACCCGCCCGCCGAAAACAAAGTCCTTTTTGCACCAAAAAGGGCAGCAGCAGCCTGCTCTGCCTGCAAAATCGGCCCGCTCGCCTCAAAGAGGCTGTCTGTGTCTGGCAGTTCGGTATAATCCAGTGCCAAAAGGTCCGGCGGCAGTGCACCGGGGGCGCACTTGTGCCCAGGAGTATGAAACGGCGCACGGTGCAGCGCTCGGTGCTGCTGCAGGGCTGTGTAAAGGGGTGTCTTCAACTTTTTTATTTCCTCCCGATAAAAAACTGCTGCAGGAAAATTCCTGCAGCAGTTTCTGTATTCAGTTTCCGTTGTCTGTGCTGCTGTCGCTCTGCGTAGTATCTGCAGAGCTCGACGAACTGGAGCTACTCATTGCCGCCAAGGCAATTTTAGAAACATCCGGCTTGTCATTTTCATACAGGAATGTAAGGGCATCGTTGACCAGCTTTTTGTTGTCTTTAATCTGTACAACATCGCCCACATCAAGCAGCGGGGTGTCATAGTTGCCCTCTGCCGGCACCTGGTTCTGTTTCATGGGGTAATTCATAACCGTAGCCGCCTGCCCCAAAATGCTGTAGACCTCATTGCGGCTAAAATTCGTTATCACTTTTGAAAGCACCTGTGTCGCTAAGCTGGAAATGGTCTGCAGGTCGCTCTTTTTAAACTTATTTACAATCGCGGTCACGACCATGCGCTGGCGCTCAGCACGGCCGACATCGCCATAGTGCCCGTAAACATTGGGAATCGTAATGTTGTTTCCGCTCTTGTCGTAACCCTCCAGCCGAATGCGCCCAAAGTAATGCGCCTGGGCACCATCCAAATGCTGAACACCGTTAACGCCCTTTAGTTTTGCGGCTGTTGAGCCAGAGAAGCAGTTAATCTGTCCCGCTTCTTTTGCGGTGATGTTGACATCCACACCGCCAAGGGCATCGATTACACTGTCAAAAACAGAATCCTTAACCACGACATAGCGGTCAATATACATACCGAAATTAAGCTCAAGTGTTTTAATGCACAGCTGGGCACCGGCGTTTACGCTGGTGGCATCGCCGGCCTTTGCGCCGTCCTTTTCCACGGTATTGTACGCACCGAAATGATAGGCGGCATTGAGCTTATTAGAGCCATTGTTGGGAATTGCGACATACGTGTCACGCAAAAAAGAGGTAAGCTTCAGCTTTTTATGGCGGTTGTCCAGGCTGATGATCATCATGCTGTCAGAGCGACCGATGGGGTCATCTTTCTGGTAATCATCAACGCCGATAACCAAAATATTCGTAATGGCCTCGTCTTTGAGCATGCCGTTTATCTGGTTTGCGCCGTTGGTACTGTACTTTGTGCCCGAATCCACCGCGCTGGCCGTAAGCGGGGTATTCAGCAGGGAGCTGCGGTCATTTACGTAATTCCCCTTAGCCATAATATTATCCACATAAATACAGCCGACACCGCCTACCAGCAGTACCAGACTAAGCACTAAAATCAGCACATTGCGAACAATATATCTTTTTGCTAAGGGCGGTCTTTTTTTCTTTTTCACAACATCAACCCTTTTTCATTCCCGTATTGACAGAATTAGTCACGATACACTGCCTTAGTATACTAAAAATTCCGTATTATAATATTCTTTTAAAGAATTAAAAAAGAATTCTCTAAAACTTGTCAGATTTGCTCATCCAGTGTCAGGCTGTAACTTGGCAGAAACTCCCGCAAAAAAAGGTCTACCTCAGGCAGCTTCATTTCTGTAAGCGTCCTGCGGGTGCTTTCTTCGGCGCGGGCAAATTCCGTATTTCCCATGCTGCGCTCGTTGACACATTTAATCAGCGCGCTGAGTTTGTCGGCAGCTTTTACCAGCGGCAGCAGCTCGGCATCGGCCGGGTCGTCCTGCTTTAAAAGCGGCGCATAGTCTGCCTGCAGGTCCTGTGGCAGCAAAGTGAGCAGTTCCTTTTGGGCCTCTGTTTCCACTTTGCCATAGGCGGTGCGGATGGCACTGCCCGCGTACTTGACCGGCGTGGGCAGGTCGCCTGTTAAAATCTCTGGTGCGTCGTGAAACAGCGCCAGCAGAGCTGCGCGCTGCGCATCTACGTGCCCGCCAAAGCGGCGGTTGCGCAGCGTAGCCAGGGCATGGGCTAGCACGGCAGTTTCCCAACTGTGCTCACACAGATTTTCGCTGCGCACATTGCGCATCAGCCCCCAGCGCAGAATATATCTCATGCGCGAAAGCTTTGCAAAGAAGTGATACATTTCGTTTCCTCCTTTCGCAGCAGGCTTGTCTGCCCCGGCGGCACGCCCCTGTAGTATATGCAGATATTGACAATTTATTTTACAGCAAAGTGGATAAGAAAAGCAAGTATTGTCACATTTTGTCGGCAAAAGCGCTGTATTTATACTGTTTTTACAGCAAAATCCGGACCTAAAAGCAGGTTTTTCCCACTTCGGTCCGGATTTTCTCATTTCTTTGCTGTCTATTTTAATTCGAAGTTTTCGGTATATCGTGCAGTTTTTTCCTGCGCCAGCGGCCGGTTGTATCCGTCGCATAGACATAGCCGCCCAGCAACACAAAGCCGACCGCGGTCACTGCACCGCCGGCTTTCAGCCCGGGGGTCTGGTACGTAAAGCGGACAGTCGCTGTCCCTGCCGGCACCTGTACCGCCATAAAACCGACGTTGACTTTTACAATCGTGGCCGCCGTGCCGTTTACCGTAGCGCTCCAGCCGCCCTCCCATGGCACGCTGAAGAAAATCAGCCGCGATTTTGTGGAGGAGGCCGTCGCAGTGAAGCCCTTGTTGTCGGTTGTAAAGCTGCTGCAGGGATTCTGTGCGCGTGCTTTGCAGTCGGTAAAATAGGTTTCCTGTGTATAATTTGCTGTAGCGATATTGTCGTAATGGGTCATGGTTGCTTTCGCGGTCTGCACATCTTTATCCTCGACAACCAGCGCTTTCAGCAGCGCCAGGTTTCGGTTGCCCTCAGGTAGGGCGTTGTACTCGGTGCGGGTAATATATTTGTCGTAGCTAAAGCCCATGGGGATAAAGTACTGGTTTTCATAGATTTTGCTGCCGTTCTGCGTGGCATAATATTTCCAGCCCGGCATACGTGTCTGTGAGGTAGAGGGGTCGATAAAATCCTGCCCGTGGTTAATGGGGTCAAAAAGCCACCGGCAGCTTAAAAGGCTGCGCAGGGCATAGGGCTCTGTGCTTGGGCGGCTGCCCACGTCCCGCGTGACGCCTATCGTCGGGTAGAATTCCATAATAGAGCCCGGTACAATACTGTGAAACGCCTGTATCGTCGGGCGCTGCCAATACATGGGCAAGTTGTCCATGCCGTCATAGACATCCAGCCGACAGAACTGCTTGCCGTCGCTGGGCAGGTGTATATCTGCGCCCCTGTTGAGCGCATAGGGAATAATTTCATTATGTGTATCATCACTCTGCGTTTTTCCGGTCGTAATGTAAAACAGGCTGTAAATCACCGCGATAAACGCGACCCCTGCAGTCGCCATGCGCAGGAAAATCTCTTTATGCCGGCGGTAATAGCGGAAAATGATGATTAAAAGCAAAAGGCTGACCAGCGCAATTGCCACATAGGCCCAAAAGCGGCTTGGGTATTTCTCCAGTCCGTACGAAACTGTCTTGATGGTTTGGCCGCTGTTAGTCTCGGTCGAGCTGATGCTCGGCATAAGGCCGATTGAAAGGCCGATTGCCAGCGTAATACCCAAAGTCCAGCGAATTGCACGGCCCCAGTCGACATCTTCCCGCTGCAGGCAGGCAATCGTGGCAAGGCTCATCATCAGGGTAAGCATGTAGTACCAGCGGGCATAGTAAGAGGCATTGAAAAGCTGGAAGGCATTGTTAAGAATCGGTACAAACGCCATAAAGAACAAAATGCACAGCAGGGTTTTGTACCAGGTCTTTTTGTGCGCCTGCAGGGCGGCAATAACGCCGCTCATACTGAACAGCGGCAGCCACGCCCCCAAAGAGGCCCACTGGCTGTTGCTGTCCGGGGTAAAGTTCGCACGCGCCGGCAGATCCGGCGGGAAGAAAAAGCAGCTTAAAATATGCAGGTAGCGCTGATTGCTGTCGTAAAGCAGAGCATTCCAGCCGTTGCTCGGGTCATTGACGCGGTTGTTCTGCGAAATGGCAAACAGCGTCGGCAGCAACAGCACACAAGAGCACAAGACACCCAGCACTGCCTCGACCCACAAAAAGCCAAAGTCACGGCCGCTGATGTTGCGGTAGTGCTCATCCTTTGCAAACCAGCGCACCAGCCAATAAATAATGACAAACACGACCATGCCGACAAAGAAATAGTAATTGACAAAGCAGCACAGAAAAGTGCACAAAGCAAACACGCCGCGCCGCCGGTGGTACATGTATTCATCCATCGCCCACAAAAACAGCGGGAAAAAGACAATGGCTTCATGAAAATGGTTAAAGAATACATTGTACACCGAAAAGCCAGAGAATGCGTACAGCATGCCGCCCAAAACAGCCAGGTCGCCATTTTTGCAGTAGCGGCGCAGGTAAATGCTGCCGGTCAGGCAGGCACAGCCGAATTTTAAAATGTACAGCGGACCCATCAGGTAGGGCACCGCCGCGCTGGGGAAGAGCATGGTCAGCCAGAAAAAGGGGCTGCCCAAAAGGTAAAACGAATAGGAGCCGATAAAGTTGGCACCGAGGTCGGTGGTCCAACTCCAGCGCCAGTTTCCGCTGCGGATGGCATCGTGGCACATTTGGTAAAAGGGCACCTGCTGTACGTTAAAGTCCCCGTAAAACAGGAAATACCCCTTATCGTATATCATAAACGGAATAAAAATAACTGCCGCTGTGAGAATGCCATACAAAAAAGCCCGCAGTGCGTAGCTGTGCCGATCTGGTTTTTGTAAGCGCTCCAAGTCATCGCCTCCTGCAGTTCCACGTAAATTTGTGCATTTATTATAGCACATTTATTGATTTAAAAAAGGAATTTTTTGAAAAGCCGCAGCGCTCAATCCACAGATTTCAGGCTCTCCACCATATTGATTTTCCGAAAGCGCGGATACATGAGCAGATCCACTGCCACTGTGAAGCCGGCGGTCAAAAGCAGGCTCCACAGGAAAGAGAGCGGGTCTATGGTGCGCGGAAACATGCAGACATCCACCTCTACAGTTGTAATCACCGCGTGGTGCATAAAGACACCCAGTAAAAGCCCCAGGGCACTGCCCAAAACAGTGAGCAGCGTGGTCTCGCGGTAGATATAGCCCGCGCTTTCCCGCTGGTAAAAGCCTAACACCCGCAGGGTCGCCATTTCGCGGCTGCGCTCGGTAATATTGATGTTTGTCAGGTTGTACAGCACCACAAAGGAAAGCATGCCCGCACAGAGAATGAGCACCACAACAATGACATTGAGGGCATTGATCATGTTGTCAAAAGAAGAGGTGATATCCTCCAAAAAAGCAACGGTTTCGACGCCGCTCTGCTTCATCAGGGTGCTGCTGAGGGACTTGCTTGCTTCTTCACTGCCAGTATAAGAAGCCCAAATACCGTTGCCTTTGGGTGTTTCGCCCGTCACTCTGTGGTACTCCTGCGGTGCAATATAGACATAATGGAATATATAATTTTCTGTAATTCCCGTCACTGTAAAGGAATGCACTTTGCCGGTGCTGTCGGGTGCCCGCACACTGCTGCCCACTTTCAGCCCCAGGCGGTTGGCCAGTTTTTCGGTGACCAGCACGCTGTTTTCTTGAAAAGCGACCGGGGTTTTGCTTGTGCGGTTCTGCAAACGTACAAAATCTTTCAGCTGTGCCGCATTTTGCGGCACAAGCAGGTTGCCCGCCATAGAGGTGCCGGCTGTATTGGAAATGTCGACCGAACGGTTCGTGTAAAGCATCCACTGCTGAAAATTTTTCTGATTCTGCAAAATCTTTTTGGTGTCGTCCGAAAGGCCGCCGGTCTGCAGGCTGATAACCGTATTGTAGCGGTCAACACCGTGGTACTGGTCATAGACCACATGCCGCACACTGTCTTTAATACCGAAGCCTGTCAAAATCAGCGCGGTGCAGCCGGCAATGCCGGCCACGGTCATCACCAGCCTCTTTTTATAGCGAAACAGATTGCGCGCGGTCACTTTTGCGGTAAAATTCAGGTGCCGCCACAGCGGCGTAATGTGCTCCAGCAAAATCCGCCGGCCGGGCTTTGGCGCTTTCGGCTGCAAAAGAGCCGCCGGCTTTTCCCGCAGGACCGCCCTGCAGGCGCCCCAGGTGGAAAGTAGCGTAACGGCTATGGCAGCGGCAGAGCCCGCCGCCGCATAGGAAACCGTGACCTGCGGCGTCATAGCCGGCGCGTTGTACATAATACGGTACGCATTCCAGCAGATAGAGGGCAGCACCAGTCCGCCGATGATGACCCCCGCTAGGCTGCCGAAAAAGCTTACCAGCAGCGCATACAGCAAATATTTTCGCGCAATGGCCCGCTCGGAAAAGCCCATTGCCTTATAAGAGCCGATCTCCATACGATCTTCTTCGACCATGCGGGTCATGGTAGTCAGCACCACCAGCGCCGCTACTAGGAAGAAAAAGAGGGGAAACATGCGGGAAATAGACTGCATGCGGTCAGCGTCCGAGGTAAAGCTGTTAAATCCGACATTTTTGTCGCGGTCCAGCACATACCACGTGGGGGCTTTTACAGCATCAAGCTGTTTCTGCCCCTGCTCCAGCTGCTTTTTTGCCGTGGCAAGTTTTTGCTGCGTTTCGGTTTTTGTCTTTTCAAGCGCACTGCGGTTTTGCTGCAGGGTCTTTTCCGCAGCGGCTAGTTTCTGCTGCCCGGCGGCAGTCTCTTTTTTTGCGGCAGAAAGCTCCTGCGTCTTTTCGGCAATCTGTTTTTGGGCAGACTCCAGCTTCTGCTTTGCCGCGGCAAGTTCTTTGTCCGCCTGCGCTTTCTGTATCTGGTAGGTGCTCTCCCCGGAAGAAAGCTCTTTTTGCTTTGCTGCCAACTGGGTTTCGCCGCTTGCAAGCTCTTTTTCTGCCTGCTGCAGTTTTGGCTCAGCCGCAGCGAACTGCTGCTGATAGGTTTTCTGTGCCTGCTGCAGCTTTTCCTTACCGGCATCAAATTCCTTTTGGGAAGCGTCCAGTTTCTTTGTATTTTCGTCATACTCCGTTATCTTTGTGCGCAGGGCAGCTGCCTCATCGCCGGCGCCCTGCCCGGCATCTTCCAGCGCCTGTAGAGCAGTGCGCGCCTGCTCGACCGCAGGAGCGGCCGCCTCCAGCTGCGCGCGGGACTGTTCCAGCTGCGTTTTGGCCGCAGCAAGCTTGTTCTCTTCTTTTTGCAGCTCTGCTTTGGCGTCCGACAATTTTTTCTTCTGTGCTTCCAGCTGTGTTCTGCTGTCAGCTAATTTTTTCCGTGCAGCAGCAAGTTCCTGTCTGCCGGTCTGCAGCTTCTGTGCTGCCGCGGCAAACTCTTTCTGTGCTTTTTGTTCTTGGCTCTTATACTCTGCAAGGCCGCTGTCATATTGGCTTTGTGCCTGGCGCAGCGCCTTTTCGCCGGCTGTAATCTGCGCCTGTACTGTAGAAAGGGTCTGCTGGCTCTGCGTAATCTGTGTCTGTGCCGCAGTCAGTTTCTTCTGCGCATCTGCAAACTGCTGCTCGGCGGAAGCTTTCTGGCTTTCGTAGGTCTTTTTACTGGCATCAAGTTTTTTCTGCGCATCCGCTGTGACCTCATTGCGGCGCAGCGGCGCGCGGGTTCTGCCTACCGCGGTCAGTGCATTGCTCACTGCGGTAACCTTGTCCTGGTACTGTTCCGTAAAGGTGCTCAGCTGCCGCGCATCCTTTGCTGTCACGTATAAAGCGGTGTATATGGAACTGGAAAAGGCCTGCGGCATCACATACAAATAATGCCCCAGCTGGCCGTTGCCAATATTGGTGGTTCCCAGTGAAAAGCTTAAATACATAGGGGATTGCACAAAGCCCACCACTTTGTATTTTGTATACTTCAAATTTTTCTGGCCGTTTTGTTCCTGTACGGTAATCTGGCTGCCAAGGGAAAGCTCTAGTTCACGCTGGCTGTTCAGCACGCACTCATCTGCGCTCTGCGGCCAACGGCCGGAGACCAACACCGGGCGGTTCATAGAGGCGTTGCCGGTGTCCGTGGCGCCGGCCTGCGGCAGGGCATGCACGCGCACTGTAACATCGGCTTCGCCGATATGGCTCATGACGTCTTCCATATAAGAAGGCATCACGGCCTCTACGCCCGCCGCTTTCTGCACAGCCTGTACATCCTGCGCGGAAAAGCCAAGGGTCGAAAGCACCTCGATATCCATCATGTTTTGGCGGTCAAGATAGCTGTCGACCGTAGAGCGCATCTGCGGGGCCGCAGAAGAAATGCCCGTGTAAAAGCCCGCCCCCAGCGCGACAATGGCAAAAATGGCCAAGAATCGTGTACCCGAATGGAAAACCGAACGAAAAATTGCTTTTCCGTATGCTTTCATGTTACCACTCGATCCTTTCTGCCGGAAGCGGTGAGGGATTCGTCCTGACCTCCTGCACTTTTCCGGAATGGATACGAATCACGCGGTCGGCCATGGCGGCAAAGGCCTGGTTGTGGGTAATGACCACCACGGTGCGACCATAATCCCGGCAGGTGCTCTGCAAAAGCTGCAGTACCTGCCGCCCTGTCGCGTAGTCTAAGGCGCCGGTCGGTTCGTCGCACAAAAGCAGCTTTGGGTTTTTTGCCAGTGCACGGGCGATTGCCACGCGCTGCTGCTCCCCGCCGGAAAGCTGCGCCGGGAAGTTGTCCATTCGGTCAGCAAGTCCCACCTGCCGCAGCACCTTGCGCGGGTCCAGCGGATCGCGGCAGATCTGTGACGCCAGCTCCACGTTTTCCAAAGCAGTCAGATTTTGTATTAAATTATAGAATTGGAATACAAAGCCCACATCATACCGGCGGTACTCGGTCAGCTCGCGCTCGCTGCAGGCGCTGACTTTGCGCCCGTCTACCTCAATGGTGCCGGAAGTGCAGCTATCCATGCCACCAAGCATATTGAGCACGGTGGTCTTGCCGGCGCCGCTGGGGCCAACCATTACCACAAACTCGCCTTTTTCCACCTCGAAGCTGACACCGTCAGCCGCGGAAATAACAGTATCACCCATATGATATTCTTTTCGCACATCACAAAAAGAAACGTATGCCATATATCCTCCGTTTTCCCTGTCAGGGCTTTTTTAAAATCAGCCTGGTCTCGCCGGGATTCAGCGCAATCATCTTTGAGGCAATGCGCGGGTGCTTCAGCCGCCCGCGCACCATGTCGCGCAGCACTGTGCCGCCGTGGCAGCCGTGAATGACCCGCACCTCTGTCACATCTGCCGGCGCACGGGAAAGCCAGTGCGTCAGCCGGCGCATGGCGCTTTCCTCGGTTTCGCCGTGAATATCCAAATCTACAATCGTCCCATGTCTGTACTCTGTCATGGCTGTATATCTTCTTCCCATATATTTCTATTCTAATAGATTTATTATACCTGATAAGGAACAGAAAAGAAACACGACTCTGCTCCGTTTTTCTGCAAAAGGACAAAATCTGTGTTATAATGACAAAAACAGACCGCATCAATTCCGCCGAAAACAGGCCGGATATCCGCACAACAGAAGGTGAAATTTTGAAACTTGCAGACCTTGGCAGCGCCGCTGCCGCCTGTAAAAATCAGCTGATATCATGCAGCAGCGAACACATTTACTATGCACAGGAAACCCACACTGAGGGCCGGCTGGACCTTTCTTTGCTGGACCGCAGCCGCAACGAGCCCGCCGAGCGCGTGCTGGCGGTTTACCATGTGACAAAGCCGGATTATTTGATCCATTATTCTGCATTTCCCGGTATGATTTTAGCCGTACTGGAAAATGGGGGCAGCGAAGCCTGGTTCCTAAAGCTGGATAAGCAGACCGGCCGCGAACTGCAGCGGTCGCACACACGCTTTGCCGGAAATTTTGCCAGCTGCTGTGCACTGGACCCCGACCATGTGCTGCTGCGCACTGCACCCAGCCGGCGGGACGCCTCTTTGTTTCAGGAATACCGCCGGCATACCGGTTTTTCGCAGGCCGCCAGTCTGTATGACCTGAAAAAAGACTGCTGCTGGTCGGTACAGGACCCGCGCATTTGTGCCGGCGCGGAACTGTTCCCGTTTACCGGCGGCGGTGAGCAGAAGCTTTTGGCCGCCTGCTCTTACGGAACAGAAGCAGAAAAGCGCAAAGCCTACCAAAGCCGCCGCTTTTTAAAAGAACCAGCCAAAGACTGCGCCTGGTCCTGTACGCTGGAAGACTTCCTTTTCGCCGTGGAAGCAGACTGCCCTGCAGTCCCGATGTCGCCGGTTCTGCAGGCAGGCACCGATGGCCTGCTGCGTTTTGCCGGGCAGGACGCGGATGACCTCTATTTTCGTGCGCTGCATTTCCCAACCGAAAGCCAGCATATCTTAGCGGTCAGCAAACACACCGGCGCAAAGCGGGACGCCGCACAGCTGAACCTTGGCCCGCAAGAGTCCAGTGCACGCTTTGTCGGGCAGGACGGCCGCTTTTTTAAGCTGACTGACTGCGGCAGCACAGTGCGGGTGCAGGGCATTTTAAACAGTACTGTAGACACCGCCTATGACAAAGCGCTCGGCCGCTTTGTCACCTGTCTGGAGGACCGTTTTCTGCTTCTGCAGGACGTTTTGAGTGACGGCAAAGACAGCCTGCTGTTTTATCATCTTTTTGACGCAAAAACGCGAAAAGTGAAAGAGCTGGATGGCAGCTGCACCGTGCAGGGAGATACCCTGATCCTTTTATGAAAATTTTACAGCCGGCAGTTTCACTTTTTCAGAAGAAAAATACCGGATATACAAAAAGCCCCGCCGAAAGTTTCTCGTTTCGGCGGAGCTTTTTATTCTTTTGTCTGTCTGTTCCTATAAATTTCCTGCAGGAAATTTACTTTTTAGAGGACGCCGAGCTGCTCGCCACGGTAGATGCCGCACTGCTTGCCGCGGTAGATGCCGCACTGCTTGCCGCGGTAGATGCGGCGCTGCTCGCTGCAGTAGATGCTGCACTGCTGGAAGGCGCTGTGTAGTACAAGTCCGCTGTGAACTTTTTGGTCACGGCGTCATTCCAGGTAACACCCTTATAGTTTTTCGCTTCATTTTCAATTTCTTTCAGGAATTCTGTACCTTTCATCGCATAGAGAATCTGCAGACGGTTGCTGCTGTCCTTTAAGAAAGAGGCCGTCTTTTTAGTGACATCGTTTTTGCTCATCATCACATAGTAGGTAGAAGAAACTTCAAGCAGGCGGGTCTCGCCGGCTTTCATCTCTTTGGCCGCAGAAATCATATCGGTAGGCAGAGAAGAAGTTGCTGTGGAGGAATCCATATCTTCGGTCATGGTCTGGTAGGAATCAGTGGAGCCGTGCGCCTTTGCATAAGCGGCACTGGCAGCCTTTAAGGTTGTTTTACCGCCGCGAATCTGTGTAAGGTAACCATCCAATTCTTTTTTTAGCGCTGCTTTTTCCGCTGCTGTCATGGTCGTGCTTGCCGCGGAAGAAGTCGAGCTGCTTGCCGCGGAGGAAGCTGCACTGCTCGCTGCAGAGGAAGCTTTGCTGCTTGCTGCGGAGGAAGCTGCACTGCTCGCTGCAGAGGAAGCTTTGCTGCTTGCCGCGGAGGAAGCTGCACTGCTCGCTGCAGAGGAAGCTTTGCTGCTTGCCGCGGAGGAAGCTGCACTGCTCGCTGCAGAGGAAGCTTTGCTGCTTGCTGCGGAGGAAGCTGCACTGCTCGCTGCAGAGGAGCTGCTGGAAGTGGATGTTTTCTCCAGTGGAACGTACATATACTCAATATCGGAATAATGCTTTTCAAAATACTCTTTCTGTGTCTTTTCCGAAACCGCCTTGCTTCCACCGGTGTCGTAGGTGCCAAGAAAGACTTTGCGCAGCTGATACGTGTACTCTGCATAGGCGGTCTTAAAAGAAGTATCTGAAACATGCTTGTCGCTGAACATACTGGAATACTGCTGTGTCCAGGCGTTGTCGGCAACCTGCTTGATTTCGGAACTTTCAGAGGCAGTAAAGCTCAGCTTCATCTGCTTCATTTTATCATTCAGCACAAACAGCTCATTGGTCAGCTGCTTTGCGCGGTCGCCGATCCATGTCATGGCATCTTTATTGTCGATTTTTGCCTTTTTCATATCGGACTCGGTGGTTTTGCTCTGGGCTTCGCTGTAAGCATTGTAAAGCTCATAAATATACACACCGGCGGGCAGAGACAGGCTGTCTGTTTTTGCACACCAAGACTGATCTTTCCCGACCGTACAACCGGCGGCAGCGCCCGTAACCAGCGCACAGGCCAAAACGCCGGCGGTAAATCTCTTTAATTTCATGGCTATTACACTCTCCGCTTTCCATTTTTCAACGTTATTTTTTTCAATAAATACAAAAATGTATACAGCCGTATTATACTACTTGCCAGCTGATTTGTCCATTTCTTTTGCGGGGGCAGCGGGCGCCCTGTGCCTTTTCCCGGAAGGACGGCTTTGCAGAATGTTTTTGAGCAAAGTCAGCGTATCTTCGCCCGGCTGCAGGTGCACCGCGATATACGGCCGCGCACCCGCATTGACCAGCACACGCCCCGGATACTGCGCCGAAAGAGCCGCAATCCACTGCATGTTCAGCTGCTTTTGGTACAGCTGCAGCTGCCTCTGCTGTTCTTTGATTTCCGTCACGCCGCACATTCCCGCCATGTTGCGCAGCAGGGCAATCTGCACGAGGCCCTCTACGCTCTCGGGCGGGTCGCCATAGCGGTCGATCAGCTCATCGGTCACATCCATTGCATCTTCATTGCTGCGAATATCGGCAATGCGGCGGTACATCTCCAGCCGGCCGCTGCTGTCGGGAATATAGCTTTCGGGAATATGCGCCTGCAGCTGCAGATCCATCAGGCACTCTTCACCCTGCGGCGGGGCTTCTCCTTTTTCGGCGGCGATCGCGTCGCCTAAAAGCTTCAGGTACATTTCATAGCCGACTGCCTCCATATGGCCATGCTGTTCGCCGCCCAAAATATTGCCCGCGCCGCGAATCTCAAGGTCGCGCATGGCAATTTTAAAGCCGGAACCGAATTCTGTAAATTCGCGTATTGCCGACAGGCGCTTCTGGGCAATCTCGGACAGCGCTTTGTTCCTGCGGAACGTAAAGTACGCATAGGCACGCCGCGAACTGCGCCCCACGCGCCCGCGGATCTGATGCAGCTGCGAAAGGCCCATACGGTCAGCATTGTCGATAATCAGGGTATTGGCGTTGGGCACATCCACGCCGGTCTCTATGATGGTAGTACAGACCAGTACATCAATTTCGTGGTCGATCAGCTGCCGCCATACCTCCGAAAGCTCCTGCTCGCTCATTTTTCCGTGGCCGATACCGATGCGTGCCTCGGGTACGCGGGCCTTGAGTCGGGCAGCCACCCGCGTAATGGAAGCAACATCGTTGTGCAGCCAGTAAACCTGCCCGCCGCGGCGCAGTTCCCGCCGGACAGCGTCTGCCAAAATGCCCTCGTCGTGCTCCATGACATAGGTCTGCACCGGGTGACGGTCATGCGGGGCCTCTTCCAGTACACTCATATCGCGTATGCCGGACATAGCCATATTCAGGGTACGCGGAATTGGGGTAGCCGACAGAGTCAGCACATCGACATTGTTGCACAAATGCTTCAGCTTTTCTTTCTGCGCAACGCCAAAGCGCTGCTCCTCATCAATAATGACCAGCCCCAGGTCGCGGAACTTGACATCTTTACTGATGAGGCGGTGCGTACCGATAATCAGATTCACTTCACCGCGGCGCAGCTTTTCGATAATCTGCTGCTGCTGTTTGGGTGTGCGAAAACGCGAAAGCAGCTCGACTGTCAGTGGAAAGCCCTCCATGCGGCGCAGCGCAGTCTGGTAATGCTGCCACGCCAAAATGGTGGTGGGCACCAAAAGAGCGCACTGCTTGCCGTCACAGATACACTTAAATGCGGCGCGCAGAGCGACCTCGGTCTTGCCAAAGCCCACGTCGCCGCACAGCAGGCGGTCCATGGGGGCCTGCCGCTCCATGTCGCCCTTGATTTCCTCTACGCAGCGCAGCTGGTCGTCGGTTTCTTCAAACTCAAAGCGGCTCTCAAAGTCGCGCTGCATCTCGCAGTCCGGGGAAAAGGCAAAGCCTTTTGCCTGCATGCGTGCCGCGTACAGTTTAATCAGCTCTTTTGCCATATCCTGCACAGCGCGGCGCACATGGCTTTTGGTTTTCTGCCACTCGGTGCCGCCCAGACGGTGCAGGTGCACAGCGGCGTCTTCCCGCGGGCCGATATACCGGCTGACCAAGTCCAGCTGTGTCACCGGAACGTACAGGGTGTCACCCTTCGCGTACTGAATTTTAATATAATCCTTAATAATGCCGTGCGTATCAATTTTATGAATTCCTTGATAAACGCCGATACCGTGGCTTTCGTGCACCACATAGTCGCCCGCCTGCAGCTCGGAAAGGGAACTGAGCGGGCGGCTGTTTTTATTGTGTTTTGCTTTGCGGTGCTTGGCCTGCTGCAGCAGCCGGCCATGGGTGATAATCCCCAGAAATGCACCCGGCCACTCGGCCCCGGCGGAAAGGGAAACGGGCAGCACGGCCACGGCACCGCGCGCGATTTCTTCCGTGTCCGCTGTGTAATACGCATTGATGCCGGCAGAAAGCAGGTCCGTCACCGTCGTATGGGCACTGCGCTCATTGCCGGCAAGCACAGCACAGGACCACTTTTTACGCAGCATCTCAGAAAGGTCATCGGTCAATGTTTCTGCTGAGCCGCCCCAGACGGAAAGCTGCCGGGCCGTGAAGTTCAGCAGTGTCTTAACCGGTACCTCGTAGCTGCCGCGGGCAAAGGTATCCAGAAAAACGGTATTGGCTTTTTCAAAAAAGGAAAGGGCATCTGCCCACGTTTTGCTGTAGCTGTCAAGGTGGCGGCAGAGCGTGCCGTCTACAAGGTCTGCCTTAAGGTCCTCATTCCAGTGAAACTGCGCAGTGCGCATTTTTTCTTTAACATTGACCGTTTCACTGACAAACACAAGATCATCTTCCCCGCAGTAGCTGAAAAGGCAGGCTGGCGTATCGTATAAAATTGGTAGGAATTTGTCCATACACGAAAGTTTAACGCCCTGCTGCAGCATATCTGCCTGTTCCTGCAGAATAGGGCGGGCGAGGGGTGCATTTTTTCCGCGCAGCGAAGATGCAATTTTGCGAATACGTGCTGCAAGCGCGGCCGGGTCGTCTGCCAGTGCCTCTGCTGCTGCGGAAATGCAGACCTGCGGGGCAGGGTCGGTGCGGCGCTGGGTCTGCGGGTCAAAGAAAGAGAGCGTATCCACTTCATCGCCCCAAAATTCCAGGCGCACCGGCGCGGTACTTTCCGGCGGAAAAACGTCAAGAATGCCGCCGCGGCGGGCAAACTGACCGGGGCCCTCTACCTGCACCGCCCGCTCATAGCCACAGCGCAGCAGCAGAGCCTCCGCCTGCTGCGGGGGCAGGGTGTCGCCGGGGGAAAACGTACGCATGCGGGTGCGCAGAGCCTCTGGCGGCATGGTTTCCTGCAGGGCACCGTCAATACAGCAGACCACAGCATCGCATTCGCCGTTTAGCAGCTGCGCAAGCACCTGCAAGCGCTGGTGTTCGTATTCATGGGAGCCGGTTTCGCCGTTTCGCAGCGTTAAATCCCGCAACGGATAATACAGTGCGCGCATTCCCTGCGCGGCAAGGTCACCCACAAGGCGGGCCGCCTCGGCTTCATCGCCGGCCACGACAAAAGCGCGCTGCCCGGTGTGTACCCACAGCGCGTAAATTAAGTTTGCTTTATGAATGCCCGAAAGTCCTGTGACGGCCGCAGGGACATTTTTCTGCCGCACTGCATCTAGCAGCAAGCGGTATTCCCGCATACGGGATAGTGCATTTACAATAAATTTCATAAAGGTCTCCTACTACAGGATTAATCATCCAGCCCGGCTGAAACAATGAAATGAATGGACTTTGAAAGTTTATATGGGATTTTATGCACAGATGTGCTATAATAAAGGCTAAATATTTCTTAATTTGAGGGAAAAGCTTGTTTCTTTCGTACAACACAGAGGGGGATTATGATGAAAGAAGGAAAAACAGAGCGTGGCGCGTTCAGCAGCCGGCTCGGATTTGTCATGGCCGCGGCCGGCTCGGCTGTAGGTCTAGGAAACATTTGGCGATTTCCGTATCTTGCCGCAAAGTACGGCGGCGGCACCTTTTTGCTGGTTTACATTATTCTGGCTGTGACTTTTGGTTTCAGCCTGATGATGGTCGAGTTTGCAATTGGGCGCAAGACCGGCGTTTCTGCCATTGAGGCTTTTGGCAAACTGGATCACCGCTTCAAATGGCTGGGGTATCTCTCTTCGATTGTACCCATGATTATCCTGCCTTATTACTGCGTCATAGGCGGCTGGGTCTTTAAGTATTTCGGCGTATTTGTCACCGGGCAGAGCGCAGCTTCTGCCAAAGACGGGTTCTTTTCTTCCTATATTGGGCAAACCGGCGAGCCGATCGTCTGGTTTCTGCTGTTTATCTGCGCAACGGCTGTCATTGTCATGTTCGGCGTGGAAAAAGGCGTAGAGAAAGTCAGCCGCCTGCTCATGCCGATTCTGCTGATTCTGAATATCGGCACTGCTATTTATTCGCTGACCCTGCCCAATGCCATGGCCGGCGTAAAGTATTACCTGATTCCGGATTTTTCACATTTTTCGGCAAACACCATTTTGGCGGCTTTGGGTCAGCTTTTCTATTCTTTAAGTCTTGCCATGGGCATTACGATTACCTACGGCTCTTATGTAAAGAAAGATGAAGACCTGGAAAAATCCGCAACACAAGTCGATGTTTTCGACACCGGTGTAGCGCTTCTGGCGGGCCTGACCATTATTCCGGCGGTCTTTTCGTTCTCCGGCGGCAGCCCGTCTCAGCTAAAGCAGGGCCCCGGGCTAATGTTTGTCATGCTGCCAAAGGTCTTTTCCAGCATGGGTATCGGCGGTGTCATTGCCGGTGCGGTGTTCTTCCTGCTGGTGTTGTTTGCAGCGCTGACTTCTTCGATTGCCTTAATGGAAACTGTTGTTTCCATTATCATGGACAAACTGCACATCGGCCGCAAACCGGCGACCCTGCTGTCCCTGGCCTGTGCCATAGCCCTAGGCATACTATCGTCGCTTGGCTTTGGCGTCCTTTCGGGTGTAACGCCGCTTGGATTTGATTTTCTCGACTTCTTCGACTTTATCAGCAACAGCATCTTAATGCCGCTGGTTGCGCTGTTTACCTGCATCTGTGTAGGCTGGTTTGTCGGCATGAAGAGCATTGACGACGAAGTGACCATCAGCTCAAAATTCCACCGGGAAAAGCTCTGCAACGTAATGACCA
Source organism: Oscillospiraceae bacterium (assembly GCA_022483045.1). Taxonomy (NCBI): domain Bacteria; kingdom Bacillati; phylum Bacillota; class Clostridia; order Eubacteriales; family Oscillospiraceae; species Oscillospiraceae bacterium. The sequence goes on along the minus strand of JAKVOA010000002.1, from coordinate 453,970 downwards.
AATGGATTTCGCCTATTTTCATTATTCTGATTCTTGTTTCCAGTGTTCTGAATGCACTGGGCATCATTAAACTGTAATCTTTTTTCTGCCGCATGTGCTTTTGGGCCATGCGGCTTTTTTATGCCTTTTTGTAAAGAAGGCCTCAGCCGCGCACGTTGTAGCGGTTCATTGCCTCATCCGTTTTGCCGTTCACCAAAAGCTCGGCCGCTTCGGCAGCATGCTCAATGCTCTGCTGCATCAACTTTGCGTCCTGCGCGGAAAAGCGGCTGAGCACCCAATCTGCCAAATCCCATTCGGGGCTAGGCTTTGCGCCAGTGCCGATTTTTACCCGCGGAAAAGCATCACTGCCAGAAAGATAGATGATGTTTTTCATGCCGTTGTGTCCGCCGTCACTGCCCTTGCGGCGAATGCGCAGCCGCCCGCAGGCAAGGGAAATGTCGTCGAAAAAGACAATGACGCGCTCGGGCGGCAGCTTATAAAAGCGCATGGCCGCGGTGACACTGCGCCCAGAAAGATTCATAAAAGTCATAGGCTTTAAGAGCAGCACTTTTTTGCCGCCGACCTGCGCCTGCGCGCACTGCCCCTCAAACTGCAGCCGGTCAACAGTCACGCCGGCTTTCTCGGCAATGCAGTCCAATGCCATAAAGCCGGTGTTGTGGCGGGTTCCCTCATACTTTGTACCCGGGTTGCCCAAGCCGGCTAAAATCCACTCCACTGGTCCTGCGGGAACTTGTTTTCCAGAAAATAACATATTTTAGTACCTCAACACAAAAGGGGCTGCCGCACCCATGCACCGGCTTTTTTCGGCACACTGCGGCAACCCTCTGTTCTTATTTTTTTACGCAGATTTAGATAAACATAGGGGAAATCGGCTTATCCTCGTAAATGCGCTCGATGGCCTCTGCAAAAGTAGGCGCTGTGGGCAGCACAGTGATTTTATCAATGTGCTTCTCTGGCGGCAGGGGAATGGTGTCGAGCAAAACGACTTCTTTCAGTACAGAATCCTGCAGACGCTGAATCGCCGGGCCGGAAAGGACGCCATGGGTTGCGCATGCGGTAACAGAAACCGCGCCGTGCTCCATAATCGCCTGGGCGGCGTTGCACAGAGTGCCAGCAGTATCGATCATGTCGTCCACAATAATGACCTTTTTGCCCTCGACAGAGCCGATGATATTCATAACTTCGCATTCGTTGGCGCGCTGGCGGCGCTTGTCAACGATTGCCATGCGGGTGCCAATGCGCTCTGCAAAGTCGCGCGCACGGGTAACTGAACCCAGGTCAGGAGAAACGACAATATAGTCGCCGACATTGTCACCGAGGCGCTCTTTCATAAAGGAAGCCAAAAGCGGTGCCCCGCGCAGATGGTCAACCGGAATATTGAAAAAGCCCTGAATCTGTGCCGCATGCAAATCCATGGTCAGCACGCGGTCGGCGCCGGCTGTTTCAATAATATCGGCGCACAGCTTCGCGCTGATCGGGTCGCGGGCCTTCGCCTTACGGTCCTGGCGGGCATAACCAAAGTGCGGAATAACCGCAGTGATGCGGGCCGCTGAGGCGCGCTTCATAGCATCCATCATAATGAGCAGTTCCATCAGGTTGTCGTTTACCGGTGAGCAGGTAGACTGTACAATGAAGCAGTCAGAGCCGCGCACAGATTCCTGCAGTGAAACGGAAATTTCGCCGTTGCTGAAAGTGGTAACAGCGATTTTTCCCATGGGCAGGCCCAGACATTCACTGATTTGTCTGGCGACGTCCGGGTTGGCGTTTCCAGCAAAAATTTTGATGTCCTTGCCGTGAAAATTCATTTCTTTTCCCCCTGTTTTGTAACAATCATTTGTCTTTTGCCTTTTGGTGTCCTGTTCCGCCGGCAGCAGCAACAGTATCCCCTCCGCAAAAAGGAGCTGCCGCCCGCCTGAAAAGGCCCCCGCTATTTTTATATTTTGCGCACGGAAAAAGGCCGTACGCACAAGCAGGGTGCCCCAAAAAGAGGCACCCTGTTGATGGCAGTTATCGCAGCACAGAATAGGGTTTCATTAAATCCCCTTCTGCAACTTTTTTGTTGTAAACTTGCACGGAATTGAGTAAAACATGGTCTTCTACCATAGCATTCTGCAAAATTGTGTTGGGTCCAATGGTACAATCCTCGCCTACTACGGTGCTACCCTGCAGGATACTACCCGGCAAAATGCACGAATAAGCGCCGATTCTCACATCTGGACCAATAATTACGCCGTCTTTGCAGGGAATGGAAATACCCGCCGCCATATGTCGCTGCAGCACCCTGTCCCGTGCAATTTGGTTGAGCGAAAACAGCTGCATGCAGTCATTCGCACCCAAAACTGCAGCAGAATCTTCTGCTGTAAAGGCACTGGCGCGTTTTCCACGGCCAATCAGCAGCGCAATGGCATCTGTCAAGTAGTACTCTCCCTGCGCGTTGTTGCTGGTAATATCGGAAAGGACTTCCAACAAATCATCGACAGCAAACCAATAGGAACCGGAATTGATTTCGCAGATTTTCTGCACAGCCTCGTCTGCATCTTTCTGCTCGACAATGCCTGCAAGCAGGCCGTCTTTGGGGCTGCGCACAATACGGCCGTATCCAACAGGGTCTTGTACCTGTGCAGAAATGACCGTAGCGGCATTGCCGTTTTCACAGTGTGCCTGCAGGGCAGCTGCGATGGTTTCGGGCGTAAGGAACGGCGCGTCTCCATTTAAAACAAGGACCTGGCCGCCGCGGTGTTCCTCTAAAAAGCTGCGGGCCATCATGACAGCATGGCCTGTGCCGCGGCGCTCGCGCTGCAGCACACAGCGCACCGGGTGCGCCGCAAAGGCAGTTTCATTTGCTTTGGCAAGGTATGCCTCTACCTGCTCGTGGCGGTGGCCCGCTACACAGCAGATATCTTTTATAGCAGCAGCCTGTACGGCATCCAGCACCCAGCGCAGCATGGGCTTAAACAGCACCTCGCTGAGCACTTTGGGGCGGTTGGATTTCATGCGTTTTCCTTCCCCTGCAGCAAGGACCACGGCACAATACTTTTCAGCCATACGGAAAGTGACCTCCTATAAGAATAGACACAGCCTGCCACATCGGCAGCCGCCTTTTTCATTCTATTACAGTATTTTATGGGCAGAAACAGCCCTCTCATTCACAAAAGTGAGAATGAGATACTACAAGTATAAGTATTTTTTTGGCGGAATGCAAGGCTTTTGTCGCTGATTTCCAGCAGCCGCCTAGAAAATGGGGCCTGAAAGAAGCGATTTTATGCAGCATACGTAAAAAGTAATAAAAAATACTGGAAATTAGCGCAAATTCATCTGGAATTTCACATGGATATTTGTTATAATGTTCGCGGGACTTTTCTAGCTTGAGTCCCGGATGGATTGTTATATCCTTTCATTTTGTTTCCCATCCCAAAATTTTATGGCAAACCTTAAAATCTGTGGGAATAGAAAAAATCTATAGGAGGATCAAGTCTATGAGCCGTAAGTATCTTTATTACTTCACCGAAGGCAGCAAGTCTTTTGAAGGCAACATGACTACGATGAAGAACATTCTGGGCGGCAAAGGCGCTGGCCTGGCCGAAATGACCGCAGCCGGCATGCCGGTTCCGCAGGGCTTCACCATTACCACCGATGCCTGCACACAGTACTACACCGATGGCCGCCAGATCAACGAGGATATCCAGAAGGATATTTTCGAGCACATGAAGGGCCTGGAAAAAATCACAGGCAAGACCTTTGGCGACAACAGCAACCCTCTGCTGGTTTCTGTCCGTTCCGGCGCACGCCAGTCTATGCCCGGCATGATGGATACCATCCTGAACCTGGGCTTAAACGATGACGCTGTCGAGGGCCTGGCCAAAAAGACCAACAACCCGCGTTTTGCATACGACAGCTACCGCCGCTTTGTTCAGATGTTTGCGGATGTTGTCATGGGCGTTTCCAAGAGCCTGTTTGAAGACGAAATTGACAAGATGAAGGCTGAAAAAGGCTATAAGAGTGACATCGACCTGACCGCCGATGACCTGAAAAAGCTGGTCTCCATCTTTAAGAAAATCTATGAAGACAACGAGCACAAGCCTTTCCCGCAGGACCCGAAGACACAGCTGATTGAGGCTGTAAAGGCTGTTTTCCGCAGCTGGGACAACCCCCGCGCCAACGTTTACCGCAAGATGAACGAAATCCCCTATGAATGGGGCACTGCTGTCAACGTACAGCAGATGGCATTCGGCAACAGCGGCGACAACTCCGGCACAGGCGTTGCATTTACCCGCAACCCGGCAACCGGCGAAAAGGCTCTGTTTGGTGAGTACCTGATCAATGCACAGGGCGAAGATGTTGTCGCCGGCGTGCGCACACCTTCCCCGATCAGCCACCTGAAAGACCAGATGCCCGCCGTTTACGACGAGTTCTCTTCTATTGCAACAAATCTTGAAAACCACTTTAAAGATATGCAGGATATGGAATTCACAATTGAAGACGGCCACCTCTATATGCTGCAGACCCGTAACGGCAAGCGCACCGCAACCGCTGCATTGAAGATTGCCTGCGACTTGGTCGATGAGGGCATGATCGATGAAGAAGAAGCAATCCTGCGTGTAGAGCCGCAGCAGCTGGACGCTCTGCTGCATCCGCAGTTTGACCCTGAGGCTCTGAAGAAAGCCGAAGTCATTGGCAAGGGCCTGGCTGCTTCTCCGGGCGCTGCCTGCGGCAAGGTTGTGTTCTCTGCTGAGGACGCAAAAGCTTGGAAGAAGAACGGCGAAAAGGTTGTTCTGGTTCGTCTAGAGACTTCTCCGGAAGACATCGAGGGCATGCAGTCTGCAGAAGGCATTCTGACCGTCCGCGGCGGCATGACCAGCCACGCTGCTGTTGTTGCACGTGGCATGGGCACCTGCTGTGTTTCCGGCTGCGGCGAAATTGTTGTCGATTATGACAAGAAACAGTTTACACTCGGCGGCAAGACCTATAAAGAAGGAGACTACATCTCCATTGATGGTTCCACCGGCAACATCTACGGTGAAGCTGTTCCGACTGTCCCGGCTTCCATTACCGGCAACTTCGGCCGCTATATGGCATGGGCAGACAAGGCCCGCACCCTGCAAGTACGCACCAACGCAGATACCCCGCGTGATGCAAAGCAGGCAAGTGACTTTGGTGCACAGGGCATTGGCCTCTGCCGCACCGAGCACATGTTCTTTGCCGGCGACCGCATTAAGGCAATGCGTGAAATGATCGTTGCAGAAACTGTTGAAGAGCGCAAGAAGGCTCTGGCAAAGATTCTGCCGTATCAGCAGGGCGACTTTGAGGCTCTGTACGAAATCATGGGCGACCGTCCGGTTACCATTCGTTTTCTCGACCCGCCGCTGCATGAATTCCTGCCAACCAAGGAAGCTGACATTAAAGATCTGGCAGCAGACCTACACATCACCGTTGCAAAGCTGAAAGACGTTATCGCCTCTCTGCATGAGTTCAACCCGATGATGGGCCACCGTGGCTGCCGCCTGACTGTCACTTATCCGGAAATTGCAGAAATGCAGACCACAGCTGTCATCAATGCCGCAATCAATGTGACAAAGAAGACCGGCAAAAAGATTGTTCCGCAGATCATGATTCCGCTGGTAGGCGAAGTCAAGGAATTGAAGTTTGTTAAGAACACAGTTGTTGCAACTGCAGACAAGCTGATTAAAGATTCCGGTATTGATCTGAAGTATGAAGTCGGCACCATGATCGAAATCCCGCGTGCAGCTCTGACTGCAGGCAAGATTGCTAAAGAAGCTGACTTCTTCTGCTACGGCACCAACGATCTGACCCAGATGACCTTTGGCTTCAGTCGCGACGATGCTGGCAAATTCCTGGATGCCTATTACGACAACAAGATCTACGAATCCGACCCGTTTGTGCATCTGGATACAGAAGGCGTTGGCCGTCTGATCAAGATGAGTGTTGAAGAAGGCAGAGCTGCCAACCCGAAGCTGCATGTCGGTATCTGCGGCGAGCACGGCGGCGACCCGAGTTCTGTCGAATTCTGCCACAACGTGGGTATGGACTATGTTTCCTGCTCTCCGTTCCGTGTGCCGATTGCACGTCTGGCTGCTGCACAGGCTGCTGTTAAAGAAAAGCGCGCAAAGGCAAAAGCTGCAAAATAAGGTTTTCCCTGCTTTTTAGCATCGCAAAATCCTAAAAAAGCCCCCCGATTCTGTATGGAATCGGGGGGCTTTGCGTTTGCTTCGTTTTGCAGAGCCCCAAACGAACCCTGGGCGGCTTGCGGGCGTGCACATTTTTTGTTATAATATTTTACATACATTTTTGCATGCAGCCGAAAGGAAGTACACCACATGTCCAACAGCCGGTATGATATACAAAACCTAAAAGTAACCCAGTGGGCCGCGCTGATTGTTCAGGCCGCACTTGCAGTGCTTTTTCTGCTTCCAGCCGGCACAACACTGGACGGCAGCGCCCCTGTCAACTCAATTCAAATGGGCCTTTTGTATCTGCGCTACGGCGACCTAATGCACTTTATCGGCGGGCTGCTGTACTGTGCGCCGCTGTTTGTTATTCCGGTAGCGGTATGGCTGGTTACACTGCTGCGCAAGCCGCGCGCAAACTACGGTATCTGCATGGCCCTTTGCGCCTGGGAAACCATTTCTTCTTCCATCTTCTACACCACAGCTGCACACCGAATGAGCGCTGTTTTAGTAGCCAATTTTCTATGCTATGTGGTGGTTTTTGTGGAAATCATCGACCTCGCGCTGTTTACCCGCGCCTTTTTGACCGCATGGCAGCCCCCCAAAAGAAAATAGCTTACTTAGAAATTTATATACCGCAAACGGGGCGGATCGGCTGCATTTTTTCAGCTGTGCCGCCTTTCCTTTGGAAAATTTTCCTTTTCCTTCTGGTAAAGAAATGGTATACTGTCTAAAAGCATTACTTTATCATTTTTATAAGAATTGAGAGGAAGAAAAACATGAAAAAACTATTTATACGCATACAATGCCTGCTTTTAGCCGCAGCAGCGGCGTTCTCTATGGCCGCGTGCACCGCCGGCGGCACAGGCAGTTCCTCTGCTTCATCGGCAGCCACGTCATCGGCCGCCGATAGCACAGCAAAAACAGCTGTCACGTTTCAGGATGCCCTTGGCCGCAGCGTGACGGCAAGCCGCCCAAAGCGGGTGGCGGTTCTGATTGGCAGCTTCAGTGAAATCTGGTGCCTTGCTGGCGGAAAAGATACCATTGTAGCCTCTGCCGACGACACCTGGACCGAATTTAACCTGGGTCTGAGCAAGCAGGTCATAAATATTGGCGGTGTCAAAAGACCAAGCGCCGAAAAGATTATCTCCGCAAAGCCGGACTTTGTCATTGCCAGTGCCAACACGACAGAAGATGTCGCTTTAAAAGACACTCTGGAAAAGGCCGGCATTAACACCGCTTACTTTAACGTTAGTTCTTTTGACGACTACTTAAAAATGCTGAAAATCTGCACACAGATTACCGGCTGCACCGAGCGCTATACCCAATACGGCACTGCCGTACAGACCCGGGTAAAAGCCGCCAAGGCGCGCGCCACCGGCAAAAAGCCAACGGTACTATATGTGCGCGTGACTGGCTCTAGCTGCAAAGTAAAAAGCAGCAAAGACAACGTACTGGGCGAAATGCTGAAAGAACTCGGCTGTGTCAACATTGCCGACAGCGATAAAAGCCTGCTGCAGAATCTGAGTATGGAGTCGATTTTAGCCGCGGATCCGCAGTACATTTTCTTGGTCCTGCAGGGGACAAACTCTGCCGCAATCCAAAAACGGCTGCAGAGCGAAATACTTTCCAACCCAGCCTGGCAAAAGCTGACCGCTGTTAAAAACCACAAATACTACTACATGGACCAACATCTTTACAATCTAAAACCAAACGAGCGCTGGGGCGAAGCATACGAAGGGCTGGCGAAGATTCTTTATGGCAAATGACCGTTCCCGCAAAATCCGTCTGCTGATTTTGCTGGCAGCCGCGGCTGTCTTCGCTGTGTTTTTGAGCATGTGCCTAGGCTCTTCATTCCTTTCCCCGCGGGAGATTTTACAGGTACTCTCCGGAAAAGAAAAGGGTTCGGCCGCAACCATCCTTCTGTATGTGCGCCTGCCACGTACCTGCGGCTGTCTGCTGGCAGGGGCCGCACTGGCGGTTTCTGGCACCATTATTCAGGGCGTACTGGCAAATCCGCTGGCCGCGCCCAACATTATCGGCGTCAACGCAGGAGCGGGCCTGGCGGTCGTGCTCATCTGCGCGATTGCGCCGCTTTCGACAGCGGCAGTGCCGTTTGCCGCATTTTTCGGTGCATTTTCAGCCGTTCTTCTGGTGCTGCTGATTGCGGAAAAAGCGGGCACTTCCCGTATTACACTGGTACTGGCAGGTGTGGCTATTTCAAGTATCCTTTCGGCAGGCATTGACGCCTTGGTTACCATTTTCCCGGACGCACTGAACGGCTACACGGATTTTCGCATCGGGGGAATGTCCAGTCTGACCATGGCGCGCATCGCTCCCTCTTTCTGGGTGATTGCCGCCTGCCTGTTGGCCGCGCTGCTGCTTGCCAACGAACTGGATATTTTAATGCTTGGTGCAGAAACGGCCCAAAGCCTGGGGTTGCGGGTGCGGGCTGTACGCATTGGTATGCTGGCGCTGGCGGCGGCACTGGCGGGCGCCGCGGTCAGTTTCTGTGGTCTGCTGGGGTTTGTGGGGTTGATTGTGCCGCACATCATGCGGCGGCTGATCGGCGAAGAAAGCCGTCCCTTAATTGCCGCCTCTGCTCTGGGCGGAGCAGTGTTGCTGACCGTCTGTGATGTCGCCGCGCGCACGCTGTTTTCTCCCTATGAGCTGCCGGTCGGCATTGTTTTGTCCCTGATTGGCGGGCCCTTCTTCATCTGGCTGCTGCTGCGGCAGAGAGGAGGGCGTATCCATGATTGAAGTCTGTGGACTTTCCGCCGGGTACCGGCAAAGACCAGTGCTGCACAACGTGAACCTTGCTTTTCTGCCGGGAAAAGTCACCGTGCTGCTTGGGCCGAACGGCTGCGGAAAAAGTACACTGATTAAAACCGCTATAGGTCTTTTGCCATCAATTTCCGGCAGCATTCTGTACGACAAAATTCCCATCTCCACGATGAGTTCTGCACAAATCGCGCGCAAAGCGACTTATCTGCCCCAAAGCCGCAGCGTCCCCGCTATCCTGGCCCGGCGCATGGTGCTGCACGGGCGCTTTGCCTATCTGTCTTTTCCGCGCCGCTACCGCAAAGAGGATTTTGCCGCCGTAGAGGACGCGCTGAAATGGGCAGATGCGCTGGACATTGCCGACCGCCCCATGCCAGAACTCAGCGGCGGGCAGCGGCAGAAAATTTACCTTGCCATGGCACTGGCGCAGCAGACCCAGACGATTTTTATGGACGAGCCGACCACCTACCTAGACGTACGCCATCAGCTGGAAGTTATGCAGGTGGCCCGCCGCCTCGCAAAAGAGGGGCGGGCAGTCGTGCTGGTTTCGCACGAGCTGTGCCTTGCCATGCGCACAGCTGACCGGGTCGCGGTGCTTTTCGGGCAGAAACTGCAGCAGACCGGCACCCCGGACGAGGTGTTTTCCAGCGGTATTTTAGATCTGGCCTTCGGCATCCGCTTTTGCAGAACCAAAACCGAGAGCGGCTGGCAGTACTACTGTCTACCGGCAAAACAGGGAAAGGAGTAAGCATGTCTTATTTTCCACTTTTTATTGAACTTTCGCAAAAGACCTGTCTGGTCGTGGGCGGCGGAAAAGTCGCGTACAGAAAGGTACAGAAGCTTCTGCCCTACGGGCCGCAAATTGTCGTGACGGCACCAAAAATCAGCGCCCCTCTGCGCGCACTAAAAGGCCCAGTCTTTTACGAGCGGGCTTTTCGCGAAACTGACCTTGCGGGCTGTACCCTGGTTATTGCCGCCACCGCCGACAAAGCGCTTAATCACACCATCAGCGGCCTGTGCCGGCAAAAAAGCATTCCCGTAAATGTGGTAGACGACAAAGAAGCCTGCACATTTCTGTTTCCGGCACTGGTAAAGCGTGGACCGCTGTCGGTCGGCATCTCGACCGGCGGCGCAAGCCCCGCAGCAGCGGTTTCCGTAAAAGAATTACTTGATTCCCAGCTTTCGCAGCAATTAGGGCCTATTTTAGAGAGCCTTTCCCAAAAGCGTGAAGCTGTAAAGGCTGTCATCCCAGAGGAACCGCAGCGTGCGGCACTATTTGAAGTACTTTACCGTGCAAGCATAAAAAAGGGGAAGCCGCTGACAGAGGCGGAGTTTCAAGACCTGCTGCACAGAGCGGAGGAAAGCCATGGCTCCTAGAACAGGCTGTGTTTTCTTGGTAGGCGCCGGCTGCGGGTCATCTGACCTCATCACGCGGCGCGGCTGGCAGCTGCTGCAAACCTGCGACACCGTGGTATACGACGACCTGATCGCCGCGGACCTGCCTGCCGCTGCTCCGCCGAAAGCAGAACGCATTTATGTGGGCAAGCGCTGCGGCAGGCATTCCGCTTTGCAGAAGCGAATCAGTGCCCTGTTGGTGGAAAAAGCGCGGCAGGGCCGCCGGGTGGTCCGTCTAAAGGGCGGCGACCCCTTTGTTTTCGGACGCGGCGGGGAAGAAATCCTAGCGCTGCAAGAAGCAGGCATTCCGTATGAAGAAGTACCCGGCATCTGCTCGGCCATTGCCATTCCCGCGGCAGCGGGCATCCCGGTGACACACCGCGGCCAAAGCCAAAGTTTTCATGTAATTACCGGCCATACTGCCGACTCTGCCGACGGCCTGCCCGACTCTATGGACACATTGGCGCGGCTGCCGGGCACGCTTGTCTTTTTAATGGGCCTGCACAATCTTCCAAAAATTGTCTCTCGCCTGACAGCGGCCGGAAAGACACCAACCACCCCGGCCGCTGTCGTTTCGGGCGGCAATGCGCCATTTCCGGCCGCTGTGCGCGGCACTCTGGACAACATCGTACAAAAAACGCAAAAAGCCGGTGTACAGGCACCCGCCATTATTGTCGTCGGCGCCGTGGCCGCAATGGATCTTTCCCCAACGATTTTCCGCCCGCTGCGAGGCGTGCGCGTCGGCGTGACCGGCACACCTGCATTCAGTCAAAAGCTGTCGGCGCTGCTGCGGGAACAGGGTGCCGCCGCAGTCAGCATGGGAAGCGCCGTCTGCGAAGCGCTGCCGCTTTCGTTTTTGCTCTCGTCCCTGGCGGACGGCAGCTGCCACTGGATTGTCCTGACAAGTGCAAACGGCGTACATTTTTTTTGGGAACAGATGAAACTACAGAATTTAGATATTCGGCAGCTTTCTTTCTGCAAATTTGCCGTCATCGGCGCAGCAACCGGCACTGCTCTGCGGCAGTACGGCATTTCTGCTGATTTATGCCCAGCGGAATACAGCAGCCGCGCGCTCGCCCAAGCCCTTTGTGATACAGTAAAGCCAGAGGAAGACATTTTTCTTTTCCGCTCCGCAGATGGGGCAGCTATTCTGCCGCAGATGCTGCGGGACCACAGCCTTGTCTGTCGGGAATTTCCGCTTTACCGCCTGGTCTCGCAAAGTGGAGAGCCGTCTTTTTCTGTACCGCTGCAGTACCTAACCTTTGCCAGCGCAAGCGGCGTCCAATTTTTCTTGAATACACACCAAAAGATTCCGCTGCACACCACCTGTGTCTGCATTGGGGACAGCACCGGGGCCGCGCTGCGGCAGTTTGGCGTCTCCGCTTTTCTAACCGCAGAAAAAGCAACCGCCGAAAGCATGGTGCAGGCTATCTGCAAAGACCGGGCGCAAAAGCAGCCCCGGTAGATTTCTGTACCTACATTTTTTCATAAAAAATAAAACGTCTTTCAAATAGGCATAAAAACACCCCGTTTGTCTGCGGCATATCATTCTGCCTGGCAAACGGGGCCATTGCAATTTTTCAGTATTTTCTTACACGAGCCGTTGTGCCTTAAAGATAGATTTTTCCTTCTTTTCCGTTAATCACATAATAGGCAATGCCATCCTCAGGCTTTACATACAGCCGGCAGGAGTGGATCGCGCCCTTGCTGGTCATGTGGTAATCGGCCTTTGCACGCTCAACCAGGTCGGTGCACAGCACCTCGCGGCTTCCCCACTGCACGTACACCTCGGGCATCAGCCCGGAAGCGGCCTTTTTCCCAGCAGCGGTCGCTTTTTTGCCGGTCTCTAAAATGGTTTCGCTGGCGGCTTTCATCATTGGCTCTGCTTTTCCGGCAGCTGTCTTTACGGCGGAAACGGTCTTTTCAGCGGTCTCTTTCGCCATGCCGCTGACTGTCTGCGAAGCTTTGTAAACAGCGTCACCGACTGGGCTTAATTTTTCTTTAAGTTCCTCTTTTGTCAGCTTCTTTTTTTCTGCCATCATACAATCTCCTTTCCATTTTTCACTGCGGGCTGATTTTCTCTATTTTTATTGTAGGCGATTTTACGTACTAAATCAACCTAAAAAAGTTTTCGTTTTCTAACAGGTTTTACGCAAAGCCTGCTTTTACCCCTTATTCTTGCACAGGTACCAAAAACTATCCCGTCCATTCTGAAAAACCTGCAGGAGGTGCTCTATGGCAAAGCAAATTGACCGGCTGCTGCTGGAGATGGTTGACTACGACAGTGGCGACGCCAAACGGATTCAGCATTTTATTAAAGTACACAGCTTTGCAAAGCTGATTGGAGAAACCGAGCATTTGCCTCAGAATACTCAGTTTTGTTTAGAAGCTGCCGCTGTTGTGCACGACATCGGCATTCATGAGGCCGAGCGGAAAAACGGCGGCCAGTGCGGCGGTGCACTGCAGGAAAAAGAAGGGCCGCCGCTCGCGCGAGCAATGCTGCAAAAGCTCGCTTTTCCGCCGGAAGTGACCGATCGCGTCTGTTATTTGGTGGGGCACCACCACACGTATTCCGCGATTGATGCCCTGGACTATCGGATTTTGGTGGAGGCCGATTTCTTAGTGAATCTGTACGAAGATACTACTTCCCGGGAAGCGGCATTTTCCGCCTATCAGCGCATTTTTCGCACAACGACTGGGCGGCTGCTCTGCCGACAAATGTTTTTAGAGCCAAGGAAATAGGGCGTGACGGAAAACAAATAAGAACCGGAGACTTAGTATTCACATATTCTCTGCCTGACTCAACATAATCGAAAGCGCAATTTCAAGACCTTCTTTCAAACTGTGCTTGTCAATCCACTCCTCACGGGTATGTGCACCACTGCCGCGAACGGTGCCAATCGTATTTGCCAAAATTCCGAGTGACAACGGGATATTACTATCAGTAGAATATGGACTGAAGTCGAGTTCTCCAGCGTAATAACTGGAAATAACATCGGCACTGTGGGCTGTGAACTTCTTAAGAGCAGTTTGATTAACAGGTCCGTTTCCATGCCGAATTCCAAGGACATCTACGGAGAGTGTTCCCCCGCAACTTTGAAAGCCCTCTAATGTCTGAGAGAATTTCTGTTCCATGATTTCAAGACAGCGCTGAGATGTAGAACGAAATTCATAGAGCAGAGAGGCCTCTTGCGGCAGAGAGTTGACGGTTGTTCCACCTTCGATTCTTCCTACATTATATGTTGTTTTTTCCTCGCTGGGTGGCTGTATGCGGTAAAGTTTCTCCACAAGTCTGCAAAGAATTTCAATGGCGTTAGGTTTGCCAAAGTCCAGATAAGAATGTCCGCCAACTGTTTTGCAAGTAATCATGTAACGATAGGATCCGACTGCATTGCTGGTACATTGAGGAATATAGCCATCAAAGGAGTAAAATGCACGAATCCGTGAACCATATTTTGCAAACAATGCTTTTGTTCCATCAAGATTTCCTAGTCCTTCCTCACAGCTATTAGCAACCAGCAAAGCTCCACATTTCATCTTCATTTGGTTCTTAAGAAGATATTTAGCGGCCATCATGAGGTTTACAAGATTAGAGGTATCGTCACCGATTCCAGGCGCATGCAGGGTATACTCATGTAGGTCGTTATCTGACAGGTTCTGTTGGAATAGAACATACACCGAAATATCTGACATCAGCAGAAGTGAAAAATATTGAAAATGCAGGATTATCGGTATTCCCGATATATCAGGATGGAGGATATGAATTAAACTATTTTAAGGATCCGTCTCAGGGAAGTGTTGATGCACAGACAGCAATTTTAGCAGCCGAGAGAATCGGCATACCAAGTGGAACGACTATATACTTTGCAGTGGATTTTGATTGTTATTCGTATCAGATTGATACATTTATTATACCTTATTTTGAACAGATTCACATGATCTTTTTTAGTTCGACAAATGATAAAAACTATAAAGTCGGCATTTATGCACCAAGATATGTATGCACTAAAGTTTATAAAGCAGGATTGGCAAGTAAATCTTTTGTGGCAGATATGTCGACTGGGTTTAGCTGTAATTTAGGATATTCGATGCCGAAGAACTGGGCGTTTGATCAATTTTGTGAGTTGAGCTCATTTTCTTCATCACCTTCGTTTCCGCTGGATAAAGATGCGTATTCGGGAAGGGATTCCGGATTTAAAAAGTTCGATGCTGTATCAACAAAAACAGACGAGGAAATAGCAAAAGAGAATCTTCGAGCGAAGGTAAAAATTGCACGAAATCAATATGTTTATAATGTAATGGAGCCGCTTGGTTATCTGAAAAAAATTATGGACATGGGTGTGGAGTATGATAAAGAAATTACACTTGGAGAGATTGTAAGTTCAGAAGGTATAATAGAAATATCTACGAAAATTTCTACATCTATTGAAAGTTCAACCGGAAAAATTTATAATGTGAATGTAGCAATAGGAAATGATGGTGGCTTGACACAATCATGCAAGAGTCAAATTACAGCAATATCGACTAATTTGGTTAATACTGGAGTAGATGGTGCTGATAAATTTGGTGATATATTGGAAAATATTGCACTATCAGTTAAATCAGGAAATATTACTTTTGAAGTAGAAAATGTTTCAGCGAATAGTGCGGAATTTTCCATTACGTGTAGCACACCGGACCTGTTACCGGAAGAGGAAGATGAATGGGCAATATCAGTTGCATTAATATTTAAAATGTCATTTAATTCAGATAGCGGAAAGGAATTTGAGGTTGCTAAATTTGCAGAAGCAGCGTTGCCAGTGGTAGCTGCAGTTGCAGGGGTAGTGATTGTTGCAGCATTGTTACCAGAAGGTGCGATTGTAGCGATTATTGAAGCATTGACTGTTAGTTCATCCGCTTTGGCAGGTTTTGTAGGAGCATAATATATAAGTATAATTAACGATTGGGGGATTCCTTTTTGAATAGGAATCTCTCAACGTATTTAAGGGAAGGATGGAGTAAAAATGATTATAAAGTCTATTATGACCGATGAAGATAGAAAAGCATTAGAGTATATGCTTTCGTTAGAATATGCTATGCCATATCAATTACTTAAGACAAAAAATAATAGAAGGAAAATTATTTATATAATGACACCAGTATTATTTTTGTTATCAATCGGCTGCTATTTTGTAAAGAGTTATCCGATGTTTTATGTGGGAATGGGGATTTCTATTATTGCATTGATTTGGATTATTTGGTTTCAATCTAAGGGAAAAAAATTTGAAAATAATGTCCATGAATTTGTATGGAATAAATCAAGATATAACAAAGTGGAAATTGATGTTCAGGGAATAAAATTAGAAGATAAAAAGATCTGTGAACTTAAAGAAATAGATAGAGTCTTTTTGCACAAAGGTTTTTTCTTTCTCATAACGAATGAAAAGAAGTTACTTGTACTAAAAACAGTAGGTGTAGAGACAGAAGAACTTATTAAGATTATTAAAGAAGCTGATATCTTATTTGAAAAAAGAGAAGAACCATTTAATATTTATGAATATTGCAAAAAATAGTAATTAAAAAAAGAAAAAACATTTAATCGAAAATTGCAATAACAAATTGAACACTCAGAAAGAATAAAAGTGTGGGGTCATGGCCGAGCACAAATCAAGTCAAGTTGGGCATCGAACAGTTCTTCTGGTGCGAGGTAACCAAGCCGCTTTCTCGGCAGTGCGTTTATCTCATCTGCAAACATTTGGACAGCTTCATTAAAGTAGTTTTGAATGGACACCCCTTTAGGTATGAAACGCCTCAAGACACGATTTGTACGCTCATTTACTGGCCGCTCCCAAGCGGAATAAGGATGTGCGAAATAGACGGTAGTTCCCAATGCCTCAAATGCAGAAAAAGCTGCGAATTCACTGCCATTATCCGTTGTAATACTGCGGAATATCTCGCCGAATCGTTCCCCAAACTGGTCGTGCAACTGCCTCATAGCATCGGCGATTCCGTTCGTTGTTTTCCCATCTACCCGAAAGGCGAGACAGTAGCCGGTCAATCGCTCCACAATGGTAAACACTACTGGCTCACCTTTCTTTTTTCGTCCAAGCACCGTGTCCGATTCCCAGTGGCCAAAGGTGTTTCGCTGATTCACTTCGGCCGGCCGTTCATCCAGACTTTTGCCGTTCAAACGTTTGGAAATGCGGGGGTTCCCACGCTTTCTCCTTGTCAGAGCCTCAGGAAGATCAAAGGGCGTAAGCACTATCTCGCCTTTCCAAAGAAGGTTATAGAGTGTTTTGGTACAGGAGATTTCATCTGCGGGAAACAAGCCTTTGCTCCTTGCATGGCCTACGCAGGCATCGAACGACCATTTATGCACACGCACCTGCTCCGCTGTCCAGCGAAGGAAGGCCGAGTCTCTTGGTATGCTTCTGGTGCGGCGGCAGTGGCTGCGGTTCGCACAGTATACGGCGGCTCCTCTCTTTGCAGTGTATCCGGGCCTGCGACCGTGACCGCAATAAGGAGGCGTTCCGCGCTGCAGCTCATAACCGACGGTTGATGGGCTGCAATTGATCATCCGGGCGACGGCTCTGTTTGAATATCTTGAATATCCTAGCTTTTTTAGTTGTTGGATTGCTCCCCGTTCTTCTGCTCCCAGGTGCTGTCCACGCTTGCGTTCTGCCGAGATTATGATAGAATGACTATATTCCATGGCGTTTGGTCCCTTCTGTCAGAGTTTTGTGTGGTAACTTTATTCTAACAGATGAGTCCATTCACCATGGACCTTTTTATGTGTTCAATTCGATTTTACAATTTACCATTCACAATAACATTCTCAACAAGATAAAGGCTTTAACTAGGAAAGGAATTGCCATCGTCATATGCAGTCAGTGACTGTATGAACGAAGCGATCTGTCTTTATCCGAAGTTGGAAAACGTATACTGGATTGCCACGTCATTTTCGAGCACGATATGACTACAGAAGCAGCTGCCGCAAAACTGATGTGGGCCCTAGGAAAAACGAAAAATTTGATGAAATAACCCGAATCTTTGCGATCAATTATGCAGACGAGATTACAGTCCATGCATGATTATCCAACACAGTTTGGCAGTTTGACAACAGGCACTTTTGTGCGCTATAATAACATACAGTTTTGTCTGTATGCGTCTCTGTAGCTCAGTTGGATAGAGCGACCGCCTCCTAAGTCTATGAAAGTCCTTGCATTTAGGGCCAAAATGCGATAGGCTGTGGATGCAAAAAATTAAATACGTCTCTGTAGCTCAGTTGGATAGAGCGCGAGCCTCCTAAGCCCGAGGCCCCCGGTTCGAATCCGGGCAGGGACGCCAAAAGCAATGCCGAAAGCCTTGATTTATCAGGGTTTTCGGCTTTTCTTGTTTCCGGAGGTCTGAGTGACCAGGCAGTTAAATCTTCTGATACAGACTTATCAGTATCCGGCTTTAATGCACTTACACAGTCAAAATTCCCAGCTAACAAATGTTAGCAGAAAAAACCGATTCTGCTAACAAAATCGCCTTTTTTGCAAACATGGGCAAAAAAACGGCTAAAAATATTGCTAACAAAAAAAGTGTTCGGCTGGAAGTTCAATGTGTAATGAGAAGTATATTAGCGTCCATATAGAGCGTCATCTTCATCCTCGTTATTGTGAAGTGACGCTCTTTTTTTATGCCCCAGAGGAGGTGAGAATTTTGTAGTGCTTGAAATTTCCTTACCATAAAAGGACGGAGGTGAAACTTATGAATACGGTAATGGCAATAGCAAATCAGAAAGGCGGTGTGGGCAAGACAACCACCTGCGAAAATCTCGGCGTCGGCCTCGCAAACGAGGGAAAGAAAGTTCTCCTGATTGACGCTGACCCACAAGGCAGCCTGACGGCTGCGCTTGGCTATGCACAGCCCGATCAGCTCGACACCACTCTTTCCACCCTGCTCAGTAAAATCCTCACAGAGCAGCCCCATGACCCTTTGGAGGGCATTCTGCATCATGGTGAGGGCATTGACCTGATGCCAGCGAACATTGAGCTGTCCGGCTTGGAAGTGTCGATGGTCAACGCGATGAACCGGGAACGGGTTCTCAGCCAATATGTCAATGAGGTCAAGCGCAATTACAATTACGTTCTGATCGATTGTATGCCTTCTCTGGGGATGCTTACCGTCAACGCCCTGACGGCGGCTGACAGCGTCCTGATCCCGGCTCAGCCGCAATACTTATCCGCCAAAGGGCTTGAACAGCTATTGCAGACGATCAACAAGGTCAGGCGGCAGATCAACCCCAAACTCAAAATTGAAGGAATTCTGCTGACAATGGTGGACGGGCGCACCAAATACGCCAAAGAAATCAGCGAACTGGTCAGAAGCACCTATGGAAGCAAGATCAATGTTTTTGCGCAGGATATTCCGCGTTCGGTCCGAGCAGCCGAAATGAGTGCCGCAGGTAAGAGTATTTTCGCCTATGACCCCGGCGGCAAAGTAGCAAGTGCCTATTCTTCACTGACAAAGGAGGTGATGAAAATTGAAAGGCAGCGACAAAAAGATAGAACTGAAGGGGTACGATGATATTTTTACCCCTGATGCCGCCACGGCTACCGGCGAGCAGGTTCGGGAGATTGCCGTTGACCAGCTTTTTCCGTTCAAAAATCACCCTTTCAAGGTGCTGGACGATCAGGCCATGCTTGATACCGTGCAGAGCATCAAGGAACATGGCGTATTGGTTCCTGCAATCGCAAGGCCCCGGCCGGAAGGCGGCTACGAGCTTGTGTCGGGACACCGCCGCCAGCACGCCTGCCAGCTTGCAGGCATCGAATCCATGCCGGTTCTGGTACGCAATCTTGATGATGACGCGGCGACGATTCTCATGGTTGACAGCAATTTGCAGCGAGAGAACATCCTGCCCAGTGAACGTGCTTTCGCTTTCAAATTGAAGTTGGAGGCAATGAAACATCAGGGAAATCGGGCAGATTTAACTTCGTCCCAACTTGGGACGAAGTTGGAAAGCAAAAGAGCCGATCAGCTATTAGCTGAACAAGCCGGTGAAAGTCGTAATCAGGTTCAGCGTTATATCCGCCTGACAGAGCTTATCCCAGAAATGCTTGCAATGGTCGATGACCGCCGCATGGCGTTCAATCCTGCTGTTGAGCTTTCCTACCTCACCAAAGACGAGCAGCAGTAGCTTTTTGAAGAAGTAGAAAACTGTCAGGCAACCCCTTCTCTTTCTCAGGCTCAGCGGCTCAAAAAGTTTTCACAGGAAGGTAAACTCAGCGAAGATGTGATTATGGCTGTTATGAGCGAGGAAAAGAAAGACATCGACAAGGTGACGCTTCCTGGCGAGACCATCAACAAGTTTTTTCCAAAGTCGTTTACCCCAAAACAGAAACAGGATACGATCATCAAGCTGCTGGAACAATGGCAGCGAAAACGGCAGCAGTCGCTTGAACGTTGAGCGATCCGCTGCCGTTTTGCCATTTCTGATGGGATATTTACTTCAAATACGAAACGAAAGAAGGAGGCCGTATGAACTATATCAACTCTCCATCTCCAACTGTCATTCAGGGGCATGATCTCCTTGCGCTGGAACGTTTTTTTGATACTACCCGGCACATGATCGAGTTTGATGTGCTGACCCATAACTCCCCCGTCGGAGATAAAGGTTATAAGTACCGGGTGTTTCTGAGTGAAGAAGGCTACCAGAAAGCCTTATCAGCCCAAAAGCACGGCGACATCAGGATTTTCAAGCACGCGCGGGTGATCGAGGGTCATATCCTCTACGACACGAAAAAGCACCAGATGTCGAGGTGATTGGCATGGCGGTATTTCGCGTCGAAAAAAGTCAGAACTACACGGTCATGTCGAATTACCACCTGCGCGACAAGGAACTTTCGCTGAAAGCAAAGGGCCTGCTCTCGCAGATGCTGTCGCTTCCGGACGATTGGGATTACACGCTGGCAGGGCTTTCTCATATCAACCGGGAAAGCAAGGACGCGATACGCTCCGCTGTCAATGAATTGGAAGCTGCTGGCTATATCCGCCGACACCAGAAAACCGATGCCAGCGGGAAGTTCAGCGGCAATGAGTATGTCATCCATGAAAGTCCGGTTTCGTCCGAGCCGTTGTTGGAAAAGCCGTCGTCGGGAAATCCGACAACGGATAATCCGTCAACGGGAAAACCGTCGTCGGGAAATCCAACGCAATTAAATATAGATATAACAAATACTAAAAAACAAAATACGGAAGTATTAAATACCGATTCCATTCCTTTCCGTTCCGATGGAACGCAGGAGGCGGCAGCCAGGCTGCCGGAGGCGAATCGAAGGGAATCGGATGCGCAATATATGGATTCATATCGGGAACTGATCCGGGATAACATCGAGTATGACATTCTGCTGCACAATAAGCCATATGAAAAAGACCGGTTGGATGAAATCGTTGAGCTTATGACAGAAACGGTCTGTTCAAAACGCAGATATATCCGTATCGCTGGCAATGACTTTCCGGCTGAATCGGTCAAATCTCGGCTTCTGAAGGTCAACTCAGAGCATATCCAGTTCGTTTTCGACTGCCTTGATAAAAACACGACTGAGGTGCGGAACATCAAGCAGTATCTGCTCACAACAATTTACAACGCGCCGATCACTATCGACAATTACTATGCATCCCTCGTAAATCACGATATGTACGGCGAAGGCCGGTGTGGGAAATGAACCGCACCGGCTTTTTGCATTTCCAGAGAGAGGAGAAATCAGCATGAATGGAAAAATTGATGTGGTGCTTGTGGAGCCCGGAAAACCGGCTGTCATGGCAGAGATCGGCAGTGACCTGGATTCGCTCCAACGGGCTGTCGGCGGCAGCATTGAGGCCGCCTATTTCTATGACGATCCGATTGCCATTGTCTGCAATGAGGACGGCAAAAATATCGGCCTTCCCATGAACCGGGCAGTTAAGGACGAAAACAGCGAAATTATGGACATCATCGTCGGAAAGTTCTTCATTTGCGGCTTGGGCGAGGATGATTTTGCCTCTATCCCAAAGGAGCTTCAAGACAAATATCTTGAGAAATTCCGTAAGCCGGAGGCGTTTTTAAAAATAGGTCATCGGGTGTTCGCGGTTCCCACAGAAACCATAAAGCCCGATCATCCCAAAGCGGCGGCCAAGGAGGAACGGTGATTTGAATAACAGACATTTGCTTTACAGGCTTGGCGTTCCACCTTAGTTATCAATCTGAATCCATCAAATTTTCTGGAAAGGAGGAGGCTCAATGCAGGAAGAAGTTGAATCAAAATCTATTACGCTGGCAATCAGCACCACAAAGCTGACGGCTCGCGTATTGAAAGAAGCCATGTCAAAATACCTCGCCTACCGCAAAGAAAAAAAGCGGGAGAAGCGCGTATCAGGCCCTGTGAAGCCAATGGGCAAGCAAACGGTCAAACAGCTTGTCGGGCAGAACCAGGGCGTAAGCAATATTGAGATCACCGACAGTAACATCAAAGCATTTGAGCGCGTGGCCAGAAAATATGGCGTCGATTATGCCGTGAAGAAAGATCACAGCGTTTCACCGCCGAAATACCTTGTTTTTTTCAAGGCCCGCGACACAGATGCCCTGACATCGGCCTTTACCGAGTTTACCGCGAAGCAGGTACAGCAGAAAAGCAAGCCATCCATCGTCGCACAAATTCGCAAGCTGGCTGATATTGTCCGCGCGAAATCGCAGGACAAGGTCAAGAACAAGGAAATGGGGCGGGAACTGTGAACGCGAAGAAGATCATTCTTCCAAACCTGCCCTATGCCTTCATTGCATTGTACGGCACCAAAATCGGGCAGGCGGTTCGTCTCGCTCCGGGCAATGACTTTTCTGCCAAAGCTTTGAACATCATGGAGGGCTTTTCGGCGGCTTTTCAGTCTACACTTCCGAGTTTCCACCCGGTTGACCTGCTGGTTGGCATTTGTATTGCCGCAGCTATGCGCCTTGCCGTCTATGTAAAGAGCAAAAACGCCAAAAAATTCCGGAAGAATATGGAGTACGGCACGGCGCGCTGGGGCACGCAGGAGGACATCAAGCCCTATGAAGACCCGGTATTCAAAAACAATGTGATTCTGACAGCCACGGAGCGTCTTACCATGAACAACCGTCCGAAGGACCCCAAAACGGCCCGGAATAAAAATGTCCTGGTCGTGGGCGGTTCCGGTTCCGGAAAGACAAGGTTTTGGCTCAAGCCAAATTTGATTCAGTGTTATTGTTCCTATGTTGTCACTGACCCGAAGGGCAGCGTGGTTGTGGAGTGTGGAACGCTGCTGCTCCGCGAGGGGTATCAGATCAAAATTCTGAACACCATCAACTTCAAAAAATCCATGCACTATAACCCTTTTGCTTACATTCACAGTGAAAAGGACATTTTGAAGCTCGTAACCACGCTGATTGCCAACACCAAAGGAGAAGGAAAATCCGGCGATGATTTTTGGGTCAAAGCCGAGACGTTACTTTACTGCGCACTAATTGGCTACATCCACTATGAAGCCCCGGTGGAGGAACAGAATTTTGCCACGCTGATCGAATTTATCAACGCTTCTGAGGTCCGGGAGGACGACGAGGAATTTGAAAATCCCGTTGACATTATGTTCAAAGAGCTGGAAAAGAAAACCCCAAACCACTTTGCCGTCAGGCAGTACAAGAAATATAAGCTGGCGGCGGGCAAGACCGCAAAATCCATTTTAATTTCCTGCGGCGCGCGTCTTGCGCCGTTTGACATTGCGGAGCTGCGGGAGGTCACGGCCTACGACGAATTGGAGCTGGACACGCTGGGCGACCGAAAAACGGCGCTGTTTCTTATCATGTCCGATACCGACGACACGTTCAACTTTCTCATCTCCATGTGCTACACGCAGCTTTTCAACCTACTCTGCGAAAAGGCGGACGACGTATACGGCGGACATCTGCCGGTTCACGTGCGGTGCCTGATCGACGAGTGCGCCAACATCGGCCAGATACCAAAGCTGGAAAAGCTCATGGCCACGATCCGAAGCCGCGAGATTTCCGCCTGCCTCGTTTTGCAGGCGCAATCCCAACTCAAGGCTCTGTATAAAGACAACGCCGACACGATCATCGGCAACTGCGACAGCTCGATTTTTCTCGGCGGCAAAGAACCGACGACTCTCAAAGAGCTGTCCGCGGCGCTGGGCAAGGAAACCATCGACACCTTCAACACCGGCGAAAGCCGGGGACGGGAAACCTCGCACAGCCTCAATTACCAGAAGCTCGGCAAGGAGCTGATGAGCCAGGATGAGCTTGCCGTTATGGACGGCGGCAAGTGTATTCTTCAGCTCCGGGGCGTCCGCCCATTTCTCTCGGACAAGTACGACATTACACGGCATCCCAACTACAAATATCTGTCCGACGCGGACCCGCGCAACGCTTTCGATATTGAAAAATATCTGCGAGCGCGGCTGAAAACAAAACCGGATGACGTATATGAGACGTTTGAAGTAGACGCCTCGGAAAATTAAGGAGGTACTATGGGAAGATTCGCTTTTATCGGCGATGAATATCTGAATACAGATCATATTCTGAGCATCACCATTCAGGAATCGGATAACACCATGTATATCGAGCTGGACAATGGCCGGACGATCACAAGACCGGCTGAATACCAGCTCGATATTTTTGGCGATCTGGATATTGTCCGTGTCATTCCCGTGAGAGAGTGTTTTGCAGAAATTTGCAGCGGCAACAGCGCCGTGAGCAAAATTCCTGTGAACCTGCTTGCCGTTACCGCGAATGGAGAGCTGAGGCCGCTTGATACGCGCAGCTCTCCTTTTGATTTTATGGATTACATCCCTGGCTTTCATGGGCTGATCTGGCCTGAAAGCAGCAATTAACCGATCATGGCCGCGCGAAAGGACGGCCATATCAAATATATGACACATCCGTAAAGGAGAGACAACCGACAATGAAACACATCAACACTGCGAATGGCAAAGCCGGTATGAATCATTTTATCTCAAAATTTGAAAGGAGATTGCCGGAATCGGGAGCCGCGTCTGCGGTTTCATTCCGGCTTTGCTGTCCGTAAACACAAATCTTCATCCCATATATTCCGGCAAAATAAATTATGGAATTTTTTACTTCGGCTATCGGCGTTCTTCAGACCCTCGTTATCGCACTTGGCGGCGGCCTCTGCATCTGGGGCGGCATCAACCTGCTGGAAGGCTACGGCAACGACAACCCCGGCGCAAAGTCCCAGGGCATCAAGCAGCTGATGGCTGGCGGCGGCGTCGCTCTGATCGGCCTCGTCCTTGTTCCCATGCTGTCCAACCTGCTCCACACCTGATTTCACTCACGCCTGACACACAAATCTGATCCCATCCCGGCCTCTCGACACAGAGGGGCCGGGAGAAAGGAGGGAAACAAAACTTGGATATTATCAAACAGGCCATTACAGACTGGCTGCGGCAGATTCTCGTCGGCGGTATTATCAGTAATCTTACTGGCCTTTTCGATACTGTGAATCAGAGGGTCGGGGAAATCAGCGGTCAGGTCGGCACGACGCCACAGGCGTGGAACGGCAGTATCTATTCGATGATTCGGAACCTGTCGGACACGGTGATTATGCCAATCGCTGGCGTGATTCTCGCGTTTGTCATGACCATAGAACTCATCCAGCTCATTACGGAAAAGAACAATATGCACGATGTCGATACATGGATGTTCTTCAAGTGGATTTTCAAAACTTTTTGCGCCGTAACGATTGTGTCGAATACATGGAATATCGTGATGGGCGTGTTTGACCTCGGCCAGCGTGTAGTCAACCGTGCAGGCGGCGTCATCGTAGCCAACACATCTATCGACATTACTTCCGTTGTAACGGACCTTGAAGCTCGGCTGAACGCTATGGACATTGGCCCGCTGTTTGGGCTGTGGTTCCAGAGCCTCTTTGTCGGCATTACCATGTGGGTGCTCACGATCTGCATATTTGTCATTGTCTATGGCCGAATGATCGAGATTTATCTTGTCACGTCAATCGCGCCGATCCCGATGGCCACCATGTTGAACCGAGAGTGGGGACAGATGGGCCAAAACTATCTGCGATCCCTATTCGCGCTGGCATTTCAGGCATTCCTGATTATTGTCTGCGTGGCAATTTATGCCGTCCTGATTCAGAACATTGCGGTTGACACGGATGTGAGCAAGGCGATCTGGACATGCATGGGCTATACCGTACTGCTGGCCTTTACGTTGTTCAAGACCGGCTCCGTTTCCAAGAGTATCTTTAACGCGCACTGATGGAGGTGATGAAATGGCATACGTTCCCGTACCAAAAGACCTGACCGCCGTGAAAACAAAGGTCATGCTCAACCTTACCAAAAGACAACTGATCTGCTTTGGGAGCGGCATCCTTGTGGGAGTGCCGCTTTTCTTTTTAATCCGAAGCAAGGTAAGCGTGAGTGCGGCGTCCATCAGCATGATTCTTGTGATGGTGCCGTTCTTTTTACTTGCCATGTACGAAAAAAACGGGCTGCCGCTGGAGAAGATCCTCCGCAACATTTTCCGGGTCTACTTCCTGCGCCCCAAACGAAGGCCGTATGAAACAAACAATTTCTATGCCGTGTTGGAACGGCAGGAAAAACTTGACGAGGAGGTAAAACAGATTGTCCAAAAAGCTAACACGCGCGGACAGAAAAGCAATCGAGGCAGCAATCGCAAAGGCGAAGCGGCAGGGCGATAAGAAAAAGCTGTCAGCGCAAGACAGTATTCCCTTCCAGCGGATGTACGCGGACGGCATCTGCCGCGTTACGGATCATTTCTATTCAAAAACCATTCAGTTTCAGGACATCAACTATCAGCTCAGTCAGCCGGAGGACCAGACCGCCGTGTTTGACGGCTGGTGCGATTTCCTGAATTATTTTGACCCGTCCGTCCGGTGTCAGATTACCTGCTTTGACGCGACGGCCTCTAAGGAGAGCTTCAGCCAGAATGTTGCCATCGCGCCAAAGGGCGATGATTTTGACGACATTCGGCGTGAGTACACCGAGATGCTTCAGAATCAGCAGGCCAAGGGGAACAATGGTTTGGTAAAAACCAAATATCTCACCTTTGGTATTGAAGCGGACACCGCAAAGCTGGCAAAGCCACGTCTGGAGCGCATTGAAACTGACATCCTGAATAACTTCAAGCAGCTCGGCGTTGCTGCTGAAACGCTGAATGGATATGAGCGTCTGCACCTGCTCTATGATATGTTCCACACAGGCGAACAGGCACCATTCCGGTTTTCGTGGGATTGGCTGGTGCCTTCCGGCCTGTCCGTCAAGGACTTCATTGCCCCATCTTCCTTTGAGTTTGCAAAAGGCAACATGTTTGGGATGGGCAAGAAGGTCGGTGCTGTCTCTTTCCTTCAGATTCTCGCACCGGAGATGAACGACCGCGTGATCAAGGAATTCCTTGATATGGAATCCAGCCTGATTCTTACGATGCACTTCCGCACTGTCGATCAGATGAAGGCCATCAAGACCATCAAGCGCAAAATCACCGACCTCGACAAAATGAAGATAGAGGAACAGAAGAAGGCCGTCCGCAGTGGTTACGATATGGACATTATCCCGTCGGACCTTGCCACCTACGGCACTGAGGCCAAAAAACTGCTTCAGGACCTGCAGAGCCATAACGAGCGAATGTTTCTCATCACCTTCCTGCTCCTCAACACCGCCGATACCAAACAGCAGCTCGACAACATTCTCCTGCAGGCCAGCTCCATCGCGCAGCAGCACAACTGCCTGCTGACCCGCCTCGATTTTCGACAGGAAGAAGGGCTGATGAGCAGCCTGCCGCTGGCCTGCAATCAGGTGGAAATTGAGCGCGGGCTTACCACCTCAAGCACAGCGATCTTTGTGCCGTTTACAACGCAGGAGCTTTTCCAGTTGGGCAAAGAAGCCCTCTATTGCGGTCTGAACGCTCTCTCCAATAACCTCATTATGGTGGACCGCAAGCTCCTGAAAAATCCGAATGGCCTGATTCTCGGTACGCCGGGCAGCGGCAAGTCCTTCTCCGCCAAGCGTGAGATTGCCAATGTGTTCCTTGTCACAGATGATGACATCATTATCTGTGATCCTGAAGCTGAATATGGGCCCCTTGTAAAGCGGCTCCACGGTCAGGTAATCAATATTTCGCCGGTGTCCAATGACCATATCAACCCCATGGACCTGAACCTGAACTATTCCGACGATGAAAACCCGCTGAGCCTGAAATCTGATTTTATCCTCAGCCTTTGCGAGCTGATCGTCGGCGGCAAGGACGGCTTGCAGCCGGTGGAGAAAACGATCATCGACCGCTGCGTCCGCATGGTGTATCGCAATTATCTCAATGACCCGCGACCGGAAAACATGCCGGTACTGGAGGACCTGTATAACGAGCTTCGTCAGCAGGACGAAAAGGAAGCCCAGTACATCGCCACGGCGCTGGAAATCTACGTCACCGGTTCGCTCAATGTGTTCAACCACAGGACCAACGTCAATGTAAACAACCGTGTTATCAGCTATGAAATCAAGGAACTCGGAAAGCAGCTCAAAAAGATCGGTATGCTGATTGTTCAGGATCAGGTTTGGAACCGTGTCACTATCAATAGGGAAGCCTGCAAATCCACACGTTACTATATCGACGAAATGCACCTTCTGCTGAAGGAGGAGCAGACGGCGGCCTACACTGTGGAAATCTGGAAGCGTTTTAGAAAGTGGGGCGGGATTCCCACCGGGATCACCCAAAACGTCAAGGACCTGCTTTCTTCCCGCGAGGTGGAAAATATCTTTGAAAACTCCGATTACGTCTATATGCTCAATCAGGCGTCCGGTGACCGGCAGATTCTCGCCAAGCAGCTCAACATCTCTACGCACCAGCTTTCGTATGTGACGAAATCGGCGGAGGGTGAAGGGCTGCTTTTTTATGGCAGTGTCATTCTTCCCTTTGTTGACCGGTTCCCCAAGGAGACGCAGCTCTATCACATCATGACAACCAAACCGAATGAAGTTTCGGAAATAACTGAAAAGAAAGAAGGCTAAAAATGATGGAAAATTTGATTATTTGCGAAAGCGAACGTTTTGGCAACATCCGCGTATTGGTGGAAAACGGAACACCTCTGCTTTGCGGTTCGGATGTAACCGCGATTCTTGGTTATCAGAACTCGCGGAAAGCTCTGGCACGAATCAACGCCACCCGTCAGAAGCGTCCCTTGCCCACTGACGGTGGGATTCAGTATATGACGGTACTGAATACTCCTGATTTTCTTCGGCTGATCACTCGATGCCACACCCCGGAGGCAAGGGCGTTTGAGAGCTGGGCAAAGAAGGAACTTCTGCCTGCTCTTGAATTCTTTGCCTATATGGCAGAGGACGAGAGCGAGGATTGCAGTACCGAAAAGAAAAGCGCCACGGCTTGTAATAGGCCGCTGGCAAAAGAGGAAAAGGAGCATTTTGCAATGGATGACGAAACCATGTTTATGATTCACGGGGAAGATTATCTCCGTCATATCAACGATAAGGTCGGGATGTACCTTCTGGTGAAGGAGCTGACGAAGTCGATTTCTGATCTACCTGATTGCCCGGCCAATCACGGCACGCGGCATTTTTCCAAAATTGTTGACGCCGTTGCCGAAAACGCCTTCAAGAACTGGGACATTCCTGAAAGCTATGCGACCAGTTCTGACACCGGTATGCTTTATGATCTGATGGATGCTGAGCTGTTCACACCCGATGAGGCCGGTTATGAGCTGGCAGACGATATGCGGGAGGACACTGAGCCTGATGAATCAGATGAGGAGGATCGTTTTGACGATTGTCTGAGCCGTCTGCTCAAGATAATCGATGCGGAACTGAAAAAGGTCCCTTCCGGCGATGATATGGAGGATTGAATGTCCTGCTCATGCAGACTGGAGGTGATTATTCATGAGCAAAAGGACACCGCGTCTGCTGTTTACGGAGGATGAGTTGAAGCCGCCGGTGGTTGAAAAGGCTGCAGGTAAGGCTGCCAGCGCTTCTGATCGGCTGGATAAGGTGGAAAATAGAATCCCCAAAAAGCAGGTTCGTCGGCGTACCGTTGATCCCAATACGGGCAGGGTCACGGTGCGCCTTTCCTTTGAGGAAAAGAAACCGCCGTCCAAGCTGGTGCATGCAGTAAGAGCAGCGCCTTTGAATGCGGCGGCGATAGAAGCTCACCGCGAAGTTCACTCTGTCGAAGATGATAATGTCGGCGTTGAGAGCGTCCACAAAGCAGAATGTACGGTTGAGGCCGGTACTCGCGCCGGTGTTTCAGCGCATCGACACCGAAAAATGAAGCCATATCGGGATGCGGCAAAAACAGAAAGGCGTTCTGACCGCGCCAATCTGGACGCGTTGAAAAAGGATGCTGAGCAGCAGAATCCGCAGCTTTCCAGCAATCCCTACTCCCGCTGGCAGCAGAAACAGGCAATCAAAAAGGAATATGCGGCGGCGAAGGCTGGCAGCGGTGCTGCAAATACGACCGTAAGTGCTTCGGAAATCACCGGTAAGGCGGCAAAAGAAGCTGCGGACAAAACCCAGAAAGCCGGGGAATTCATTGCAAAACACAAGAAGGGCTTTCTCATACTTGGCGTGGCTGCCTTGGTTCTCGTGATTCTCCTGAACAGCGCGTCATCCTTTTCTGTACTGCTGCAGGGCGGTCTGAGCAGCGTCAGCATTTCCACCTATCCCAGCGCTGACAGCGATATGCTTGCCGCTGAATCGTCTTATGCCTCCTTGGAAGCAGCTCTGAAGGATGAACTTGACCATTATCAGGCGCGGCATCCAGGCTATGACGAATACCGATTTGACCTCGACATGATTGAGCATGACCCGTATGTGCTCATATCCATGCTCACGGCAGTTAAGGGCGGTGAATGGAAAGCGAGCGACGTGCAAAGCCTGCTTCAGACGATTTTCGACCGCCAGTATTCGTTGACGCAGACGGTGACGGTGGAGGTGCGATACCGGACAGAAACCCGCACAGGAACACGGACGGTCACCGATCCTGACACTGGCGAAGAATCCACGGTGGATTACGATTATGATGTTCAGGTTCCCTACAACTACTATATCTGCAACGTAAAACTGGACAACTTCGATCTGTCTCATCTGCCGGTGTATATGATGTCCGAAGATCAGCTTTCCCTCTATTCCGTTTATATGGCGACGCTTGGCAATCGGCCTGATTTGTTCCCCGGCTCCGGCTATGTAACGCGCTACGCACCTGGGCAGTATGAGGATTATGATATTCCGCCGGAAGCTATGCAGGACGCGACCTTTGCGGCCATGATCACGGAAGCGGAAAAATATCTCGGATACCCCTATGTGTGGGGAGGCAGTTCGCCGAGTACCTCTTTTGATTGTTCCGGCTTTGTCAGCTGGGTTATCAATCACAGCGGCTGGAACGTGGGGCGGCTCGGAGCACAGGGGCTTTACAATATCTGTACGCCGGTGTCACCGGCGAATGCCAAACCCGGTGATCTGATCTTCTTCCAGCACACCTATGACACCAGCGGTGCATCGCACGTTGGAATCTACGTCGGAAACAATATGATGATTCACTGCGGCGATCCCATTCACTATTCCAACATCACAGAAAGCTACTGGCAGCAGCATTTTCTTGGCTTTGGCCGACTGCCCAAACCATAAGGAGGATAAAAATGATTGCAAAAATCGTAAAACTGAAAACGGAACGGGAGAAAAACCGCGACAAAATTTCCGAGCTTCAGGCGCGGAACAAAGAGCTTGACGGCGAAATCACAGAGCTTGAAAACACGGACATCGTTGGTATGGTTCGTGAGCTTGGCCTGACCCCGGAATCTCTGGGTCAACTGCTCAAGAACCTCAAAAAATGCCCTGCCGAAACCTTCCAGCACATTACTGAAAAAACGGAGGATAAATCTGATGAAGAAAACTAAACTGCGTCTCGCAGCAACCCTGTTTGCCGTCATGCTGAGTGTGACGGCATTTTCTATGCCTGCTTTTGCCTATTCGCAGGAGCCGGTGACGGATGGAACTCCGGCTGAAACGTCCACGCCGGAAACCAGCACAGCCTCTACGGATGCGACGGCGGGCAAGGACGGCAGCTCAACGGCCGCCCTTACGCCGAATGGCAATCTTTCCCTTGTGGATGACGTGGAAACTTCGGATTCCAGCAACAAGCAGTTTATCACGCTCCAGTCCAAGAACGGGAATTACTTTTATCTGGTGATTGACCGCAGCGGGGATAAGCAGAACGTGTATTTTCTGAACCTTGTCGATGAAGCCGACCTCATGGCGCTGATCGACGACAAGGACGCGTCCAAGGATACCGTAAAAAGCTGTACCTGTGACACAAAGTGTACTGCTGGAAATGTGGATACAACCTGCCCGGTGTGCAAAGATGATATGACCAAATGCACCGGCAAGGAAAAAACGGTGGAAACGACCACTACGCCTGCAGAAGCTGCATCCAGTTCCACAACGGAAAAGCCCAATTCATCCAATAAAACCAGCTCAATTTTTATGGTGGCAACGTGTCTGCTTGTTCTCGCGGGCGGCGGCATCGTGTATTTCCTGAAATTCCGTAAAGAAAAGCCCAAAACAAAGGGCAGCACCGATCTCGATGATTATGATTACGGCGACGAGGAAGATGAGCCGGAGGAACAGGATGACGCGGAGGAATCCGACGATGCGTCTGCGCCTGATACCGATGCCGAAAAAGAGGATGATTCGGAATGAGGTATTTCACCGACAGTCCCTTTGAACGAATGATGATGCAGATTCCGCGTTCGCGGTCTGCATATGAACAGCCGGAGCCGGATTGCTCCGGCTGTTCTCTTACCCCGCTGTCATGCGGAAAAGACTGCGGTCAGCATAACCAACACGCAAAAAAGGAGAAAATCGAAGATGAAGCTCGTAATCGCTGAAAAGCCCTCTGTGGCTCAATCTATTGCCGCGGTACTCGGCGCATCCAAACGCTGCGACGGCTATCTTGAAGGAAATGACTACCTTGTTTCCTGGTGCTTCGGGCATCTTGCAGAGCTGACGGCCCCGGAAAACTATGACCCAAAATTTACGAAGTGGCGCTATGACGATCTGCCGATAGTCCCGGAAAATTGGCAGTATGCCGTTGCGTCGGATAAAGAGAAGCAGATGCACATGCTGTCAGCGCTTATGCTTCGCTCTGATGTTACCGAAGTGATCGACGCCTGCGATGCCGGGCGCGAAGGCGAATTGATTTTCAGAACGGTCTACTATCTGGCTGGCTGCACAAAAACAATGAAAAGGCTTTGGATTTCCTCAATGGAGGATTCCGCCATCCGCGACGGCTTTGCCAATTTGAAACCCGGCAGTGCGTATGATGGCCTTTATGAATCCGCGCTCTGCCGTTCCAAGGCAGACTGGCTCGTTGGAATCAACGCCACGCGGCTGTTTTCGGTTTTATACCACCGCCCGCTGAATGTTGGACGCGTTATGTCTCCGACGCTGGCTCTTTTGGTTCAGCGTGAGAGCGAAATTGATGCTTTCAAGCCTGAGCCGTTTTTCACGGTCAATCTGAGCGGCGGCGGTTTGGATGCCGTTTCTGAAAAGTACAAGGAAAAAGCGAAAGCGGATTCCGTCGCTGCTGCCTGCAAGGGACATCCTGTCACAGTCAAAAGCGTGGAGCGCAAGGAAAAATCTGAAAAGGCTCCGGCACTCTATGACCTGACCACGCTCCAGCGTGATGCCAACCGTATTCTCGGATATACCGCGCAGCAGTCGCTGGACTATCTCCAGAGCCTATATGAGAAAAAGCTCTGCTCCTATCCGCGCACAGACAGCCGCTTCCTGACCGATGATATGCTGTCATCGGTCAATTCTTTTGTTGGCGTCGCGGCAACGGTCAGCGGCCTGTCGAAACCTGATCTGGTCCTGGCAGAACAAGTCTGCAATAGCAAAAAGGTTAGTGACCATCACGCCGTCATCCCTACCATGAGCGCAGCGAAAGCGGACGTTTCCGTCCTACCTGCCGGGGAACGCGCCATCCTTCAGCTTGTAGCCAGACGGCTTGTATGTGCCGTGTGTCCTCCCTACAAATATGAGGAAACCATCATTATACTGGCCTGCGGTGAGAATACGTTCACCGCGAAAGGCAAAAACGTATTGGCTTTAGGCTGGCGTGCTTTTGCGGAGCAGGAAAAAGAAAACAAATCTCTGCCGGATGTTGCGGAAAGCCAGAATATACCCGTGTCTGACGCCGAAGTAAAAGAAGGCCAGACAACACCGCCCAAGCACTATACGGAGGATACGCTGCTTTCCGCGATGGAAGTCGCGGGTGCCAAAGAAATGCCGGAGAATGCAGAGCGCAAGGGCCTCGGAACCCCTGCCACGCGCGCCGCGATTCTTGAAAAGCTGGTAAACGGTGGCTTCATTGAGCGCAGAAAAAGCAAAAAAGCGGTCAATCTTATTCCTTCTCACACAGGCATTTCGCTGGTAACGGTTCTGCCGGAAGAACTGCAGTCTCCGCTT
Organism: Oscillospiraceae bacterium; assembly: GCA_022483045.1. Classification (NCBI taxonomy): domain Bacteria; kingdom Bacillati; phylum Bacillota; class Clostridia; order Eubacteriales; family Oscillospiraceae; species Oscillospiraceae bacterium. The sequence goes on along the minus strand of JAKVOA010000002.1, from coordinate 420,110 downwards.
TTGATGGCAGAGTGGGAAAACAAGCTCAAAGAAATTGAGCGCGGCGAATTGACGGCAGATGATTTTCTGGATGGCATCACTGCGATGATACGGGAGTTGGTCAAGACCTATAAGGCTGTCAAGGGCGCGGAGGTTCTTTTTCCGTCCGGTCGTGAGGTTGTTGGAAAATGTCCCCGCTGCGGCGGCAACGTGACAGAAAGCAAGAAAGGATTTTTCTGCGAAACATCGGATTGCCGATTCGGTCTGTGGCGCGACAACAAATTTTTCGCCGCAAAGCGTGCTTCCCTGACAAAAAAGACTGCCGCTGCACTTTTGAAAGATGGTGCCGTAAAAATGTCCGGCCTGTATTCTGAGAAAACCGGCAAAACCTATGACGCGACGGTTGTCATGGAGGATAACGGTGAGAATGTCCGCTTCCGCTGTGAATTCGGGAAAGGAGGCAAGTCGTGAAACTCACGCCGTATGAGATGGAGACGATCATCAATTACAATCAAGAAGATGACACGGCGAGCGTCTACACCTATGACCAGAAGCTCAAAGACAAATTGATGGAACTTTCCGCACGGTTCCCGGATAAATTTAAGCAGGTCCAAAAAAGCAGAACCGGTCCGGCCAGCTATCTTGTTCCAAAGAACTGCGTCACCATCCGCGTACCGTTCAGTGATGAACGCCGAAAAGCAGCAAGCGAACGGGCCAAAGCAGCCGGATATAAGCCGCCCATCAGGAACAAATAACCTGTTCCCCGATTGAAACAATGCTCCCGCACAGGTTTAGCCGTCCTGCGCGGGAGCTGCTTCCTTTTGGGATATTTAACCCTGGAAAGGAGATAAAATTATGCCTGAAAAGACTACGGCCAAAGACCGGCTGAAGGAAATCACCGAGAGCATCGAAACCGGCATCCAGGAACTATTCCAGTCCGACAAGTACGCTGAGTACCTGCGCACCATGAGCCGATTCCACAAGTACAGCGTCAACAACACCATGCTCATCTATATGCAAAAGCCCAACGCAACGCTGGTCGCGGGCTTCAACAAGTGGCACGATCAGTTTTCCCGCAATGTCATGAAGGGCGAAAAAGGCATCAAGATCATTGCACCGACGCCATTCAAAAAGAAAATCGAGGAAGCAAAGCTCGACCCGGACACGAAAGCGCCGCTGCTGGACGCGGACGGTAACGCTATCATGGAGGAAAAAGAGGTCAAAATCCCCATGTATAAGGTCGTGTCCGTCTTTGATGTGAGCCAGACGGACGGAAAGCCCCTGCCGGTGCTTGCTTCGGATTTGCAGGGCAACGTCCAGAATTATGAGGTTTTCATGGAGGCGCTGAAACGCTCCGCGCCGGTGCCGCTGGCTTTTGAGCAGATGGCGGCAAACATGGACGGCTATTTTTCCTCGGACGAACAGCGCATCGCCATCCGTGAGGGCATGAGCGAGGTGCAGACGGTTGCCGCCGCTGTCCATGAGATCGCGCACTCTAAGCTCCACAACGAGAAGCTGCCGGAGATCAAGGAGCAATGGAAGCTCGTCATGGTGTCGGACGGCGGCACCAAGCATGACTTTTACGGCGGCTTTGACACCCGCGAGGACGCAGAGGCCGAAGCTGAAAAGAACGGCTGGCAGCATGTCGATGAAAACGGCTTTGCATGGAATCTGGAGGTTGCGGAGGATACCTATACCGCCGATTTCGTAAAGAAAAGCCGCAACACGGAAGAAGTCGAGGCCGAGAGCGTTTCCTTTGCCGTCTGCGCCTACTACGGTATTGCCACCGGCGAGAACAGCTTCGGCTACATCGCCACCTGGTCAAAGGACAAGAAGCTGCCTGAACTGCGTGCCAGCTTGGAAACCATCAACAAAACCGCGTCCGGCCTGATTTCGGACATTGACCGGAACTATTCCGCGATCTGCAAGGAACGAGGCATCGACCAGAGTAAAGAGGCTGAAAAGCAGCCAGGCATTGATGAATGGAGCGAGCCTGCCTCGCCGCAGAACGCACCTGAGCAACCCAGTATTCCGAGTGATGATGTCAGCGCCTACCTCCCGGATGGACCTTCATCCGAATCGGTTGTGGCTGCGCCGAAGGATTTCACGGAACCTGTAAACACTTCAGCTTCATATAAAGTTGATAAACCAACACAGGAACGCGGGGTTGAGCAGCCGCTTGCCGAAACCGCCCCATACAATGGTTACATGCCTGACCCCGCGATGACGGTGGAAGCTATGAACGCATTTGGCTACACGGATGACGACATGCTGCCGCTTTCCAAAGAACGGGCAATAGAGCTTTTTGAACGTGATATTCCCGTGTATATGCTTTTTGAGGGCAATGGAGCAGGCATGGCCTTTGAACCAGAAGATATTCAGATGCACACTGGCATATTCGGTGTCAGCCGTGAAGATTGGGAATCTGTGCGAGAGACGATGCCTCCCGCAAAGACGGAAACAGAGCCGGAACGAGATCAGCAGTTCACAGAAGGGCCGGACAGTACTTTCGCCATTTATCAGCTTCGGCGCGATCAGGGGCTGGTAGATTACCGATTTGCCAGCCTGGCAGAGCTTCAGCATGACCGGCTTTCGGTTGACCGTCAGAATTATGAGCTGGTCTATACCGCACCGCTCACGCCCGGACAATCGCAGGAAGAAACGCTCGACAAGCTCTATGAGCAATTCAACCTCAATCATCCCGTAGATTTTACCGGCCACTCGCTCTCCGTAAGCGACATCGTTGCGCTGAGGCAGAACGGTGAGGTATCCTGTCATTACGTTGATTCCTTTGGCTTTTCGGAGCTGCCGTCTTTTCTCAAGCCCGAAAACTACCTCAAAAATGCGGAAATGTCGATGGAGGACGATTACGATTCCATCGACGGCATCATCAACAACGGTCCCAGGCAGTCTACCGTCGCGGAGTTGGAGCAGCAGGCTAAGACCGGCGAGCCGATCTCGCTCATGGATTTGGCAGCAGCCGCGCACCGGGAGGAACAGCAGGAAAAGAAGAAATCCGTGCTGGAGCAGCTCAAAGGCAGCGACACCAAAGAACCTCCTGCAAAAACGGCGCTTAAAAAAAGCGCGGAAAGAGAGATTTGACATGAATGATTTCACCCAGGATGAATTGACCCTGATGAGCATTTACAACGGTTCGGGAACCAGACAAGGATTGATCGACGAGATGACGGCCATGCGCGCCTATCTCGATGCGGATGAAGCAGAGCTTCGCACGCTCACGGATTCCGCAATCAAAAAGCTCGGCGCGATTACCGACAAGGAATATGCTGCATTGGAGCTTATACCAGATTTTGAAGAATAACAACTACTTTGAGAGAGCAGCCTTTTGTGGGCTGCTCTTTCCTTTTTACCTTAGCAAGAAGGAGGAAAGATATTTATGCCGACCAAAGCAGAAATGTACGCACAGATGGCCAACAGCGTGGCTACGCGGCTTACCGGAAGCTGGCAGGACTGGGCAGCCTTTTTAACGACTGCCGCGAGGTTATACAAGTACCCGTATCAGGAGCAGCTCATGATCTATGCCCAGCGGCCGGAGGCAACGGCCTGTGCGGAATATGACCTGTGGAATGACAAAATGGGCCGATATGTAAAGCGCGGTTCACAGGGCATTGCGCTTTTGGATGATTCCGGCGACCGGCCCCGCCTGCGGTATGTCTTTGACATTTCAGACACCGGAACACGCCCCAATTCCCGCAATCTGACCCTATGGTCTATGGAACAGGAGCATCACGAGTTGGTGTCCGCCATGCTGGAAAACCGGTATGGCATTGCCGACCAGAGCCTGCCGCAGCAGATTGCAAATATTGCCGGAGTGCTCGCAAATCGGTATTGGAACGATAACCGCGATGACATTCTCCGCATCGTTGACGGCTCTTTTCTTGAGGAGTACGATGAACTCAACATAGCGATGCAGTTCCGTTCAGCCGCCGCAATCAGCATCACCTACGCGATTATGTCCCGCTGCGGACTGGAGCCGGAACAATATTTTGGCTATGAGGACTTCATGTCGATTTTCGACTTTAGCACCCCGGAAACCATAGCTTCCCTTGGCACAGCTGTCAGCCAATCCTGCCAGGAGGTGCTTCGGCAGATCGGAATTACCATTCAAAACGCGGAGCGCGAGAAAATCGCGGAAAGGAGCCAGAACCATGAGCAACAGCCTGACATACACGAAGAACGGGGATTATCTGATTCCCGACCTGAAGCTGAGCAGCCAGCCGGAAACACCTCTGGGCAAGTACGGGAGGATGCGCAGGAACTACCTGAAGGAGCACCGTCCCGTGATTTACAGCCAAATGCTTCTCTCGGAGAAACTGTACCCGCATCTGCTGGAAACCGAGCAGACAGCACAGAACCGCTTGGAGCAGATGATGCCGGAGCTGGCGAAGGCGGCGGGCGCGACGGAGGCGCTGAAGGCGTCCGACCCGATGAAATGGGTGGGCCTGATGAACAACTGCAAGGAGCAGGCGGAAGAAATGATCCTGAAGGAAATAGTGTTCAGCTAAGCCTTTTCCCCACGGAGCAGGCACAGATCAAGCACATTTATGCAGCGGAGAGCGTGAAAGCGCCCTCCGCTTTTTCTATCTCACAGGCGGATATTGACACCGAACTTCGACGCGGCTCCGGTTTTGAAAACGGAAAGCTCCGCATTTATGCCATGTATCAGCACGGCGCGGATGCAAAAGACGCTGCGGCTTTCCTGAAAAGCGAATATGGCACCGGAGGCCACAGCGCAGAATTTCTGGACGGCTCCCACGGCTTTGTGGACTATCGCCCCAGCGATGGAATCACTTTTGACACCTATCAGGAACACGCAAAAACAGTTGTAAAGTGGGCTGCAGTAGAAAAACGGCTCCGTGAGCTGATTCGGGAAGGTACTTATCTTTCCGAGGGCGAGAAGGCAGAATACGCGGCGTTGGAGCAGCAATATGCCGGTTTTGGCGGCATTCCGATGCCTGCACCCGCGGCCGCGTTCCCGGCCCCTGAGCAGGCTGCGGCAGCAGAAAACCGTGCCCTTGAAGAATACGCTGATAATAACGAACGGTTTGCTGTTATCGAGAGCGAGAACGGCTATGCCGTTTGGGATGAGCTGCATAATGCTTACTATGTGGACGATGACGGCATCAGCGAAGAATTCACCAGCGAATGGCAGGCCAACGATTATCTGTATCAGGTGCGTGAAGTTGTTGCGCAGAAGAAAATTCTTGAGGCCGCTGGCGCAAAGGAAACAGAGGAACCTTCACTGCTGCAGTCTGCTCCTGAAAGAGAACAGGCAATGCCGAAACCGCTTCGTGCTGTTTCAGACGCCGAAATTGACGCTGCCCTTCAACGCTGGAACGGTAATCTGAAAAGCAAGCAGCACACCAACAGCTATATGCTTACCCATGCCCGTGACAAGGAAACCGCCGCATGGCTGCAAAATGAGTTTGGCGGCGGCAAGACGTCCTTCACCGTAGCCATTGAGGGTGCAGAACCGGTAGAGCTTTCCTGGACAAAGGCGCAGCGCCGAATTGCCCGGATGGTCAAAGAGGATACCTTTTACACGCAGGAAGAACATGACAATCTGGATGACGTCGACCCGGACGATCTGCGGGGCCGTCTGGCGCAGGCCGGTATCGTAAACGGTGAAGTGGTAGACCCGGCTGCACTGAGCCAGAATCCTTTCATCCAGCAGGTTGTGGCGGATGCCGAGAATGTGACACAGGCAGAAGATGAGCCCGCCCAAGTATTTCCGTTTTCCGTAGGTGACACGGTTTATTTGGAGAACGGCAAGCCGTTTATTATTACGCAGGTCAGGGATTCTTCCATTCAGCTCCGCGATCCCACGCTGCGCTATCCGATCTTCCGCGCAGAAAGCAGCGAGAGTTTTTCGCGTCTCATGGAGCGTTACCCACAGCCTGGGAAACCAGCGCCAGCGGCACAAGTCCCAGCCCAACCGGAAATGACCGCTGAAACTGTCGCGGTCTACCCAGCAGACGAAAACAATATGCCCTATGACATTGTGGTGGAACAGTTGCACACAGAACCGGAGCATACCTCGCCGGAGATTGTCCCGCAGTCTGAAAACTTCCGCATTACCGACGACAATCTTGGCGTCGGAGGACCAAAGGCCAAGTATCAGGCAAACATTGCAGCAATCCGAACACTGCACTCGGTCGAGCAGGAAAACCGGCCCGCCACATCGGAAGAACAGAAAGTTCTTTCCCGTTATGTCGGTTGGGGCGGCATTCCTGATGCTTTCGATGAAACCAAAACGTCATGGTCAGCTGAATATAAAGAGCTGCAATCACTGCTGACCCCGGAAGAATACGCTTCGGCCCGTTCCTCAACCCTGAACGCGCATTACACCAGTCCCACCGTTATCAAGGCTATCTATGAAGCAGTCGGCAATATGGGCTTCAAAGCCGGGAACATTCTGGAACCGGCGATGGGCGTTGGCAATTTCTTCGGCCTTCTGCCGGAGGCAATGAAAAGCAGCAATCTTTACGGCGTTGAGCTGGACAGCATCACAGGGCGCATCGCAAAACAGCTTTATCCGCAGGCCAACATCACCGTGGCTGGCTTTGAAACCACCGACCGGCGTGACTTCTTTGACCTCGCCATCGGCAATGTGCCGTTCGGACAATATCAGGTAAACGACCGGGCTTACAACAAGCTCGGCTTTTCGATTCATGACTACTTTTTCGCAAAATCTCTCGACCAGGTGCGTCCTGGCGGCGTGGTGGCTTTCGTCACTTCCCGCTACACGATGGATAAGCAGTCTCCGGAAGTCCGCAAGTACATCGCACAGCGGGCGGAGCTGCTGGGAGCCATCCGGCTTCCCAACAACGCTTTCCGCGCCAACGCAGGAACGGATGTTGTCTCCGACATTATCTTTCTCCAAAAGCGTGACCGCCCCATCGACATTGAGCCGGACTGGGTGCATCTGGGGCAGAACAACGACGGCTTTGGCATAAACAGCTATTTCATCGACCACCCGGAAATGATTCTCGGACGGCAGACCTCCGAAAGCACCCAGTACGGCAAGCAGGATTTCACCGTGGAGCCGATTGAAGGGCTGAGCCTTGCGGATCAGCTCCATGACGCCGTGCAGTCTATCGGCGGCAAATACACAGAAGCAGAGCTTCCGGAGCTGGGCGAAGATGAGCCAATCGACACCTCCATTCCGGCAGACCCCAGCGTCAAAAACTATTCTTACACCGTAGTGGACGGCAGCGTCTACTACCGCGAAAATTCCCGCATGGTGCGTCCGGAACTGAACGCCACCGCACAGGAACGCGTTAAGGGCATGGTAGAACTGCGGGACTGCGTTCACCGCCTAATCGACCTTCAGATGGATGAGAGCGACCCGCTTTCCATCATCGGGGAGCAGCACAAGCTCAACCGGCTTTACGACGAGTTCTCCACAAAATATGGTCTTATCAATGACCGCGCCAACCGGCTTGCCTTTTCGGACGATTCGTCCTACTACCTTCTGTGTTCTCTGGAAGTGCTGGACGATGACGGCAGGCTGGAACGCAAGGCGGATATGTTCACCAAGCGCACCATCAAGCAGCATACCGCCGTTTCCACAGTAGATACTGCCAGCGAAGCGCTTGCTGTTTCTATCGCGGAACACGCCAAAGTAGATCTGCTCTATATGGAGCAGCTCACCGGCAAAAATGAGGATGAAATTATATCCGATCTCACCGGCGTGATTTTCCATGACCCCATACGCAACAACTGGCAGACCAGCGACGAATATCTGTCTGGAAATGTGCGGCAGAAACTGCGGGAGGCCAAACGTGCTGCCGATAAGGACCCGGCATACCGGATCAATGTGGAGGCGTTGGAAAAGGCGCAACCCAAGGATTTGGACGCCTCTGAAATTGAAGTCCGTCTTGGCGCTACGTGGATCGACAAGCAGTATATCCAGCAATTCATGGAGGAAACCTTCAACCCGCCCTTTTATCTTCGCAGAAACATTCAGGTACACTACTCCTCCTATACAGCCGAGTGGAACATCAGCGGCAAGAGCAATGTCGGTTACGGCAATGTGGCGGCCACTGTCACCTACGGCACCGACCGGGCAAATGCCTACCGCATCCTCGAAGATTCTCTGAATCTGCGCGATGTCCGCATTTACGACACCGTGGAGGACCCGGACGGCAAGGAACGGCGCGTTCTCAACGCCAAAGAAACCACACTCGCCGCCCAAAAGCAGCAGGCAATCCGGGATGCTTTCAAAGATTGGATTTGGCAGGACACGGAACGCCGTCAGGCACTGGTGCGGCAGTATAACGAGGAAATGAACAGCACCCGCCCCCGCGAATACGACGGAAGCCATATCACGTTTGCCGGTATGAACCCGGAAATCCAACTCCGCGACCATCAGAAAAACGCCGTCGCTCATGTGCTTTACGGTGGTAATACACTGCTGGCACACGAAGTTGGCGCAGGCAAGACTTTTGAAATGGTGGCGGCCTGTATGGAATCCAAACGCCTCGGTTTGTCGCAGAAAAGCATTTTCGTGGTGCCGAACCATCTGACAGAGCAATGGGCATCAGAGTTTCTGCGGCTCTACCACTCCGCAAACCTCCTTGTTACCACCAAAAAAGATTTTGAAACCCACAATCGCAAGAAGTTCTGCGCCCGCATCGCTACCGGCGACTACGACGCCATTATCATCGGCCACTCGCAGTTTGAGAAAATTCCCATCAGCCCTGAGCGTCAGGAACGGCTCCTTCAAGAGCAGATCGACGAGATCACGGACGGTATAGACGAAGTGCAGAGCAGCGGCGGAGAACGGTTTACGGTTAAGCAGTTGGAGCGCACCCGCAAAGGGCTGGAAGCACGGCTGGAAAAGCTGCAGGCGGATTCTCGGAAAGACAATGTTGTGACCTTTGAGCAGCTCGGCTGCGACCGCATGTTCGTGGATGAATCAGACAATTTTAAGAACCTTTTTCTCTATACCAAAATGCGTAATGTGGCCGGGCTTTCCACCACAGATGCGCAGAAGTCCAGTGATATGTTCTCCAAGTGCCGGTATCTTGACGAGCTGACCGGCAATCGCGGCACAGTGTTCGCCACAGGCACGCCGATCTCAAACAGCATGACCGAGATGTATACTATCCAGCGATATTTACAGTACGACCGGCTGAAGGAACTCGGTATGAGCCATTTTGACTGCTGGGCCTCACGCTTTGGCGAAACGGTCACGGCGCTGGAGCTTGCCCCGGAAGGCACCGGCTATCGGGCGCGTACACGGTTTGCAAAGTTTTTCAATCTGCCGGAGCTTATGAATATGTTCAAGGAAGTTGCCGACATCAAGACAGCCGATCAGCTCCATTTGCCTACACCGGAGGTTGAGTATCACACCTATGCCTCCAAGCCTACGGAACACCAACAGGAAATGGTGCAGGCGCTGTCAGAGCGCGCCGCAGTGGTACACAGCGGCGCGGTTGACCCATCCGTTGACAATATGCTCAAGATTACCTCCGATGGGCGAAAGCTCGGCCTCGACCAGCGTATTCTCAATGATATGCTGCCGGATGAACCGGGAACAAAAGTAAACCAGTGTGTGGACAACATCGTTCAGTTCTGGAAAGATGGCGAGGCCGACAAGCTGACCCAACTCGTTTTTTGCGATATTTCCACGCCCAGGGCGGCGACTTCGGTGAACCGTGCAGCCAAGACGGCGGGAGGTAATCTGGACAGCCCGGAAATCCACGCTTTGGAAACCGATATTGAACTGCCTGACCCCGAACCAGCGTTTACAGTCTATACCGACATTCGGCAAAAACTCATCGAGAAAGGGATTCCCGCCGAACAGGTAGCATTTATTCATGATGCCAACACGGACGTTCAGAAGAAAGAGCTATTCGGGAAAGTTCGCAGCGGGCAGGTGCGTGTTCTGATCGGCAGCACCGCCAAAATGGGCGCGGGCACCAACGTCCAGGATCGTCTGATTGCCAGCCATGATTTGGACTGCCCGTGGAGGCCGCGAGATCTGATTCAGCGCAAAGGCCGCATTGAGCGTCAAGGAAACCACAACAAAAAAGTTCATGTCTGCCGATATGTCACTGAAGGCACGTTTGACGCCTATCTGTGGCAGACTGTCGAAAACAAGCAAAAATTTATCGCACAGATCATGACTTCAAAATCACCGGTGCGTTCCTGTGAGGATGTGGATGAAACGGCGCTGTCGTTCGCGGAGATCAAGGCGCTGTGCGCCGGTGATCCACGCATCAAAGAGCGTATGGATTTGGATGTTGAGGTCAGCAAGCTCAAAATCATGAAAGCCGACCACCAGAGCAAGCAGTACCGCATGGAGGATAATCTGCTCGAATACTTCCCGGAGCAGATCGAACAGAACAAAGGCTTCATCAAAGGGTTAGAGGCCGATATGGCAACTCTGGCGGCGCATCCCCACCCGGAAGACGGTTTTGCTGGGATGGAGGTGCGGGGAGATCATCTGATTGACAAGGAAAACGCTGGCGCTGCACTGATGGATGCCTGCAAGGAGGTCAAGGGCCATGACCCCGTGGAAGTGGGCAGCTATCGCGGATTTAAGATGCAGCTTGCATTTGATGCCTTTCAGAATGTCTATGTACTCACGCTCAAGGGCGAAATGACCCATCGCGTGGAACTGGGCAAGGACCCGCGCGGCAATCTCATCCGCATCGACAATGCGCTCGCGCAAATGCCGCAGAGACTTGCAAGCGTAAAAGCACAGCTTGAAAACCTGTTTCAGCAGCAGGCAGCAGCCAAAGCCGAGGTCGGCAAACCGTTTCCGCAGGAAGCGGAGCTACGGGAGAAAACCGCGCGGCTCGTTGAACTGGATTCCATTCTGAACATGGACGGTCACTCACGGGAGCCGGAACAGGTTCTCGCAAAAAGTGACCGTCCTTCTGTTTTGGATGGGTTAAAACGCACCCTTCCTGCTGCTGGCACAGAGAAAAAGCAAAAATCTCATGAGGAGGTATTATAAATGTCTATTGTTGTTGGCACCGCATCCTATTCCAATGGGGAACAGCAGTTTTTTACTGATCCCAAGGAGTTTATCAAAACCGTCCATGAGGAGCTGCCGGACCGCGGCTCCTCCGGTTTTATGTTCAAGGTTATGGCCGCTGACCCGGAAACGCGCAAGGCCATTGATGATATTGTCATCGGTGAGTTCGGAGACACGAATGAGCATGAAATCGCTTATTACCAAAGCAGCGACGCCGAGCATCAGGAAAAGGCGCTGGAAGGTTTGAACACGGCGCTGTATGAGAAAATGTATGCGGAGCAGGAGACGTATCGTTCATGGCTTCTCTCGCAGCCGCCGGAGGAAATTCTGAAGCGCACTTATGAATATACGGTGCGCGAAGATATTCTCCTGTCGCTGGAATACAACGATCTCAGCATGGAGCAGGCGTCCGCGCTGCTGGTTTCCAAAGCTCCGCTGGATGATGTGTTTCAGGATTTTGAAAAGATTGAAACCGACCACATGGCGATTGTCCAGGCCTGTGTTTCCTCAAGAGCGGATTCGCTTCTCCAGCAGGAGAAGGAACGGCAGCTTGCTATCCTGAATATGCCCGTGTATCGCTATCCGGCGTCCTATGCTCATGAGCATGGAGAACTGGAACAGTACAGAGCTTCCCACAAAACCAATATTGCCTGCCGGGATGCCGTAGACACGGCGATTGCAGACAATTACCGGAACAATGCTCTTGGACATGGCGCTGTCAAGCAGGTGGTCGATCAGTACGGTTATGACCGTACTCTTTTTGTGCTGTCCAACACGGTGCGCTGCAAAGATTGGGACGGCCGTATTTCCGACGACAACAAAAGATGGGCAATGACGGTCCCGGTCTATGAGGATAAGGATGCCTGGGGCGATGATCGTAATCGTGAGTTTGTTGTCGATAGAGCGCATCCCGGCCTTGTAGATTTGTTCACGACGCAGGCGAGGCATGATTTCCTGCTGACCCAGCCGCTGACGAAAGAAGATGTGCAGCATGAGGCAACACAGATTCTGGCAAAGCTGCAGGAACCGATGAAGCCGAACAGCCCCAACGGCACACATTTCATGGCGCAGATTTCACCCGATTTTGCCGCGCGTGCAACGTCAAAGCACATGGACAGGCTCATGGACATGCTGCCGTTCCAGAGTATCGGCTTTACCGGCCTTGATGGTCGCAAGGGGCTGTTTGCCACGATCACTGCGGATGAGGACAGATTTCATCCTCTGCGCCAGCACAAGCCTTCGGTGCGGGATAAGCTGCAGGCTGCGCCTGCCGTCGCAAAGCCGACGCCCGTGGTAAAGAGCAAGGAGCTGGAGCGATAAGATGGAGAATCAACCGCGAAATGTTCAAGTGAAATTCTGGGTTACGCCGGAGGAACGTTCATTGATAGACCAAAAAATGCGCCAGTTTGGTACACAGAACATGGGAGCATATCTTCGGAAGATGGCAATGGACGGTTATGTCGTTAAGCTTGAACTTCCGGAACTTGGCTCGATGATTTCGCTGCTCCGGCGTACCAGTAACAATATCAACCAGATGGCACGGCGCATGAATGCGTCAGGCCGCGCCTACGATACGGACATGGAGGATATTCTCCGGAATCAGGAACTCATCTGGCGGGCGGCGAATGCTATCCTCACTCGACTTGCAAACATCCGATAATGGACTATTTAATCCATCTGACGGGGACGGTTGCAGAAGTGCAGAGCGTCCCCGTCTTCTTCTTTTGACATCCTTGCAATCCATCCGGTATTTCGATATGCTCAGTTCAAGAGAAGAAATAGGAGGTTTTGAATATGAAGATACTGCTGAAAATCCTTTGCGCGCCGGTGATTGCAGTGCTCTGTATTTTTGTCTGGTTCTGTTCCGGCCTGCTCTATTGTACCGCCTGGGTCTTCGGAATTTTCTCCGCCCTGATCGGTATCTTGGGAATAGCGGTTCTGGCAACCTATTCTCCAAAGAACGGCATCATTCTTCTGGTGATTGCTTTCCTGGTAAGTCCTGTTGGCATTCCCATGGCTGCGGCGTGGCTGCTGGGCATCATCCAGCAGATCAGGTTTGCAATACAGGACAGAGTTTATCAATAATCAGGCTGTCAGCAAAAGACGAGAGGTGTGAGCCTCCCGCCTTTTTTACATATCCGGTTTGTAATACATAAGAAATTCCTGCCAGCTTTTTTGTATGTTAATTTCTGACATTTTCGCTGGGTCCCGTTTTGTGCGAACCGTCATAGCCTCCATGATTTCTTCGGTTGCGAAAATATTGGGGCCGTCAATGTCCTGCCGCAGCAAACTGCGAATCTCAGCACTGGCATTTCGCGGAAATCGTATTTCATCTAAATCGCCTCCAATATCTATATGTCTTTTGGAGGCTGTTTCTGGACAATTATTTTTGAAAGAGGGGAAAGAAATTTGGCGACCACTCGAATTATCTCCATGCACGTGAACAAGGGAGCAACCGTCGCACAGTGTCTCAGCGACAGGACAGATTATGCAAAGAATCCGGAAAAGACCGACGGCGGGGCTTTTATTTCTTCGTATGGATGCGATCCGCATACTGCCGACGCCGAATTCCTTTTTGCCAAAAGGCAGTATAAATCTATAACTGGTCGAGAGCAGAAAAGCGATGTGATCGCTTACCAGGTACGCCAGTCTTTCCGTCCGGGAGAGATCACGCCGGAAGATGCAAACAAGCTCGGCTATGAATTTGCCTCGCGTTTTCTAAAGGGAAAGCACGCTTTCTTGGTCTGCACCCACGTTGATAAACACCACATCCACAATCACATCATCTGGAATTCTACGACGATTGACTGCCGGTACAAGTTCCGGGACTTTCTTGGCTCCGGCCGCGCCGTGGCAAAGCTCAGTGACATCATTTGCTTTGAGCATGGATACTCTATCATCGAGCAGCCGAAACGCCATGCGCGGAACAGCTATAACAAATGGCTCGGTGAGCAGGTGAAGCCCTCTCATCGTGAGCAGCTGCGAGAAGCCATCGATAAAGCTCTTGCTAAGAAGCCGGAATCCTACGAGGCTTTTTTGTCCTTGATTCAGGCTGATGGGTATGGAGTAAAGCAAGGGGCAAACGTATCTTTCACCGGCCATGGCCAAAAGCAGAGTATACGACTTCGCTCCCTCGGCGATGGTTACTCGGAGGCGGAAATTAAAGCGGTCATCGCTGGTGAACGTCAGCATACGCCTAAGAAGAAAATGGCATATCAGCAGACGGTGCGCCCGTTTAATCTGCTGATCGACATTGAAGCGCAGATGCGCTCCGGAAAAGGCGGCGGCTTCAAGAGGTATGCTGGGAAATATAATCTCAAGGAAATGGCCAAAACGGTCAACTACCTCACCGAAAAAAAGCTGCTGCAATATGATGATCTTGCCGCAAAAACTGCCGAATCTGTTGACCGCTACAATGCCTTGGCGGCGCAGATCAAGTCGGCAGAAAAGCGTATGGCGGAGATCGCCGTCCTTGAAACGCATGTCGCCAATTATGCGCGCACACACGCGGTCGTTGACGGTTATCAAAAGTCGGGCTACTCGAAAAAATATCTTGTTGAGCATGAGGCAGATATTCTTTTGCATAAGGCGGCAAAGAAAGCTTTTGATGAACTGGGCCTGAAAAAATTGCCAACCATAAAAAGCCTTCGCGCCGAGTACGCGGAGCTTCTGGCCGCAAAGAAAACGGCATACCCGAATTACCAGACAGCCAGAAAAGAAATGAAAGAACTGACAATGGCCAAAGCCAATATTGATCGAATCCTGGAGAGAACAGATCGGGTCGATGAAAAGGAACCGGAACACGGAAGACAATAAACCTTAAAAAAGAGCGTGGATGTCTGTATCATTCCTGATGCAGACATCCGCGTTCTTTTTTTGCTTTTCTCAGCTCAGCAAGCTCAGCATTATAGCGTCCGAAGGATGCGCAGCCGCATGATGAAATCATGCGATCAAAGGGGATTGGGGGCGTCGCCCACAACAAGCAAAAGGCAAGGTTGGTACCACCTTGCCCTGCTTGCCGAACTGTAATAGTGAAATAGTGCTATGCCTATGAAACAAACTGCTGTATAATAAAAATAAGTATACGTATTTTCGGGAAGGAGATTGACCATGAAGTTCTTATATTCAAGTATCCTCCCTCTGGGGATGCCAACAGACCGGGAATCCATTGCTGATTGCTTTCACAGAGAAATAGAAGCATCGGATCGTGTCGATATAGCAGTCGGATACGTTTCTCGGGCATCTGTCGAAGAATTAAGCCGTCTATCGGATGAATACAGGAATCTCGATATTCACCTTACAATAGGTATGTATTATGTAGATGGAATGCCCGAAAGTTCATACCATGCTGCAATTGCTTTAGATGAAAAGTTGAAACAATCCGGGCATGGAGAAGTCCGTATTGTAAAGGCATTCAAATATCATGGAAAGCTTTATCTTTTTTACAAGAACGGTACACCATTCTCCTGTATTATCGGCTCCGCAAATCTTGGTGTAATCAAATTAGAGGCAACAAATCGGCGCCAATATGAGCTGTCGGCAACATCAAATGATTCCGAAGAATGCGCAGAAGCCGCAACATTTATGCAGAAGATAAATGCTCCGACGTGTTCTTCAAACATTATTGACACGACAGACATGCCACTTATCCGTGAAGTTAATACATCGTTGACCGGTATAGAAATGGTTTCGCAGATTCCCCAGGCAGAGGTTGACATTTATCAGCATCACAAGACACCTGTTTCATTTCAACTACCAATAAAAGTACCTGCTTTTGCAGAACGGAAAATGGATGATGGTAAGCATTTTACAAAGTCAAATTTGAATGTAAGTTATGCGGCACCCAGAAGTGCAAGAAAGTCAAGAGACTGGTATGAAACTCAATTTACGGTGAGTAAGCAGATCACACAACTTGATGGTTATCCAATTAAAAACGTTCCCTTTTTTGTTGTAACAGACGATGGATATACATTCAAAGCACACACAACAAGTGACGGCAATAAGCAGTTTAGTGCTGTGGGCGACGAACTAATTATGGGCCGCTGGATCAAAGGGCGGCTTGCATCTGCCGGGCTTGTTACACCTGTGAATGACACACAAGCCGATACTGATCGCGTGGGTATGATAACCAAAGAAATGTTAACTGCCTATGGGTGTAACACAATTGTATTAACGAAAACCAATCAAAAAAGAGAAGATGAAGAAGGTGCCCTTCTCGATGTTTGGTTGTTATCCTTCGAAGCTGCGCCAGATGATGCTGGTGCCAACAGTGAGGAGGCCGATTAAATAAATGCCATTCTTAAAAAAATACTTAAAACTGATTACTGACCGTGGAAATCCAAAACTGGCTGAATCTATTTCTTCAACAGCTGAAAATATTGGAGAAAATTATATAAGATCATTTTCTTTCTGCAGTCATGAGATAGGGTTGCTGTTTGGAAATGTTCAGTCAGGAA
Organism: Oscillospiraceae bacterium; assembly: GCA_022483045.1. Taxonomy (NCBI): domain Bacteria; kingdom Bacillati; phylum Bacillota; class Clostridia; order Eubacteriales; family Oscillospiraceae; species Oscillospiraceae bacterium. The sequence goes on along the minus strand of JAKVOA010000002.1, from coordinate 403,664 downwards.
AAACCGGGCAAATGTTTGGCATTATGTGCAAGGCGGCCGATTTGGGATTTCCCGCCTTTGTTTTATTGACAACTGACAATGTTGCACTTCAACAGCAGACCTTATCACGTGTGAAGGCCGATCTGCCGGATTTTTGCATTTGCGGTGAAAATGATTCTGGTCTTTTTATTGAGAATAGTCTTCTGCGTCCGGCAATAATTGTTCTTAAAAAGAATTATAGGACCCTGCGCTTATGGGCAAATGTATTTGCTTCAACTGGTTTCATGAAAGGAAATCCACTGTTTATTGTAGATGACGAGGCAGATGCGGCCTCACTCAACACACTTGTAAATCGAGGTCGGCAGTCATCAATAAACAGGTATCTGGATTCGATAAAAAATGGGGCATCCAGCAGTATTTATCTACAAGTTACAGGTACACCACAAGCAGTTCTTCTTCAGACACTCGCTTCTGGCTGGAGGCCCTATTTTACCTACTATTTCGAGCCGGGAGATGGATACCTCGGCGGTGACTTTTTCTTTCCTAAAAACAAAACTGCGGACTGCATCAGCTTCTTGGAAAAGCTTAAGAATCCCATACACAACGTCGTGCTTCATCACTTGGCTGTGTCCGGACAGATATTATCTTGCGGGGGTACAGTCTCAAACTGCCTAATTCACCCCAGTGTCCGTCAGGCCGTTCACAGCCGTTATGCCAAAGAAGCGTTGGACGAACTGCAATGGTGCCGTGAGCATTTGGAGAATGATTTCAAAGAAGAGTTAAGACAAGAGTATGATGCGCTTAGTCCGCAGAAATCAGATAAGAGCAGCTTTGAAGCTGTATATGCTCAGGTAGTACTGCTCCTAAACAGCGGTAGCATCAAGGTACTTGTGATGAATGGAAAAACCGATATTTCCAGTGAGGAATACTCGGCAGGCTCCAATATCGTGATAGGCGGCAACACCCTTGGCCGTGGTGTCACGTTTCCATCCCTGCACACAATTTACTATACCCGTACCAGCAAAAAACCGCAGGCTGATACCATGTGGCAGCACAGCCGTATGTTTGGCTATGACCGTGATCCCGGCATGATGCGGGTTTACATTGATGAGCCACTGTATAAGCTCTTTTCGGATATTAACGCAACCAACAATTCGATTATTGCTCAAGTCGAAAGCGGCAGTGAGCATATCAAAATATACTATCCGCAGGGACTTAATCCAACCCGCGCAAATGTTTTGGACAACAAAAGAGTATTCATGCTGTCCGGCGGCACCAATTACTATCCCTTCAACCCAGATAATAACACCATTACCGATTTGGACAGCCTGCTGGCACCCTTTGCAGATGCAGAGCCGTCTTATCAAGTCAATCTGCGGCTAATGAAAGAGATTTTCAGCCACATTACATCAGATGACGATTTTAATACTGCCAGCTTTGTTTCAGTTCTGGACACAATGCTTGCAGAGGCACCTGCCGCACAGGGCATCCTTATTGTGCGGCGCGGCAGAGACGTTGCAAAAGGTACGGGCGCTTTGCTGTCACCGAACGACTGGTCATTGGGGGCTTCCTATTCCAAACAGGTCGTTTTGACGCTTTACAAAATGACCGGCAGAAAAGGATGGGGCGGTAGAGAACTTTGGGTACCAAACATAAAGCTTCCCGACAATGTTGTGTATTACGATGTGAAAGACGAACAACAGGAACCGGAAGGTGAATAATTGTCATGGACGATCTTACTCCCGAGCAACGCCGCAGAAATATGCAGGCAATTAAAAGCAAAGATACCACCATTGAGTTGGCGCTTCGCAAGGCTCTCTGGCACGAGGGAATCCATTACAGAAAAAATTATAAGATTCTGCCAGGAAAACCTGATATAGTGCTTACAAAATATAAAATTGCAGTTTTCTGTGATTCTGATTACTGGCACGGCTATGACTGGGAAAACCGGCAAAATCGCATAAAATCAAACCGTGATTACTGGGTACCCAAGATTGAACGCAATATGGAACGAGATCAAGAGGTCAACCGACAGCTGGAAGAATCCGGCTGGAGTGTTTTGCGGTTCTGGGAGTGGCAGATCAGGAAGCACTTGCCAGACTGCATTGCCGAAATTATCAAGGCGGTGAACTGCTGCAAAGCGGAAGAGAGATGAAGAGCCGTGCTCAATGTTAAAAACATCGTGCTCACCCAGCAGGAACTTCAACAGTGCATGGAGTTTTCTTTTAAAAGCGCCCCAACTCAGCAGTCAATAGAATTTGGCCAGATCACAACCAAAGCTCGATCAACTTCGGAGATAGCACGGGATAATCTGATTGGCAAGATTGCAGAAATCGCTTTTGCCAAAATGCTTAAAGAGAATTACGGAATAGATGTCCCATTGGATTTCAACTACTACCCTCGCGGGAAGTGGGACGATCAAGATGCCGTCATCAATGGATGGCGCATTGATGTAAAAGGCACACGGAAGGGCGGACGCTGGATGCTTATTGAGTGGAATAAGCTCAATTTCCGCCAGCGGGGCAACAATTTGTCTCATCTATATGTAATGTTCTCCGTTTCGTGGGATAGAAAAACAGATAAGCCCACCGGTGAGGTGAGCTATGAAGGAGCCGTTTCTCTTAAAAAGCTCTGCAAAGGATGTGCAACCACCATAGAACTTTCAAAGGGGACGATTCTTCCGGGAACTCACACGATTCTGCAAGCAGATAATTACGGAATAGAATTCAAGCATTTATATAAACACCTTAATCATTGGTTGACTACGTTACTTCTCATGAACCACCTTCTGCTTTAACAGACAATTATCGCAATCCCTATACTGAGCTAAGTACTCTTGAAATCATTGACAGTATTCCGTCATCAGTAGAACAAGCCCCTCACGATTCTAATGATCAACTGAACCAAGAAGTAACGCCAAACGGCATTTTCGCAAAATTAAGAAATATTCTAAACTACATTCCGCATTGATGTAACACGATGTTGTGCGATAAAAGCAGTGCCGAGAATAAACTCGGCACTGCTTTTTAGTTGGAAAAATCCATATAATATGTTTCATCATCTAATTTATAAAACACGACATCCGTTCTTCCATAACGCTCCAAATCTTGACGAGTAATAAAAGCTCCATTTGCAAGGCCAAGGCGATTTCGGAAATACTCCCCAAGATCACTATTCCTTACAGGTGTAGTTATAGCTTTATCGTTTTGTTGCTCAATACGAAGTGTCAGTTGCTTTCGGTCATCGGTAAGAGCTGTAAAGTGACGTTTCTCCAGAGGGAAAAAACCACTTCTTGCTATTTTAGCTGGAAGTGAAATATATGCTTCATTTGGTTCACGGCCTTGGCGCTGGCCCCAGTTTAGTCCAGAATGCCGTCCCGGTTCACCAAGTCGTGTTATCAGACTTAATGTCACGCTTGCAATACCCTCATTGGCAAGATGTGTAACATCATCGATTAGATTACTTTCCATATCGAGAACGGGATGCGTGGGCTGAAGAATTATGTATTCTTCAATTTCACCATGATTACAGTATATGCTTCTTCCAACCTGCGTTTGATAGTACTGCATAGCATCAATGGGATTACAATCATCCATCACTTCTTGTCGATGATGGCCTACGAATGAGCTTTGCACAAAATTTGCTGATCCCATAAATGCTCGTGTTGGAATTCCATCTTTTGCCCATATGTATAGATTCGAATGTACTGCTGGGGGTTCACAGATATAGCTACATTCAAGCGTTTCCACCTCATGTGGAAGCTCAGATGAAATAATCTGGACAAATCCTTCGTGAACGCTTACGCTCAACCGATCAAAAGGAACCATACCTACGATCAGATGAATTTTAATTGGAATCCTTGTTCGATGGTATATGTTCTTAATATACCAAGAGAGCATATTGGGGGTAGCATATCCCGACAAAATATATAATTCATTTACATCCCCAGCCAGAGGAGAGAATAATATTGTTTCTGCCAGACGCTCAGTTATCATTCTTTCACCGCCCTATAACTAAAATAAAAGAGGTGCCTGCAGATTTCATTCTACAGGCACTTCTTTTATTCGTCAATATTTGCTGGCATCGAATCATAAGGCACGCCTGCAAAGGATTTCAAAATAGCCTCAAAGATAATCTTTGCTCCTCTGCAGGGAACAGCCATGCCTATTTGTTTGCGCACACTTTCTTTGTTTCCCTCAAAAATATAATCATCTGGGAAGGTTTGGAGACGTGCACGTTCCCTGTTTGTCAATGCGCGTGGCTCAGCCCAATGATAAATATGGGTTCCGCCGCCGCCGCTTCCAGTCACAGTATACGCAGGTTTATTGGGATCAAGGCGTTTGTATATCTGACTAATTTGGGCACCTGAAATGTTCAACTTCAAACGTTCAGGTAAATCAGCAGTGAACGCATTTTGGCCAGGAAGTATGTGCTGTAACCTTTCGACAACCGTTGCTGACTGCTTTGTCAGATCGTTGTTTGGCGCATCTTCAGGAATGGGCGGCACCTCTAATGCTGTCCGGCAACTGTTATCGACATTTGCATATGGCACATTAGATGGAACATGAAAAACAACATCTATGTCATTTCGAATTCCTACGATAATTATACGGTGGCGCGCCTGCGGGATACCATAAGTCTCAAATTTATATAGATTCGGATACAGCGTATAGCCTGCTTTCCTCATTTCATCCAATATTTTTGTGAATGCTTTCCCGTCATTTGCATTTCGTAATCCACCAACGTTTTCTGCGAGAAACCACATCGGCTGATATTGCTTCAGCACTTTTACACCATAAGAGTACAAAGGGCCGAATACACCGTCCATTCCCTTCTGCTCTCCTACAACGCTATAATCATTGCATGGGAAACCAAATGCAAGCGCATCTATAGGCGCAAGGTTTGTCAAATCGAATTTACGAATATCGGCGTGGTAGACGCTTGCGGGATTTTCTGGGCATATATTATTCCTGTAAGTCTTACATGTGTTTTCGTCATAATCATTTGCCCATTGATGAACAATACCATATTCCGGGTCGCCAATATCAGCATGTGTTGCACCCCAAGCCAAGCCACCTGGGCCGCAAAACAATTCACCTAATCTGTAGATCATTTTGATACCGCTCCATTCTTTTTGCCAAAAATGATGATCTCGTTTTGAATTAGATCTTTTTCCTCATCAGTAAGGGATTCCATACCATGAAAGCATTGTTGATAGTCTGCAAGGTCTTCTCGCTTTATGTATCCGCACATAATATATAATTCAACAATCTTTATTCCGTAGAGATTTGAAAGTTGGCGAAGCACCGTGGGTGAAGGTTCCTTATTATCCCCATTCTCTATCCGGCTGAGTATAGAATCACTGATCCCTGTCTGCTTATACACATTTTTTAGGCTAAGCTGTTGCGATAGCCTTATTTGTCGTAAAAATATTCCTATATTTTCCATTACTGCACCCCAATATTATTTTATCACTTGTGCTGCAATAATGCAAGAATAATATTTAATTTGCTGCGTTATCGCAGCATTTCGCGAATCATAAAACCTTTATGTTTAAGACATCTCACTCTCAACGTAGAAATATTGGACATAATTATTTCGGCATTCTGTGAGATAGTCGTTAATTGTCGGATATAGCTCTTTATTGCAGTCCATTAAATCAAAGCCATTGCCATCAAGCTCTTCTACGAGTTTCTCAAAACTTCTCCAACCGAAGAAGTCCAGCATATATAAATCCGAACTGGTCCTGCCGATCACATCGGAGACGGTTTGGAATCCATTTTGCTTAAGAACGCGCATTGCGCGAACCGGAATATCCAGGCATTCTACCGGCGTTCTTTCTGTTACAATGATTCCAAGCTGTTCATCTGGAATAGTCATTTCTTCCGTCATGTTACCATCTGCTTTCATGAATCAGACGTTCTGCTGTGGGCTTCCCTCGGCTGAATTCCTTCTGATAGCGCCAATACTCTGCCTGCTCATCTGCCGTGGCTGGGCGAATATTCCGTTTCCCGCAGTCTGGGCAACGGTCTGCCTCTTTGCCATCATTAAAGAGAAAATGGCAATTCTCACATGCGTAGATCATAAATATGCCTTTCTTTTTCAATCCTGAAAGCGGTCTATATTTGCGTCGTATGCGCCCAAATCTTCGCGCAGAAAATCGCTTTTCCGCATATTGACCGTGTTTAGCCTATACCCCTTTGAACGCAATATCATAAATTTGTAATCCAAAAGTGCCGCTGGAACATAAAGCGCACTGGCGGCCTCAAAAAATGATTCTTCGCTGAGATGCTCCAAAACAGTTTTGTCATCAAGAAGGAGCTCGGCAGCAAATATATTGGCTTCATTTTCCTCCGGCATGTCCTGACGGTTTTCGAGCACTTCCATCTCTTGAAAACCATGCATGAGCGCAACCTCGGTATGCAACACGGCATGTCCCAGCTCATGAGCCACAAGGATAAGTTCAAGAACCTTATTAACGTTGCAGTCAATAACAATGTTTTTTTGGCGTGACTGGTAAAAGAAAAAGCCCTTTAGCTTTTTCTGCATATCTATGTAATGAATCTTGATGCCGAGTGCACGGCACAATTCGTATGGGTCCCTGGTTCCATACTTTTCAACCAACTTGTTTACGACATCAATGATGTACGCAGTAGCAGCCAAACAAACCACCTCCTGCCTTCAGGTATTTAGGGCCGTTCTACTGAAAAAGAGGGTAATACCCCCACGGCTACATTCTGATTATCTCAGAAGTGCTGTACCATATTCAGGACTTGCTGCGGTGCTTCCGGTATTTCTTCGGTGTGAATTTATCGCGTGCCGTTTGCTTGGAATCAAGATAGACTTCCATGAGTGCCTGAAAGAAAACCTCTTTGGCGCTGTCGTCCAACTCACCGCCAGCCAGCAAAGCTCCGGTGCGGTTCAGAATCTCATGCGCCTCTCTGGCCCCCTTGCTGCCAAATTCCTTTTTGGCATCTGCAATGAATTGATCCTGCTCGATGTGTTTATTCTTATCAGCTTCATCTTCATCCATCAGATAAGTGACGGAAACCTTCAAAGCCTCGGCAATCTTTTTGATGTTACTGGAGCGAGGGATCGTTCCAAGTTGTTCATAGGTATAGAGAGAACGCTCTGAAATGCCGGTAATCTGAGAAAGCTCCGTCTGGGACATATTCAGGGCCAGACGCGCTTCCTTGACCTTCTCACCAAATGTCATCATGTTGTCCTGCCTTTCAAAAAAATTTTGTCGTAACTTCCGATTATATGTTGACAAACTTCCGTATGTTGCTATAATGAAAAGCACCGGAAGATGACTTCGTGTTAATAGTATATCGGAAGTTTGCTTCTGTCAATAGACGCGCAGAATAAAACTTCCGATTTGACCGGCAGTTACGAGAGGAGGGCTGACATTGGAAAGAGCAATCCTGCATAGTGACATGAACTGCTTTTATGCTTCTGTTGAGCAGATGCTTGACCCGACCCTGCGCGGGAAAGCAATAGCTGTCTGCGGCAGTCAGGAGACACGGCACGGCATCGTACTTGCAAAATCCCAACTGGCGAAGAAAGCCGGTGTGAAAACTGGAATGGCTATCTGGCAGGCGCGGGAATGCTGCCGTGATCTGATCGTCGTACCGCCCCAGTACGACCAGTATCTCAAGTATTCCAAGCTTGCCCACGAAATCTATCTCCGGTACACAGACCGAATGGAGCCGTATGGCATGGATGAGTGCTGGCTTGACCTCACCGGCTGCCGCCTTGACCCGGTCGCTACGGCAGAAGAAATTCGGGCAACAACCAAAAGCGAGCTTGGCCTTACGGTTAGCATTGGCGTCTCTTTCAATAAAATCTTCGCAAAACTCGGCAGTGATATGAAGAAACCTGATGCAATGACAGTCATCACACATGGCAACTTCCGGGAACTGGTCTGGCCGTTGCCTGCCTCTGATCTTCTTTACTGCGGCCCTGCCACAACCAAAAAACTTGCCAATTATGGTATACACACTATCGGGGACATCGCTGCCACAGCGCCGGAGTATCTGCGAGGCTGGCTCGGCGTCAATGGAATAGCTCTCTGGCATTATGCGTCCGGCACGGATACTTCCCGCGTTATGACGGATGGCTGGGAAGCACCAATTAAATCAGTTGGCCACGGCGTGACCTGCGTATCTGATCTTCTGGATAATGAGGAAGTCTGGCGTGTAATATTGGAACTTTCTCAGGATGTTGGTCACCGCCTCCGTGTGAATGGCTTTTTGGCCAAAGGCGTTCAGATCATGCTCAGAGACAACAGCTTGTTTTATAAGCAGTATCAGACAACATTGGAGATGGCGACACGCAGCCCGAAAGAGATTGCGGAACAGTGCTTTGATCTTTTTAAGACCAACTACCGCTGGCAGAACAAGGTTCGCGCCCTTTGCGTCCGGGCAATCAGCCTCGTTCCGGAAAAGTGTCCGCAGCAGCTGACAATTTTCGACGATCCTGTCAGACGGGAAAAGCAGGATAAAATGGACGCTGCCATTGAAGACATTCGCAGACGCTATGGCAAACGGGCCGTATATAACGCATGCCTGATGGGTGACATCAAGGTCCATGAGATCGGTGCGCAGAATGTTACCATGCCGGGTCTGATGTTTGCCTGATGGCATCCGAATTGAAGCAAGGAGCATAGGAATATGGCAAGAAAAGTGTTTGTGCCGGTAACGCTTAAAGTGGACAGCGATGGCCGGATTCGCCCTGTGGATATTACCTGGACTGACGGGCACACCTACGAAATTGATAAGGTAAAAGATGTACGGCAGGCCGTTGCGTCTAAGGTCGGCGGCACCGGCATCCGGTATACCATCATGGTTCGTGGGAAAGAAACGCATATTTACTGCGATGAGGGTAAATGGTTTGTGGAAGCATATCAATAGCTTCCGTTTGGGTCCATGCCGGGAGGCACGACCTGTGAAAAGGAGGACAAGCAATGGAATTTTGGGCAAGACAGGATTTGGAGAAATTGGCCGACACAATCCTTCTTGACTGCTTCGCGGACGGTTACGAGAAAGATCACATGCCTACAAATATTGATTTGCTGGCAGAAAAATATCTGGGCTTGAATGTTTCATACATGAGACTGTCTGAGGATGGCAGCATTCTTGGGTTGACCACCTATGCGGATGTGAATGTCGAATTTAACCGCTATGGGAAAAATGAAATTGTCGCGGTAAAGAAGGATTCGGTCATTTTGGAGAAGGAGCTTCTTACCGGGCATAACGGCAGACGCCGTTTCACTGTAGCACACGAGGCTGCACATCAGATTGTGTTCCGCGCCGACCGCAGCGGCACTGCACAGATGAATTATCTCAAGCACCTGCCAAACAAGCAGAGCTATTCGCTCCGTGAGTTGCATGGTGCGGAGGACTGGTGCGAATGGCAGGCAAATACACTGGGAGCTGCGCTGCTTATGCCAGCGCGCACCGTGCATTTCTGGATGTACCGCTTTAATGGGAATAAAGTTCTGGTCCGTTACGGACGCAGGTTTAACTATATGGATCACGGTGTGCTGGACAACCTGACAAATGCTCTTGCAGTATCAAGAACTGCACTGGTTATTCGCCTGACACAGCTGGGCTATATCTGCCAGCGCCCGGAATCGGAATACTGCGACCCGCTGGATGTGTTTCCTGATCCGGGGGAGGTATTCTAATGAAGCTCGACTTCAGCAATGGTGTGCCGCCGGATGTCCTCGACCGGATAAAGCGTGTAAAAAAAGAGGTTGACGGCCTGGAAAGCCGAAGCCTGTATTGCCCATATTGCAATCACCAGAGCTTAATCATATACTCCGACGCAAAAGGCCATGTCCAGACCAAGTGTAAACGATGCGGGCAGGTGTCCGATTACAACATCGCGTTCAGAATCGTGAGTTACCGTTTGTCTTTGACAACGAGGGCCTGTTAAGACCTCAAAAGCATTATCTTAAAACTGAATACATCATTATGAGCCCCGGAGCCGATGAAAATCGCTGACATCCCAAGTGCCGTATGAAATCTGTGTATAGTTCTACAACTATACCTGTTTCACGGCACGTCAGCGATTTCATACGGCTCTTTTTTTAGCCTTTTCCACTGCCTCCGAGCAGAACGGAGAAGGCTTTATGTTTTATTGGCTGCCCTATATGGCTGAATACCCGTAGTCTCTGGATTTTTGACTTTCAAAAAAATCAAAAATTCAAAGGAGATTACGAATAATGTCTTACAAATATTTAGTCTGGAAAGACGCTTCCTGCAACGGTCAGAATATCGAATGGATTGATATGAATGGAAATGACTTTTTTCACTTTCTGAATTCCAACGAGAGCAAAGGCAGATATTTCGTTCTTCTGGACAACGATGTTTGCCTCGATGACGATGTGATTTTTATCGAAGCAACTGAAGACCAGTACAACGAATGGTACAAAGAATATTGCCACCACTGCTATTTAAATCGCCTGTTTCCGAAAACAGGTATTCTTTCGCTTGATATGTCGTTGAGCGATCAGGAAATCGGTTCGCTTCATGAAATTATCGAAGATGTCAGTGTCGATGTGGTAGGGACAGCCATGGAAAATGTCATGGTTTATATGCTGCCATATGCGATTAGTATGCTGAGCCCAAAGCGCAGGGAAGCTATCACTTTGAAATATTTTAGATACCCTGAAAAAAGTGACTCTGAAATTGCCTTGCTTCTCTCTGTGAGTGTCGTGGCGTTTAAGGATAGACGAATGCAAGCTTTGAGAGAATTGAAAAAATATTTCGATTGACATCCATCTTTTTCCCAAAAAATTACCCAATGGAAAGTGAGAGGACAAAACAATTATGCAAATTCTGTTCTTGTTTTCTCCGGTTCATTTGAACCGCTGTTCTTTGAAAACTGAATATCAGATCATCAGGTACTATCCTGCTGCGGGCAAGTCAATGCCAGCCACCTCGGCGGTGCGCCACAATCCTCTTATGAGGGGAGCGATCAACACCTGCCGCGAATATTGGGCTGCTCCCAATATGGCCATGAAACGCAGCAGTCCAACGATACTTCCGCCCAGCCACAGCTGCACGCGATGGGGGCGGCTCGGAGCGATCCTCGGAGGGGAGTGATTCCCATGAGGCAGGAGCAACCTGCCGCCTGATGATTTCCTTTTGCTCAGGGCGTCGAGGACAAATTTGAGCAGAATCATAAAAAATGTGAGGACATCCGGGCGCAGCGCTGGAAGGCATTGCGTCCCGGAATCCTCTTTACTTAGAAAGCAGATCGGAGGCTTTTATGTTAAAGAACGAATGGGCGTTTCATCGCGGCGATATTTACTATGCCAATCTGAATCCTTTTTTTGGCTCCGAACAGGGTGGCAACCGCCCGGTTCTTGTCCTTCAAAATGATGTGGGCAATTACTTTTGCCCGACGCTGATCGTCGCACCATTGACGAGCAATATTTGGAAGAAAGCAGAGCAACCTACACATTACTTGCTGGATGGCATACGCGGCCTGCGAGGTCAGTCGATAGTACTACTGGAGCAGATCAAGACAATCGACAAACGGCGCGTTGATCGCTATATCGGAAAAGTCACCCGCGAACAGATGGACGGGATTGATGAGGCGCTGCAGGTCAGTCTCGGCATTTACATCCCTGAAGAAATTGAAGCACCGTAAAGGAGGAAAAAACGATGTTTGAAGAAAAAATAGAAAAGATGAATAACGTTGCCGTGACACCGGCGATTTGTGCTGATTCGGAAAGCCCTTTTATCAAGCGCACATATACGGTCGATGAAATTCAGGACATTCTTGGTATTAGCCGATCCTCCGCATATAACTTCGTGAAGCAGGGACTTTTCCGCACGGTCCGCGTGGGTGGCAGCATCCGAATTTCCAAAAAGAGCTTTGACGAGTGGCTGGACAAGCAACTTTGAGTATGTCAAGGATGTCGTTTTGAAAATCGGCATCCTTTATGCCTCTGCCGTTGGAACGTAGAATATAGCCAGGATGAAACCTGGCTATATTCAAGTTCTGGTGGAAAGGAGGATACGCCATGTTTGAAGATAAAATTGAAACTCTGAATCGGGAGATTGATTCTGGTGAAAGGCAAAGCGAGGCTGGGAGCTTTGAAAAACGGACATATACTGTTTCCGAGATTCAGGACATTCTTGGCATCAGTCATACCGCGGCATACAGTTTCGTAAAGCAAGGTCTGTTCCGTACCGTGCGAATCGGCAACAGCATTAGAATTTCAAAAAAGAGTTTTGACGAGTGGCTGGACAAAAACATATAAGGTTCAGAACTGGTACATAGGAGGTCAGCATGAACGAACATAGAGTAAAAACCAGTATGTCCGTTATGGAAATGGGCAAGTTGCTGGGGATTGGGAAAACTGATGCGTATTGGCTTATCAAAAAGAAACCATTTGAAATTATCATCGTGGATAAAAAAATGCGTATCATGATCGACAGTTTTGAAAAGTGGTATGCAGCACAGTCGCACTACCACAAAGTCGCGTCCGTAGACTTGGGGAAGGAGGAATAAGAGATGGCTTCTATTATTAAGCGTAGAAATAAGTTTTCTGTTGTTTACCGCTTTGTAGATGAAAACGGTGTCCAGCGACAGCGTTGGGAAACCTTTAACACCAATGCTGAAGCTAAAAAGAGAAAATCCGAGGTTGAGTTTCAACAAGATAGCGGGACATTCATCGTCCCGACTGCCAAGACGCTGGATGATCTTCTCCGAGAATACATGTCAATATACGGTGTAAACACATGGGCAATGTCAACTTACGAATCCCACAAGGCGCTGATTACCAATTACATATCACCAATCATCGGTGACATGAAGCTGGACGACATCAATACCCGTGTTATGGATCAGTATTTTCAGAGCCTCCAAAAAGTCAAAAGCGTCACCAGCAGATACGTCCACGCTAAGAATGAATACCTTTCAGTGCATATCATCCGTGAGGTTTTCAAACTCCTTCGTAATGCTTTTAACCAGGCGGTAAAATGGGAAATGATGTCCCGAAATCCTGTTGTGAATTGCACCATCCCCAAAGAGGAACATGAAAAGCGTGAAATCTGGACCGCCGAAACACTGTTCAAGGCACTGGAAGTCTGCGATGATGATATTATTGCACTGGCAATCAATTTGGCGTTCTCTTGTTCTCTCAGAATGGGAGAACTACTGGCTTTGACATGGGACTGTATCGACATTACACAGCAAAGCATCGACGAAGGCCACGCAAATATCTATGTCAACAAAGAACTTCAACGTGTGAGCCGCTCGGCACTGGAGGCTCTGAACGGGAAAGACGTTATCAAGAAATTCCCGCCTGCGCTCGCAAGTACCAATACTTCTCTCGTTCTGAAACAGCCCAAGACCAAAACCAGTGTCAGGCGTATCTACCTTCCGAAAACAGTTGCTGAGATGCTGCGGAAAAGGAAGGCAAGCCTTGATGAGATGAAGGACCTATTTGGAGATGAGTATCTCGATTATGATTTGGTATTCTGTTCCTCAAACGGGCATCCTCTTGAAGCCAGCTACATCAACCGCGGCTTCTCGAAGCTGATCCGTGAAAATGGTCTTCCCAAGGTGGTCTTTCACAGCTTGAGACATTCAAGCATTACCTATAAGCTCAAGCTCAACGGCGGAGACATGAAGTCAGTCCAAGGTGATTCCGGTCATGCACAGATGCGGATGATTGAGGATGTCTATTCACATATCTTAGACGAGGACAGGGCAACAAACGCACAACGCTTTGAAGCAGAGTTTTATTCCAAGTCAGAAGTGCCGGAAGTACCTGCCGCATCGGCTGCACCTGCTTCGGAGCTGACTGACAGCGACAAAGCAAAGTTCATCCAACTCTTGTCAAATCCTGAATTTGCAACGCTCATCAAGTCTTTCGTCGGAAGCGTATAAAATTAGAAGGAGCAGCCTCATTTCATGAGACTGCTCCTTGCTTTAAGCCGCTGGAACCTCTATAATGCTTACAGATAAGTTGAAATGAGGCGTGCATATCTGCACCAGATTGTATTTGAACCTTCTGCCGTTTTTTCGCAGAGCGGCAAACAAACCACCAATCGGAAAGCTCAAAGGACCTTCAAATCGCCGTAACACCTCAGTAAGATTCAGAATCCGAGTTGCTGGAAATACCGTTAAACACTGGACTTTGAGCGATTCAGTGGATTATTCATAACGGCTAAAATGCTGATTGGCGGCTCTCCTAAGCGGTAGGCCGGGCGTTCGAATCGCCCCAGGGACACCAAAAGAAGTACCGGAAAGTCTTGTGAAAACAGGGCTCTCCGGCTTTTTCTTTTTCTGGTACCCCCCATGAATCAAGCGCACGGTTTTTGAGAAACCGCGGCGCCTTTATTCACGGAACAAAAGCTTCCCTTGGCAAAAACAAATTGTCTATTATAAGAGCTTAAAAGGCATGATAAACGAAAAATCTTCTGTTACAGGCATTTTTATGCTATAATCAATTCATCTTTTTACACTAGGAGGAAAGATCATGGAACTTCGGGTTCTGCGCTATTATCTGACGGTTGTCCGGGAGGAAAACATCACCCGTGCGGCAGAAATTCTGCACATCACCCAGCCGACTCTCAGCCGCCAGATTTCGGCGCTTGAGGCCGAATTGGGGACGCAGCTTTTTGAACGCGGCAAGCGCAAAATCGTACTGACAGAATCCGGGTTGCTGCTGCGCCGCCGCGCCGAAGAACTGATCTCCTTAGCCGACAAAACGGAACGAGAATTTTCCAGCCACGATGGCGATATAGCGGGCGTAGTATCCATTGGCAGCGGAGAATCGGCAGCCGCCACAGAGCTGCCGAAGCTGCTGCGCAGTTATTCTGCCCGCTTTCCGCAGGTGCAGTTTGAACTGCACACCGGCGTTGCAACCGCTATTCGGGACAAGCTGGACAAAGGGCTTTTAGATATCGGGCTGCTGATTGAGCCGGTGGAAATTGAGAAATATGATTTCGTCCGCCTGCCGCAAAAGGAAGTCTGGGGCGTTCTTCTTCCATTTGGAGACCCGCTGACAGAAAAAGACTGCATTGTACGGAATGATCTGCGCGCACGTCGGCTGATTGTAACGCAGAGAATGAAAGAGCGAGAAGCCAAGGCCTGGTTTGGCGGTGACACGGAGCATCTGAACGTGTACTGCACCTGTGACCTGGCGGCCAACGCAGCCCTTCTGGTGGAGCAGGGGCTGGGCGTCGCGTTTACCATTGCGGGTGCAGTTGCCAACTACAACAACGTCTGCTTCCGGCCGCTGTCGCCTGCCATTACCAGCACCTCGGTCCTTGTCTGGAAAAAGTACCAGCCTTTCAGCCCGGCCGTACAAAAATTCATAGAGGAAATCAAACATGCCTATCGAGCATGATAGCCAGAGAAACTAAGTATTTTACAAAGAATTACCTGCAAGTTACAATGTGAGTGTACCGGTTGAGCGGATTTTCCGCCTGCCTATACACTCACTTTTTTATTATTAGGAGAGCATCATGACAATTACCGAAGCCAGCGAAAAGTTCGGTATTGCGCCGGAAAAGCTGCATGACTATGAAGTACAGGGTTTTTTTGACTGCCGCAAAAAGCCAGACGGCACCATTGATTACTGTAAAGAGCTGCTGGACTATGTGGGCATAATCAATCTTCTGCTAGAGGCAGGCGCATCAGCTGATACACTGCGCAGCTTCCTGCTGCGATTGATGCAAAACGGCATCTCTACAGAAGAAAAGCTGAAGTTTCTGCGCTGCCAGCGGCTGCGGCTGCTGGATACGATTCACGCAAAGCAGGAACTGCTCGATCAGCTGGATTTCATTATTTTTAAGGAAACAAAGGAATCTGACTGAAAGGAAAGACTCTTTCCTGAAAAGCCCGGACAAAACATGAAAGGAGAACGATACCATGAACAAACAAAAAACCTTAGTGGTCTATTTTTCTGCCACCGGCATAACCGCAAAAGCAGCAGCAACACTAGCAGAGGCTGCAGACGCAGATCTCTTTGCTATTCAGCCGGCAAAGCCCTACACCGCTGCAGACCTCGACTGGACAGACAAAAAGTCACGCAGCACACTAGAGATGAACGACCCCCATTCCCGGCCTGCTGTTGCAAACCGGGTGGAAAACATGAAAGATTACACCACGGTGTTTGTCGGCTTCCCCATTTGGTGGGGCGATATGCCCATGATTCTGTACACTTTCTTTGACAGATATGAACTGTCCGGCAAAAAGCTGGTGCCGTTTGTGACCAGCGGGGGCAGCGGTTTTTCCAATACGCGCAGCACCATAGCAGACCTAGAGCCAAATGCGGCTGTTTTAGACGGCCTGGCTCTGGGCAGCAGCGAGGCAAAGGCGCCGGCAAGCGCAGTAAAGAAGTGGCTGACCAGCATTGGGCTTGCTTCATAAATCAAAAGCGGGCCGCTAGGAAGCAGCAGCATCTACACAGAAAGGGTCTATTACAAATAAATTTTTTCGATGGTCAGCACCCCTTTCAAAATAGACCCGGCCGTGAAAAGCAATAAGAGAAAATACGCCTGACAGGGAAAGGCTGGAAAATATGAATTTCAAACGCAGCTGCAAGCCCGTGCTGGATCTGGCAATGGCTCTGCTTCTTTTCGTCCTTATGGCTTATCCCGCTGTAGGCGGCGCAGCCCACGAATGGCTTGGCACCGGTATGTTTGCGTGTTTTCTTATACACCAGGTATGCAGCAGAGCTTGGTACCGGGCGCTACCGCAGGGAAAGTATGCCCGGCTGCGCGCGGTGCAGGCCGCCTTGAACCTGCTGCTTTTCGTCTGCATGGTCCTGCTGATGGTAAGCGGAATGATTCTATCAAAAACAGTTTTTACATTTATAAATCTGCGGGACGGGCTGGCTTTCGCAAGGACAGCGCATCTGCTCGCTTCCTACTGGGGATTTCTGCTGACGGGCCTGCACCTTGGGTTCCATTGGCGCATGGTGCTCGACATTTTCAGAAAGGTAAATCCTGCACGCACGCCGGCCTGGTTATCTCTTTTTCTACGTATTGCCGCCTGTGCAGTCGCGTGTTATGGTGCCGTTTTATTTTTTCAGAATCACATTGCCGGCTATCTCTTTCTGCATACGCAATTTGTATTTTTTGATTATTCCCGCCCTGCTGTCCTTGTTTTTGTACAGCAGGCAGCTATGATGGCTGCTTTTGTATGGATCGGATTTTTCGCCCAAAAGCTGGTGCAAAAGCCAGCAGCAAAACCATATTGAAATTTTCACAGGGACGTGGTGCGTGCCACAGCAGCTGCATGACAAATGGGCTAAAAGAAAGCAAAAATGAAGCGAAGCAACAGCTTGAAAATGCCCCTGGCGGGTTTAGCGTATTCCAAAATTCACGCATAAAATGACAGAGAATCCTCCTGTCCTTTGATTTCCGAAAAGCACTTCAAAAGGTCAGTACCCCATATCACCGGGTACTGGCCTTTTCTTTGGCAGGTTTTTAAATTTTCCCGTTTCTGTACAGGCAGAATCATACAACGACAGAATTGATTTAACAGGCGTTTGGTACTATAATGACGAAACAAAAGCAGCAGAAAACGCCGCTTTGCCGGAAAGGCAAGGCACAAAACAAAGCATGGCTATGCAAAGGAAATCGCATGATGAATTATACCCTGCACGAACAAATTGCCGAACAGTGCGGCAATATCTGTGAAATAGAGGCCTTGAAAGACGGAAAAATACGCTATAGGGATACTTGGCACGGATTTAAGCCGTGCGATACGCTGAATGTGATGTCAGTGACAAAAAGCGTTGTGTCCCTGCTGGTCGGTATCGCCTTGGATAAGGGCTGTATTCGCGACATTCATCAACCTGTGCTGGATTTTTTCCCGGATTATCCTGTAAAGCGCGGGGAAAAAACAATTCAGCAGGTCACGCTTGCACATCTGCTGACCATGACTGCACCCTATAAATACAAATCCGAGCCGTGGACAAAGGTCTGCACAAGCGGCGACTGGACAAAAGCCGCGCTCGACCTGCTGGGCGGCAGAGCCGGCATTACCGGCGAATTCAAGTATTCCACGCTCGGCATTCAAATTTTGACAGGCGTCATCACAAAAGCCAGCAAACTGTCGGTGATCGATTTTGCCAACCGGTTTTTGTTTGAGCCGCTCGGAATTGCTTCCCACCGAAATGCAGAGATCCATTCTGCATCGGAGCAAAAGGCCTTTTTGCTGTCGAAACAGCCTAAAGATAATATTTGGGTTGCAGACCCGCAGGGCGTAAATACAGCCGGCTGGGGGCTCTGTCTGTCCGCGGCAGATATGGCGAAACTTGGCCAGATGTGCCTAAACTGCGGAATGTACAATGGAAAAAGAATTGTGTCACAGGAATGGATTGCGCAAAGCACAAAGCCGCACTGCCAGTGTGGTGAGCGATTTGGCAATCTGTCGTATGGCTGTCTGTGGTGGATAACAGACACACAAAAGCACAGTTACGCTGCCATTGGCGACGGCGGAAATGTGATTTATGTCAATCCAGATGCCAACATTACTGTTGCGGTCGCCGCAACCTTTCAGCCACGTATATTTGACCGTATTGCATTTATACAGAAGTATATCGAGCCTCTGCTCGATACCGGCGAAGCCTGTTTGCAGGACTAGCAGTCTTGCTTTCGCGATACGCCGAGGCGCTGCTCGAAAATCATCATCAAATGCACGGGTACAAGTGTCATAGGAGCCGCTGTGATAGAACAGCGGCTTTTTTACACCATTTTTTTCGATCGGGGTACTGTTCTCTTTTGTTCTGCTTTCCATTTCTGCGGGTGCGCCTGCTCAAACTTGAAACAGAACCGAACACAAAAGTTTTTCACACAATTTCCGTATTTGGTTGAAAACCGAAAGTCACACTGTATTCTGTATCTGCCAGTCTCTGCTTCTATTGACAAGGGATAGGGCAGAAGATATAATGAACATTGTTCATTATAAAAATATTTTGCGGCGGGAAATGAGCGCTCTTGTACAGAATGACGGCAGAGCGGCATTTGAAAAGAGCCTAATTAACGAGGAGACAGGCATGCGCAAACGAATTTGTTCTTTATGCGGCGTTTTATGCACCATTCTTTTTATGGTTCACGGTATCTATGCGGGAATTTTGATGATAAGCCATGCTGCCCCGGCAAAGATACTGCTGGTCCTTGGGCGGGGAGTATTGACTGTGCTGGCAGTCCACGCGCTGCTCGGGTTTCCGTTTGTTCTTTACCGCATGGCTGCCGGAAAAAAACTTTATATCCGTGAAAACCGCTCCACTCTGCTGCAGCTGGTTTCCGGCGTTCTGCTGCTGGTCTTTGCCGCTGTACATACGAATTACCTCATCCGCCGGCCAACCGTGCCGGCGCTGATTTTCATTTTAATAATGCTGGCTTTCTTTGGCGTGCATCTTTTCCTAGGGCTGCCAAAAGCGTGTGTGACGCTCGGCCTGCTTCGCAAAGAAAAAGATATGACAGCTGCAAAGCGCATTTCTTTCTTTATCGCAGTTCTTTCTACGGTATTTTTTATGGCCGCTTTCTGCTGCTATTTTCTGCAAATCTGTCAAGGCTGAGAAAGGAGGAAGAAATTTGCATATTTTAATCATCGGCTGCGGTCTTGCTGGACTTTCGGCAGCAATTACCGCAGCAAAAGCGGGCTGCACCGCGTCTGTCCTTGCCCCGCTGCCACCCGAACGCTCTGAATCGGTTTTGGCCGCGGGAGGAATCAACGCGGCGCTCAACACAAAAGGACAGGACGACAGCTGGCAGCAGCACTTCCGTGACACCATGAAAGCAGGCGCAGACCTGGCGGACGAAGCCGCTGTGCGAAACTTGACAGAGCACGCACCGGCACTTATCCGTGAGCTGGCCGCCGCGGGCATTGTTTTCAGCCGCGACAAAGAGGGAAATCCCGACCTGCGCTATTTTGGGGGACAACGTAAAATGCGCACAGTCTACGCGAAAGCCGGCATCGGAAAGCAGCTGGTCAGCGGGCTTACAGCTATTGCAAGAAGATATGAAGCAGAGGGAAAAATTCAGCTCCTGCTGCACCGAAAGTTCCTGCGGTTTATTCCCGCAGGGGAGCGCTTTGCGGGTGCAGTTGTGGAAAACACTGTCAGCGGCACATTGGAGTATCTCTCTGCAGATGCGCTCATTGTCGGCAGCGGGGGAATGTCCGGCCTTTTTCCAAAAACGACCGGTTCCTGTGTCAGCAGCGGCTCTGTTTCCGCGTCGCTTTTTGCTTCCGGTATAGAAATGGGCAATCTGGAAATGATTCAGTACCACCCGACAACCTTTGAAACCCCGCAGAAGCGAATGCTGATTTCAGAAGCCGCCCGCGGAGAGGGCGGCAGGCTCTTTACCATTCGCAATGGACAGCGCTGGTACTTCATGGAGGAATGGTACGGAAAAAATGGGAACCTAATGCCGCGGGATATCGTTTCGCAGTCCATTTATAAAGTGTGCCACGACATGAAGCTGGGGCTTGACGGAAAAAATCAGGTTGGGCTGGACCTTTCCTTTTTAAGCGACGATATTGTACACGGAAAACTGAAAGAAATTGCAGACATTACACAGACTTATCTGGGACTGGACCCCAAAAAAGAGGTTATTCCCGTTTACCCGGGTGTGCACTACTTCATGGGCGGTATCTTGACTGACCGGAACCACCGAACCTCCATACCGGGAATTTACGCCGCGGGCGGGTGTGCCTGCATCTACCACGGTGCCAACCGCCTAGGCGGAAATTCCACGCTGGGCGCAGTTTTTGGCGGCAGGACGGCAGCCGAAACGGCATTTGCTGACGGACAGTGTCACCACCTGAGCGAAAATGCGGGCCATGCCGCCGAAGAATCGGCCCGCGCACTTATGCGGGACCTGCAGGGCAAAGCCGGCACCGGCAAAGAGCGCCCCGGACAAATCCTTTCGGATATACAGAATGCAGTCAGTCAGCACCTGGGCATTGTCCGCAGTGCAGACGGACTGGAAACGGGCGAAACGCTGCTCGCCCAGATAGGGGACCGAAAGCCGTATTTTTCGGCCGGACATATCGCAGATGCGCTCGCGGTACAGGATTTGCGGCTGCTCGGCTCTGCAATGCTCAGCAGCGCGCTTTTCCGCCGGGAAAGCCGCGGCAGCCATGCCCGGACCGACTTCCCGCAGCGGGACGATGTCAATTTCAAGGCGACCTGTGCGGCAAAGTTTCAAAACGGCCGTGTTTGTATCCAAAAAGAAGAGATTGGGAGGACATTCGATGCTGGCTGAAATCAATATCAAACGCGGAGAAGCGGGCAAAAGCGGCAGACGCTACGACTGTTTTCATATAGAGTGTTCCGAAAACGCGACCATTGCCTTTTTACTGGACAAAATCAACCAGGAAGCGGCCGACCCGGTAGACTGGGAATGCAGCTGCCGGCAAAAGATGTGTGGCGCCTGTGCAATGGTCATCAACGGACGGCCGCGCCTTGCCTGCAACACGTTTGTACGGGACACCGGCGCGAAAATCCGCCTGGAACCGCTGAGCAAGTTTCCGCTGATTCGTGACCTGAGAGTTGACCGCAGTATCATCCGCGATATTGTTGTAAAGCTGCAGGCTTACCCGGCAGCGGGTGCAGACGCGGATTACGAGGATTGTGAGCGGCAGTACCTTGCCTCTACCTGCCTGATGTGTGGCTGCTGCATGGAGGTATGCCCCAGTTTTACGGGAAAGGACAATTTTGGCAGTGCCCTTGCCGTAAACAGCATGTACCGCACTATCAGCCAAGAAAAAGACCCGAAACGTAAAAAAGAACTGAAAAAGGCCTATCTCAAGACTCAGTACCGCGACTGCGCCGGTGCTCTTTCCTGTGCGGCAGTATGTCCGCAAACGCTGCCGCAGGCGTCACTGATGTCGCTGCTGAACCGCAGCCTGTGGAAACGGGAAAAGGACGCCTGACCAGCTCGATGCTTTTGCTGTACAGTCTTTTATAGGACATATAAAAAAGGGACACTTTCCGGCAGGCTCTGCCGGGGAAGCGCCCCTTTTATGTTGGATTCTGCAGATGATATTACAGCTTTTCAGTCAAGAATTTCTGCACAGCCTGTGCGCAGGCTTCTTCGTCTTCTCCTTCTATGGTCACCTGCACGGGACTGCCCTGCTGAATACCCAAACTCATCAGCGCCATGAGCCGCTTCATATCGCAGCTTCTGCCCTGCGAAGAAATCGTCACTTTACTGGAAAAGCTTTTGGCCAACTTTACCAGCAGGCCCGCCGGGCGGGCGTGAATGCCGGCTGCATCGGTAATAACATAAGAAACGGTTTTCATATTGTGTACCTCCGTATATTGTTTTTTATTTTTTAGTGCTGCTTTGCAATACTGAATTGTTTTTTATTCTGTATCGGTACGGGTCTTTTTCAGTGCGCTGAGCAGCAGCGCGCCAAGGACACTGCCCACAGCTAAAGCCACCACGTACAACAGCGGATTGCCTACCACCGGGAACACGAAAATGCCGCCGTGCGGGGCGCGAAGCGTACAGCCAAACAGCATTGAAAGGGCACCTGCCGCCGCAGAACCGACAATGCAGCTGGGCAGCACACGCAGCGGGTCTGCCGCAGCGTAGGGAATCGCACCCTCAGAGATAAAGCACAGGCCCATGACATAGTTGACAATGCCGTTTCTGCGCTCGTCCGGTGTCCATTTTTTGGGGAAGAAAGTAGTGGAAAGCGCAATGGCCAAAGGAGGAACCATGCCGCCCACCATAACCGCCGCCATAACGTCATAGCTGCCGCTGGCCAAGGCCGCCGTACCGAAAACATAGGCTGCTTTGTTTACCGGGCCGCCCATATCTACGCTCATCATGCCTCCTAAGATAGCACCCAGCAGCACTTTGGAAACGCCGCCCATGGAATTGAGCCATGCAGAAATACCGGAATTGATAATACCCATCAGTGGGTTAATCGCACACATCACAACACCGATACACAAAATGCCGCCCAGCGGGTAAATCAGCATCGGCCGGATACCGTCCATGCTCTTCGGCATCTTTTCGGTGATCCGCTCCAGAAATTTCACAAGGTAACCTGCCACAAAACCAGCGAGCAGTGCCGCCAAAAAACCGCCGGAAACGCCAGTCGCAGATCCCGTGGCCAAGCCGGCAAAGTTGGTGCCGGTCATTGCCAGCACGCCGCCCGCAAAACCAACTGCCAAGCCGGGCCGGTCTGCAATGGACATGGCAATAAATGCAGAGAGAATCGGCAGCATGTAGCTGAACGCCGCGTTGCCAATGGTCTTAAAGAAAGCTGCAAGCGGGGTGTTCATACCGAAATTTTGGGGATTGATGGCGTAATTATCAAACAAAAATGCCAGTGCAATGAGAATGCCGCCGCCAATGACAAAGGGCAGCATGTGCGAAATGCCGTTCATCAGGTGCTTATAAATCGTGTGGCCGACGCTGTCGCTCTGTGTCTCTGCGGCAGGCGCGCCGCCCTGTGCATGGAAAACCGCCACACTGCCGCTTTCAATTTTCTGCAGCAGTTCCTCTGGCTTTTTAATCCCATCATCTACACGGGTAAAAAGGACCGGTTTGCCGTCAAAGCGGGCTGTTTCTACATTTTTATCCGCTGCAATGACAACACCATCGCATGCGGCGATCTCGGCGGCAGTCAGCACATTTTTTGCCCCGCCGGATCCGTTTGTTTCGACTTTGCAGGGAATCCCAAGCTTCTTCCCGGCTTTCTCCAGCGCCTCTGCCGCCATATAGGTATGGGCAATGCCGGTGGGGCAGGCTGTAACTGCCAGCACCCGGTATCCGCCGGGCGCGATTTCCTCGGTAGTGGCGCTCTCGCTGCCAAACTGCTTTTCTTCCTGTGCATCGATTGCGGCAAGGAACTCTTTTGGGGTTTTGGCAGCATACAGTTTTGCCACAAAGTCTTCATTCATCAGCATCTGCATCATGCGGGCCAACAGCTCGACATGCAGGCTGCCGTTGTTTGGTGCAGCAATCATAAAAAACAGGCTGCTTTTTTCTTCATCTTCGGGGTTGTACTGCACCGGCACTGCCGGACGCAGCGCCGCAAGACTTGGCTGGGTAACACAGACGGACTTTGCGTGGGGCACCGTAATGCCGCAGTCCACATAAGTGGAAGCCTCTGCCTCGCGGGCATAGATAGCCTTTTTGTAGGCTGCCACATCGGTAATGTTGCCGTGGGTCACCTGCAGCGCGACCAGTTTGTCGATCACCTGTGTCTGGTTTTCCACAGGAAAATCCAGTGCGATAGATTCTGTACTGAGCAGGTCTGTAATACGCATGGTAAACTCCTCCCATTGCCTTCCAATGGATTTTCAATAGAATTACAGAAATTTGTACGGCATCTGCGGCTTTGGCCGCAAAAGCTCAAAGTTTTGCAAGCATTGCGTCAATCTCGTCTTTTGTCGCCAGGCCCAGTGAAGCGGCGGTGGCGCTGCCGGCAGCGCTGCCTAAGCGCAGGGCCTCAAAGTAGCTGCCGGTCTGCAGCCAGCCGGCCAAAAAGCCGGCCACCATACTGTCGCCCGCACCCACGCTGTTGCGTACGGTGCACTTTGGCGCAGCCATTCGACTTGTCTTTCCGGTTTCGTCCAGCAGCAGGGCACCGTCTTTTCCCATGCTTACCAGTACGTTGCGTGCACCGCGCTCCTGCAGCTTTCGGGCACATTCGGCAATCTCCCGGTCTGTCTGCAGCTCGCGGCCAAAGATCTCGCTCAGCTCATGGTTGTTGGGTTTTATCAAAAACGGGCGGTACCGCAGCACATTTACCAGCAAGTCCTGTGTCGCGTCCACCGCAATGAGAATGCTGCGCCCGGCAAGCCGCGCCATGATTTTTTCGTAGGTGTCGTTTGCAAGGCAGGCGGGGATACTTCCCGCCAGTACCAGTACATCGCCGCTTTTTAGTGCGTCCAGGCGGGTATAGAGCTTCTCCATATCCGCAGGGGAAATGACCGGTCCGCTGCCGTTGATTTCGGTTTCCCCGCCGGCTTTTACTTTTACGTTGACGCGCGTCATGCCGGACGGCAAAGAGATAAAGTCCGTTAAAATATTCATACTGCGCAGACCTTTTTGCAGCCAGCTGCCGGTCTCTCCGGCAATAAATCCCAGTGCAATGGCGTCATAACCCAAATTTCGCAGCAACGCGGCCACATTAATGCCTTTCCCGCCGAATTGGTACGTTTCATCGGCGCAGCGGTTGATTTTTCCCGGCTGCAAATTGCCTTTTAGGTGGACCACATAGTCGATGGCCGGGTTAAAAGTTACCGTATAAATCATTTTGCGTCACTCTCCTTTACCAGGGTGTACTGCCGGTATTTTTCATTTGGCAGATGGTTCGTAAAAATTGAGCCCTCTGTGAGAGGACAGATAACCGCGGCGTAAATTTTGCCGAATTTCGAGTCATCTGTAAGGAACCACGTCTCCAATGCACGGCTCAGCGCGGTATTTTTCAGCTCAGCTTCCTCTACGTCTGGTGTGGTAAAGCCCTCTTTTAAAGCCACGCCGTTGGCACCCATAAAGGCCTTTGTAAAGTGATAGCGCTGCAGGTTGGCCATAGCGCCTGCCCCTACAATCGCCTCAGTGCTGGGCCGCACCTGACCGGCAAGGACATACACCCGGCAGCCTTTCTGTGCCAAAATGCGCGCGTGGGCAATGCCGTTGGTCACATAGGCGGCGTGCAGCGCCCCGCCGGAAAGGCTTTTTGCAAGCTGCAGGGTGGTGCTGCCCGCATCAATGTAGACAAAATCCTCTGGGCGAACGATTTGCGCAGCAAGGGCACCGATGGCGGCTTTTTGTGCAACAGCCTGCGTCTCTTTTGCAGTCATATTTTCTTCATCTGCAACAAAGCGGTTATCGGGCAACGTAGCGCCGCCATGTACCCGGCTGAGCCTGCCCCGGCTGTCCAAAGTCTGCAGGTCACGGCGCACGGTTGATTCGCTGGCGTCAAGTGCATCGCACAGCTGCTGCACGGTAACCGAGTGCTTTTCCTGCAGGATGCGCAAAATAATGGCAAAACGTTCTTCTGTAAGCATCTGTCTCTCTCCTTTTTGGGAACACCTATATAATACATTCAAATTCATTCAATATCAATCAATAATATTCATAAATTTTAAAAATTTGTTTGGATATTCTGCACAATTATGAATATAGTCATTGTAATAAAGCAAAGTTTATTGTATTTATTGCAGTTCCGTTCAAAATCAGTCATTTAATCAAGAAACCGTGCAGAAACTTTCAAAAAAGAGGCTCCCTCCCCACAGCCAAACAGTGAGAGAGCCTCTCCTTTGTGGGACAATCTATTTTGCCGCCCCAAGAGCCTATAAATGCTCTTTGCATGACATTTTTTCAACTTCCAGTTTAAAAACACCTACCGCAGCAGCCATTTGGTCTGTGAAAATCCAGCCGTCTTTCCGTGTGGTATGTAGCATCAGGGCATGTAGAGCTTTTTCCTTTTCGTCAGGGCTGTCAATCATCGTGACGGTGCCGGTGCCGATAATGCTGCGAAAGCGCGCGGAATATGCACAGGCAGTTTCGCCTGTGTTAATTTTATAGTGCGTGTCCAGCTCAAACCCGACCCTGGGGCTTGTTTTTATCAGGTCTATTTTTCGGCCCTCTTTCGCAGAATGGAAATAGAAAACCGATTGTCCGCCGTCCCTTTGGTAGCCAAAGCTGAGCGGCACAATATACACCTCGCCGCCGTCATAAAAGCCGAGGTGACAGCAGTCTGCCTCAGCAATGACAGCCTCTATTTTTTCGATCTCTACAATTTCACGGTCTTTTCGCCGCATTTTGAATACCCTCCTGCTTTGCAGATTTTTTTAAATGATTTGTTATTATAACACAAATTTCTGCAGGAAACGACAGCAGCGCTTTCACTTGCGCATTTTTGGGGAAAGGCAGTAAAACAAGCTGCATACGCATTGATTTTTTAAGTTTTTTTCAAAATTCTATTGACTTAGAGTCAACTCTAAGTTGTACAGTGGATACTAAAGGAAACTACTGCAGGGAGGTACAAAAATGGAACCGACAAACGGGCTCGTAGTCTATTTTTCTCACACAGGGAAAAATTACGTAAACGGAAGCATTACAGAGCTCAAAAAAGGAAATACAGCGGTTGCTGCAGAAATGATTGCGGCCATTACCGGGGCTGACTTGTTTGAAATCGAGCCGGCCCGGGAGTATCCGTTTCATTACCAGGACTGCACCGCCGCAGCACAAAAAGAACTGCAGGCCGGAGCAAGACCAAAACTTGCAAAAACGATTGATACCGGCAGATATGATGTGCTCTATCTCGGCTACCCAAATTGGTGGGGAACCATGCCAATGCCGATCCTTACTTTTTTAGAGGGACAGGACCTTTCTGGTAAAGTGATTCTGCCTTTCTGTACAAACGAGGGAAGCGGTATGGGAAACAGTGAGCGCGACTTGAAAAAAGCCTGCCCCAAATCGACCCTTCAAAAAGGCCTGGCTATTCGCGGCTCTCAAGTGACAGCCGCAAAATCGGCCATTGAAAAATGGATAAAAGAGGAGCTGCCGCTGTAAGGCAACCCACAAGAGAAAATATGGCGGCAATAAGCCGCAGCAAAGGAGAATGTATTATGAATCAAACTTATATAACCCTAAACAACGGAGAAAAGATCCCGCAGTTCGGCCTTGGCGTGTTTATGGTGCAGGGCGACGCAGCAGCCGAAAAAGCCTGTGCGCAGGCTCTGCATTTAGGCTATCGACACATTGATACGGCGCACGCCTACCAAAATGAGCGCGGGGTCGGGGCGGCCGTGAAAAAGAGCGGCATTTCAAGAGAAGAAATCTGGGTTACTTCCAAACTCTGGCCAAGTGAGTACGGCGAGGGCAAAACAATGGCGGGCATTGACAAAATGCTGCAGCGCCTGGACACAGACTATCTTGATCTACTGCTTCTGCATCAGCAGTTCGGGGATTATCTCGGCGCGTGGAAGGACATGGAAAAAGCGGTGGCGGCAGGCAAGGTTAAGTCCATCGGCCTTTCCAACTTTGAGTCCGGCCGGCTGGAAGAAGTTCTTTCCGCATCGACAATAAAGCCCGCCGTTTTGCAAGTGGAGTGCCACCCGTACTATCAGCAGGCAGCACTGAAAAAAAGGATTGCGCCCTATCACACAGCAGTCGAATGCTGGTACCCGCTGGGGCACGGTGATGCCGCGCTGATTCATGAGCCGTTGTTTACGGAACTTGCGGCCAAATATGGCAAGAACAATGTGCAGATTATTCTGCGCTGGCATATTCAAGAGGGAAACATCATCTTCCCCAAGAGTACCAACCCGCAGCACATGAAAGACAACATCGATATTTTTGATTTTGCTCTGACCGATGAGGAAATGCAGCGTATTCGTAAGCTGGATAAAAACACCCGCTACTTTACAATGAGCCTGGCCGAGCAGGAACGAAACCTAAACCAGTTTACACCGGCAGACTAAAGGAGAAAAGAATTTGGCACATCAAATCTTGATCATCTATTATTCTTATTCCAACGGAAATACAAAGCGCATTGCAGAAGCGCTTCAAAAAGCGACAAATGCAGAAATTATGAGAATTGAAACAGTCGTTCCCTACACCGGCTCCTATGACGAAGTGGTGGCACAGGGACAGGAAGAGGTAAACAGCGGCTTTCAGCCAAAAATCAAGCCCCTGCCTGTAAATCCCGCAGACTATGACACGGTTATTGTCGGGACACCTACCTGGTGGTATACTATGGCGCCGGCGGTCCTGACTTTTCTTACCGCAAATCATTGGCAGGGCAAAACCGTTATTCCTTTTATGACAAACGGCGGATGGCCCGGGCATGTTATCAAAGACATGAAAAGTGCCTGTAAAGGCGCCAAATCTGCGTATGAAAAAGAGATTCAGTTTGATTCGACCGGCGGGGACCAGATGATAACGCCAGCAGCAGAAGTGAACGCGTGGATTGACAGCATTCGGTCCGCTTACTGTGACTGAGAAACTGCTTTTTGGGTATTCTGCAGGATATTGCAATACAGAAAATTACAACCTATAATGGGAAAAGCAGGGGGCAGTGATATCCTCCCTGCAAACAGAAAACAGAAACGGAGGATTTTTCATGAGAAAAGATTTTGGTGCACAGCCATGGACTTACCCGCAGCCAGTTTTTATCATTGCCACATACGGCAAAGACGGCATTCCAGACGCTATGAACGCCGCCTGGGGCGGAATCAGCGATAATACGCAGATTTCCATGTGCCTGAGTGCCAGACACAAAACCGTTAAAAACATACTTGCCCGCAAAGCGTTTACGGTCAGCATGGCGGACGCCGCCCATGTAACAGAATGCGATTATGTAGGAATAGAGTCCGCAAACAAAGTTGCCGATAAAGTGGCAAAAGCGGGATTTCATACAGTAAAGGCCGCTCATGTAGACGCCCCTATCCTTGCAGAGCTACCGATGGCCTTAGAGTGCCGGCTGGTTTCTTATGATGAAAAGTCCTGCCGCTTGGTTGGGGAAATCGTCAACGTCAGCGCAGATGAAAAGATACTGGGCGAAAACGGCAAAATTGACCCCGCAAAATTTGACCCAATCGTTTTTGACCCGGTGAACAACGCATACCTGAAAATCGGCGAAAAAGTCGGAAATGCTTTTCAGGTCGGCGCAAAATTGAAATAATCCGCTGTGCCTTTTGTGCACATTCGAACGACGCAAAACCCAAAAGGGCGCGCAGGAAAGCATGAAAACTTTTCTGCGCGCTTTGTGCGCTTTTTTCCGCCGCGCACCATTTACATCCTGTGAAAAAATTCTTTTCCGGCTGTACATTTGTCTTGCACTGCTGCCTTTTGCATATAAAAAGCTACTGTTAAACCCGGCCCACGGCGGGAAAACAGTATCCTTCCGCCGCCTTTACCAGGCAAAGGCCTTCGGCGGGTTTCCGGAAAAATCAGCCAGGACTGCATGTGCGTTTTCCAAATAAAAGACTTTAAAAATTGGATTGTCTGCTGTATGGTAAATTCCTTTTACCATGGGAATTTTCATACACATTTCTTTTGCGTCCCGGTCCTCACAAAAGACGGCTTTTCCAGAAAGGCGCAGCCATGCACAGGTTTTGTCTGCCGTGCAAACCTCAACATCGGGATTTTCCTGCATTTCGCGGTAAACCTCTTTGGTATCGTTGGTGCAAAACCAAAGTTTTCCGCCCAGCTCCCCGCTGAACATAAAGGGCCGCACTTTTGCTTTTCCGTCCCGGCCGACCGTTGCCAAATACTGTACGGGATTTTTCTTTAAAAAGGTGACTGCTTCATTCATGCTAATTCCTCCGTTTGCTGATAGGTACTTTTTCCCTTCTGCAGTTATTATAAGTCTGTAAGTTTCCTTTGTAAATTAGGCACTTTTTTGTATGATAAGCACCAAAAAGAAACTATTGCGGTATTACGGCACTTTTTCGCATAATCTGCTTGCTTTCAGCGAGCTATCTGGCTATACTTTTCTATAGAAACAAAAAGAAGGAATCCAAAATGGTTGACAAAAAGGCACTGCCTGACTGCCCAATCGAAACGACGCTTTCCCTCATCAGTGACCGCTGGAAGGTCTTAATTCTACGCGACCTGCTGCCCGGCACCAAACGCTTTGGAGAACTGAAACGCTCGATCGGCAGCGTTTCACAAAAAGTACTGACCGCCAACCTGCGCAGTATGGAAGCGGATGGTTTGGTTTCCCGCAAAGCATACGCCGAAGTCCCGCCCCGTGTGGAGTATTCCCTGACAGAGACCGGGCGCAGTCTAAGGCCAGTGCTCGACTCCATGTGTGACTGGGGCAAAGCCTACAAAGAAAAAATAAAGCAGAAAACCTGACCAAGCGGCCCCGCTCTAAGAAAAGCGCCCTGCAGTGGGGACAAACAAAGCTGAAAGGAAAATCATCCATGAAAAAGGAACAATTCATAAACTTCACAAACCCGATTTTGTACATTCTGCTCGGCATTTTGCTGATTGCGGCGCCCTCTGGCACACTGAAAGTTATCGCCATTATCATCGGCGTGATTCTTGCTGTGCTGGGCATCTCTAATGTCATTGCGTACTGCTCGCACCGCACCGATGCGCTCGCGCCAAAAAACAGTCTGGTTTTAGGAATCATACAAATTGTTTTGAGCATTATCATTTTTGCATGCATGAAGTCTGTCATTTCCGTTATGCCGTTTATTCTCGGGCTTCTCATTGTCATAAACGGCGTCCGTGAATTTATGGACGCCCCCGACGCTTTTCAAATAGAAAAGAAAAAGGGCTGGATGGTCATTCTTTTTGCAGTCATCAATGTAATTCTGGGTATCGTGATGATGGCAAACCCCTTCTCGACCGCTGTTGTGCTGGTGCGCGCGGTGGGCATTGGCCTCTGCATCAGCGGCGTGATGGATTTGGTAACAAGCATTACACTTCCTGAAAAAAAATAAATTTTTAACAAATATAGGAAAGGACCCGGAAGCTGCCGCACTAAGCTTCCGGGTCCTTTCCTTGTGCGATTTCTCAATTTCCTGATCTTTTCAGCGCATGCGCTCAGCAGCCAAAAACAGCTTTCACGCGCGGGGTTTGTCTTTCTGCGGAAATCCGCCTGCCAAAAGCGGGTAAACTTGATTGACGCACCAAAAAGCCGCTGCGGCGGTCAGAATGCCAAACAGCACCGACGCCAAAACATCTGACGGAAAATGCAGGTAAAGGTAGAGCCGCGAAAATGCAATCAGCACGGCCAGCGGAACTGCCGCAAACGCAAACTTTCGGTTGGCTTTCATAAGCAGCACAGCTGCAGTCACCGAAGCCAGCGTATGCCCGGACGGAAAAGAATAATCTGTCGGCACCGAAACCAGCATCTGCACGCTTGTGTCAATCCAGCAAGGGCGCGGGCGCGCAGTCAGCGTCTTTAAGATCAGATTGCCAAGCACGAAATCCGCCGCAATTCCCACAATGATCATCAGGCCGAATTTGCGGTATTTTTTTGTGAAAAGCAGGACCGCGGCCGCGAGCAGCCAGACCGCACCAACATTACCCAGCGCACTGATTTTAGGCATTATGAAATCTAAAAATCCGCACTGCAGGTGAGCATGCACCCACTGCAGAAGAAACCAGTCAGCACTCTGAATCCAATTCAGCATCTTTGTTTGTCTCCTTTTGTTTTTTCATGAAAACCTTTAGGCCATACAGCCCAAGTACGGCAAGGCACCCGACTAAGAAAAGCCAGATGTTAAAATCTGAAACCGTCATGCTGTGCTGCGGCACTTTCAAGGTTGTCGGCCCCAATACAATCGCGTAAAGAGAACCCACCATCATCCCCAAAATTGCATAGACCGCTGCGCTGCGGTGGTGGTCCAGCAGGTTTTTAATACCGCGCATAGTCAGCACAACACCCGCCAAAATGCCAATTGCAAGGCACACAATCAGCCACAGGCTGCTGAAATGAAGATGCAGAATTTCCTTCACACCGGTAATAACCGGCACATACAGACCAAAGGTCATGAGAAGCGTTGAGCCGGAAATACCCGGCAGCACCATCGCGGAAATGGCGAGCATTCCGGCAAGCACCGTATAGAGCGCTGTGCCGGGCGTAAAGCCAAGGTTGTGTACGGAAGAAGAGAGATTGAAAGACGACAGCAGTATCACCAGCGCGGCGCCCAGCACTGCAAACGGTATGTTTTTGTACTGCCCGATAATCGACTCCTTTTCCTCCGCAACAATCAGCGGAATCGAGGCCAGCACAAAGCCGAGAAACAGTGAACTTACCAAGTAAATTCCACTGGTAAACACACCTGCCAAAAGCGATACGGCAAGCGCCATACCGACAACCCAGCCAAGCCCCAGCTTCGCCAAAAACTTCAGCCCGTTTCGCCGCTCTTCTTTTGTGCCGTGAAACAGATTGCTGAGGGACGTAATAAGCGTATCGTAAAAACCCATGACAAAGGCAATCGTTCCGCCGGAAACACCGGGAACGCTGTCGGCAAGTGCCATACAGAATCCGCTGATCAAATTGTAAACCATTTCTAATACCCCTTTTGCCGCGGCTTTATGCACCGGCCGCCTATATTGATTCTTCTACAGCTGTTTTCCTTTGTGATACGCAGAAAGCTGCCGCAGGTTGGTATTTCGCGTAAAAAAACATAAAAATCCCCGGTTCCACAGGGACCGGGGATTTTGCGCTGCATTCTTTGGCAGTCATGCAGGCCGTATTTTTACGAACTTCTTTATTTTTCAATTTCTTTTCCGCATCTGGGGCAGAAACGGTCGCGGGGCGAGAGATGTGCACCGCAGTGTGCGCAGGTATCGCCCATTTTTTCTCCGCAGCTGGTACAGTAGAGATGACTCTTGCTCTGCGAAGCGCCGCAGTGTGCACAGGTCGCGTTGCCGCGTTTATAAAGCTGGTACACAATAACACCCGCCAGGTTTGTCAGCAGGACAATAATGCCCCAAAAGAGCGGATACAGCTTTGCTTTGGCGGCATTCTGCACCGCCCACAGGGCCAGCAGCACCCAGTAAATCATAAAGAACAGCATCGCGACAGCTGCTGTGATTTTTAAGGCCAGCGTGCCGCCGGGCACAGAAGTCGGACTTGTAATGATATACACTTTATTGCCGCTCTGCTTTTCGCCAAGGTAGCTGAGCATGTAGACGGTCTTGTCGGAAAAACCGTTTTCATAAAAACTGTCGTCCTTGTATTCGCTGCGGACACTGCCGAAATCCTTATTAAAGACAGAGGAAAACAGGAATTCTTCCCCTTTAACGTACTTAAAAACAACATTGGGGTTCTGTGCGCTGGAAAGGTAGTTTTTATCTGCACTGCTTTTTGTCAGGTTAAAGGTGCTTTGGTTGAAAACAGATTTTTTTGCAGAATAGGTGACATCGTTTTTATGGTTGAGTACCAAAATGTCCACTACATCAGAGGAAGAGGAAGCCAGTTTATTGATTTCAGCGGTCAATTCTGCAGAAGTGGATTTTTCGGCCGCTTCGCTGACGTTTGCATACTGCATGGCAAAGGAAATGCGCCCCTGAAACACAATTCCGAGAGAGGCGGCACAGCCTACTGCCGCCGCCAAAAGCAAAATCACATAAATAATCGCAATTCTCTTAAATTTCCATTTAGACAGAAGTTTTACGAGCCTGTTCATACATTTCTCCCCCTTGTTGGCGAATCAGAATCGGCGAAAGCAGCAGAAACGCGGCAGCTAAAAACAGCACCGGTGTCAGAATTGCCGCAAGGCTGATGCCAAAAAACACAAAGACGGTTGGAATAATCAGCGCCGCCGCGCAAAGCAGCACAAAAAGCCGCACCTGCGTCTTTTCTTTTCTGGCCTGTTGAATCTGCTCACATTTT
Organism: Oscillospiraceae bacterium; assembly: GCA_022483045.1. Taxonomy (NCBI): domain Bacteria; kingdom Bacillati; phylum Bacillota; class Clostridia; order Eubacteriales; family Oscillospiraceae; species Oscillospiraceae bacterium. The sequence continues at coordinate 369,365 of JAKVOA010000002.1, read as the reverse complement.
CGGTCGATCTCCGGGGTGAGCAGGGAAATCATTTTTTGTGCATTCATTTCCATGACCGTCAGTCCTCTCTTTCGCATTTAGAATACGCCGCAGCTTTACTGTACCGTCATGTATACGGCTTTTAATGGTTTTGGGCGGCACGCCAACCCGCTCTGCAATCTCTGCCAGCGTCAGATTTTCCTCATACTTCAGGCGAATGGCAAGCCTCTGCTCTTCGGGCAGGGTTTCAAGGGCTTTCAGCGCTTCTTCATACTGCATTTTCTGAAGCACGCCGCCGACCATGTCTGCTGTGTCCTCTAGCTGCATCTCGTCAAAATCGGCAAACTCTGCGCGGTTTCGGCGCAGGTAGTCGATATAGCAGTTTTTTGCGATTGCCACCAGCCATGTGCCAAACGCCGCACCGCCGCCCGGGTCGTATTTTTCAATGCCGCGTATCATTTTGAGAAAAGTTTCCTGTGTCAAATCCTCTGACAAAGGCCTGTCGCAGGTTGTTTTGAGCAGGAATTTGGAAACATAGGGATAGAATAATTGAATGAGTTCCTCAAACGCCTGTCGGTCGCCTTTTTGGCAGGCTTTTATCAGCGATTTTTCATTCAATGTTTCCTCCTCCTTCTCCGATTTTTTCTGCCTATTTCTTTACACGCAGAAAAAATAAAAAAGTTGGTCCTTTTTACAGAGCATTTGTTTGGTACAGGGTTTCAAATAACTCTTTTTGTATCTTACTATAAAAAGGACAGATAGCACAAGCAAAACTGAAACCAACGCCGCAATGGTCTTGATTTTCTTTTCCATTGCGCTTTTACAGAAAATATATGGTACAATGGTTCAAACAATAAAACCATTGTGCAGGAGGGGAAAGGGATGGACGAATGTGCACAGCAGCGCCGGCAGCTGGCAAAGGAATTTTTAAATTACCGCAAAGTCTTTATTGCGCTCGGCGACGAAACCCGGCAGCAAATCGTAGTTGCTCTGCTGCAAAATGAAACCGTGGGCATGCGTGTGCCCGAAATCACAAAATGCACGCATCTTTCGCGTCCTGCGGTCTCTCACCATCTGCAGATTTTAAAAGACGCCAAGCTCATCAATATGCACCGCGTGGGGACAATGAATTTTTACTATGTAGACGCCGATAAAAGCTGCTGGGGCGGCCTGAAAAATCTGATTAACCACGTGGACGCGGTGGTTACCCACGCCAACGCATTCGGCTACCCGCGGCTGAAGGAGGACGAAGCACCATGATGCGAATACACATTTTTCATACCGGAAGCGTCATTGTGGACCAAAGCATTCCGTATAAAGAAAAAAATCCGCTTGCGCCGCTCGGGTGGTTCCGCGGAAAGGATAAAAAGACAGAGCTTGCAGTCTCTGCTTATCTGATCGAGCACCCAAAGGGCAATATTCTCATCGACACCGGCTGGAGCTCCCGCTATATTACCGAACCGCCAAAGCGCTTTTTCGGCCTGCTCAACGGCATCAGCACGCCGGTCATCCACAAGGGTGAGTCCATTGACAAAAAGCTGGAGGCCCTGGGCATGACCGCCGCCGACCTTTCTTATATTGTGTTTTCCCACATGGATTTTGACCACACCAGCGGGCTGGAACTGCTGAAAGGCGCAAAGCACGTGATGGCCTCGGCAGAAGAATACGCGGACTCAAAGCGGTACTTTTTCCGCTATGTCAAAAGCAACTGGTCCTTTGCAAAAATCGAGCCTTTTGTGTTTCAGAAAACAGGAATCGGCCCAGTCGGGAAATCGTACGATTTATTTGGCGACGGCAGTGTTGTCTTTGTCAATACTCCAGGCCACACCCATGGGCTGGTGACAACGCTCGTACAGAGCGGCGGCAAATACGCCGCCATTGCGGGCGACACTTTCTATACGCAGAAAAATCTGCGTGAGCATATCATTCCCGGCTTTACTGTAGACCGCGCACTCGCAGAAAAATCATTGGATTATATGCTCGCCCTCGCCGCTGACCCAAACTGCATCGGCCTATTTGCCAACCACGACCCCGAAGTAAAAGAACAGGTCATTTCGCTGTAAAACAGCAGACAGGAGAAAAACATGACAATTTTAGAATCAATCGAAGCGCGCCACGCTGTACGCAGTTACCTTAAAAAGCCCATTCCCGCAGACCTTGTGCAGGAACTAAACCGTGAAATCGCCGCCTGCAACCAAGAGGGGGGCCTGCATATTCAGCTGGTCACAAATGAGCCGAAAGCCTTTGATAGTATGATGGCGCATTACGGAAATTTCCATGAAGTACAAAATTACATTGCCCTCGTTGGCAAAAAAAGCCCCGGCCTAGAGGAAAAGCTAGGCTATTACGGTGAACGTGCCGCCCTGAAAGCGCAGTGCCTGGGGCTTAATACCTGCTGGGTCGCCATGAGCTTTTCCAAAGGCACCGCCAAAAAGAGCTGCACGGTCACTTCCGGCGAAAGCCTTGTCTGCGTGCTGTCTCTCGGCTACGGCGAAACACAGGGCATCCCGCACCAGTCGAAACCCTTGTCCGCATTTTGCCCGGCAGGGGGCACCCTTCCGGCGTGGTTTACAGCGGGCGTAAAGGCGGCCGCCCTTGCCCCAACCGCCATGAATCAGCAGAAATTCCGGTTTGAGCTCTCCGGTGACACCGCAAAAGCGGTCAATCTCGGCGGGCCATACTCCAAAATAGACCTCGGTATTGTAAAGTACCACTTTGAGGCCGGCTCTGGCCGCAAGTGCTTGTAAGGCAACACAACAGCAGCCCAGTCCTTGGCATCGCACAGCCCAGCGGCCTGAATTCTGTACTACAGCAGGATTTAGGCCGCTGTTTTTTGCTTGTGACAAAACTATCGGATAATTTACAAACTATTTGTTATTAGTAATGAGTCCTGCTATTGACAGTGAGATTCCATTATGGTATGCTTAGCGCAGAAAGCAAAGTCCTATAAGCAAAGATGCTCTGAAAGGCGAAAGCTCTGCTTTTCCCGGCAAAGAATATACGCGGCCTGTGCCAGAACAGCAGAGCCAAAAAAGCATTCGGTATACCCTTTTGTATAAGAAAGCTGCCCCGCCGCGGACAGGCGTAAAAGTCCTGTGCAGATTGTTCCTTTGCAGTACACGCCGATATTTTTAAAGATTCGGTTTGTAAATTTTATATATCACATAAAGGGAGGTTTGTTTTATGGCAGAATTCGACAAGTACAAGAAACTTACAAATGAGGTTGGCGCACCGGTGGCTGACAACGAAAATTCCATTACTGCCGGGCCGCGCGGCCCGGTCATGATGCAGGACGTATGGCTGATGGAAAAACTGGCGCACTTTGACCGCGAGGTCATTCCGGAGCGCCGCATGCACGCCAAAGGCTGGGGCGCATACGGCAAACTGACGATTACGCACGACATTTCTCAGTACACCCGGGCCAAAGTGCTGCAGCCTAGCGCGGTGACTGACTGCTTTGTCCGCTTTTCCACAGTGGCCGGCGAGCGCGGCGCCGCAGACGCAGAGCGCGATATCCGCGGCGTGGCAATGAAGTTTTACACACCGGACGGCAACTGGGACTTGGTTGGCAACAATACGCCCACTTTCTTTATCCGCGATGTCCACAATTTTCCCGATTTAAACCGTGCGGTCAAACGTGACCCATACACCGGTATGCGCAGCGCGCAGAATAACTGGGATTTTTGGACGCTGCTGCCCGAATGTTTTCACCAAGTCACGGTTGTCATGTCGGACCGCGGCATTCCGGATGGCTTCCGCCATATGCACCTGTTTGGTGAGCACACCTTCTCTTTCTACAACACGAAAAACGAGCGGGTCTGGTGCAAATTTCACTTTAAGACACAGCAGGGCATTAAAAACCTGACCAATGAAGAAGCGGCACAGAAAAACGCCGCAGACCGCGAAAGCGCAGGCCGCGACTTGTTTGACGCCATTCAGCGCGGGGATTTCCCTAAATGGACCATGTACGTGCAGATTATGACAGAAGAGCAGGCAAAAAAGCACTACGAAAATCCATTTGATATCACCAAAATCTGGCGGCACGCCGAATATCCGCTCATTGAGGTGGGTGAACTGGAACTGAACCGCTGGCCGGAAAATTACTTTGCAGAAGTAGAGCAGGCTGCCTTTACGCCGGCGCATGTTGTACCCGGCATCGGCTTCTCTCCGGACAAATTCCTGCAGGGGCGGCTTTTCGTCTACGGCGACGCACAGCGCTACCGCCTCGGTGTCAACAGCAGCCTGATTCCTGTTAACCAGGCAAAAGGCGTAAAGGGCGGTGTGGCTGACTACCACCGCGACGGCGCCATGCGCACCGACGGCAACTACGGCCGTGCACCTGCCTATACCCCAAACAGCGCCGGCGTCTGGACCGCACAGCCGGAAGTCATGGAGCCGCCGCTTGACCTTGAGGGTGCAATGTGGCGATATGACCCGAAAGACGACCCCACCAACGATGATTTCCGCGCGGGCGGCGATTTGTGGCGCGTGATGACTGAAGACAAAAAAGAACTGCTGATTCACAATACCGCGGTCGACATAGCCCCGGTCACAGAAAACATCAAGTACCGCCACGCGGCGCACTGCTATCTTGCCGACAAAGAATACGGCGAGCGGGCAGCTAAGGCGATGGGGCTTGACCTGGAAAAGGTCGTTGCGCTTTCCAAGCTCAGCAATGACGAACTCAACAGGGCAACAACGCCGAAAAACTAACCAGGAGGAATCCATGTGGCACAGACACGAAAAAGCCCGCAGCGCAGCTTGGTACTGAGCCTGCTGAAAAACAATTACAGTCACCCTACCGCCGACGAAATCTACGAATTGGCACGGGCAAAAGACCCGAAAATCAGCCGAGGCACCGTTTACCGGAATCTCAACCTGCTCGCGGAATTGGGCGAAATACGAAAACTGCCCATGCCCAGCGGCCCGGATCATTTTGACTGCAATCTGGAAAGCCACTACCATTTTCTCTGTCGCAGGTGCAGCCGGGTATTTGACACACCGCTTGCCTACAATGAAGCGCTGAACCAAACCCCAGACGCCATGCCGGGATTTCAGACCGAATGGCACCGCCTGCTGCTTGTCGGACTTTGCCCGTCCTGTGCTAAAGCAGAAAAAGACGAAAAATAACGAATCCTTTCTAGTTCAAAGCGGCTTGTACACAGCAGTACAGGCCGCTCTTTTGCTGCAAAAGGCAGGATACCGGCAAACCTTTTCCCGCCAAACAGATCCCTTAAAAGCCCAAAGCCATGCAGAAAAAGCAGAGCGCTTTAATATTTTTTAGCTTTCCGCATTGGCCCTCTGCCTTTTTTCATGGCACGCAGAAAGCAGCGCACTATTTCCCAAAATCCCGCCGAATGGCATTTTCTAACAGCATTCGGCACTTTCTTCTGTATTTTCTGATAAGGGTATCTCGGAAATGTCCTCTCCTATAAGCGACTGCAAAAGAATGGTACTGTCCTTTTTGAAGCATTTCCCTTTGGTGCATAGTAAAGAAGGAGCTGTAAAGATTCTCACTTAAAAGATTGGAAAAGAGCAGAAGGGTTTCCCGAATTTTCTGCTCTGCCTTTTTTAGCGGCAGCCATGCGAGGTAGTAATTGAAGCAGCCGGTCAAATAAGTGCCTGTTTCGTGTTCTCTGCATTTTTCGGCGCCGCTCTTCCGGGTGTCCAGGTAATTTCTGACGCACAGGAGCACTGCCTTTTGCAGTTGATTCATATTGTCATAGTATTTAGAGCACAGCCCGCCGCGCAGATAAAAATACCGATAGACAATTTGGTCTGTAACCACGGCCGCACCGCTCATCACCCCGACATAGTGCAAGTTGAAAATATGATCCTCCCCAAAGGAAATACCTGGGTCAAACTGCAGATGATTCTGTACAATCACGCTTCGCCGGTACAGTTTTGCCCACGGAAAATACAGGCACGGGTCAACTGCATCAAAATGCTGCACAATTTCGTGGGCTTCGTATCTGGCGGGCTTTTTGAAAGCGGGCACCGCTCTTCCCTTGACTCCTTCATGGGAGCCGATAACCAAGTCAACACCCTTGCCCATGAAAGAAAGCAGCGTTTCCAGTGCGTCAGGGGGCAGGGCATCGTCTGCATCGGCCATTGTCACAAAGTCACCTTTTGCGTTCGTGAGTGCCCGGTTCCGTGCGGCCGATACGCCGGCGTTTTTTTGCGTGTACCCCTTTATCCGGCGGTCTTGCCGGCACAGCTCCTGCAGAATTTTGCCGGTCGCGTCAGTGGACCCGTCATCAACAACGAGCAGCTCAAAATCCCGGCAGGTCTGCTTTAAAATAGATGTGACTGCATTCCTGATGAATTTTTCTTCATTGTAGGCAGGCATGATAATGCTAATCAACTTTGTTTATCCCCTTTGATTTTTCCTAAAATCAAACGAAAATAGACGGCTGTATCTTTACTGTACAGCAGCATAACTCCCGCGAAACACGCCGCTTCACAAAGATACAAAAAGGCCGTGGGCATCCCCGCAAGCAGCAAAACAGCCTGCGCCACCAGAATACCGTATGAAAGCATATCGCGCAAAAAATCAATTTCGATTTTGACAAGCTTATTGACACAATAGAAGCAGGCCGCCCAAATCAGTACATACGAAACAAAGGTAGCAGCCGCGGCCCCTGCCGGCCCCCACCGCCACACAAGCACGATATTTAAAACCGTATTGACCGCTGTGCCCACCGCCGTTGTCTTTGCAAGGATCTTCGGCTTTTTTGCCGCAATGAAGACCCCGCCAATCAGCCCGGACAAAGAACTAAATACTACGGAAATCAGCAAAAAAGGCGCATACTTCCATGCCGCATAAAAGGCGTTTGCAAACAGCACTTTCGCAATGCCTTTATCAAGCAAGAGCAAGAGAGAGCACAGCAAAACAATGCCAGCGTTATAAAGATTGTATATCCTTGTATAAAATTCAGTATGACCGCTGTCAAATTCATTGACAGCAGATAAAATCCACGCCTGATTGAAGATGGTCTGAAACACATTTAAAAAAGCCGGGATTTTGTAAGCGACCGAATAAACCCCATTTGCGGCAACTCCGCACAGCCAGGTCACCACATATCTGTCCGAAACATTATTGATCCACGACCCAATGCTGTTTAAGACCAGAGGTCGGCTGTACTGCAGCATTTTTTGCTGCAAAGACTTTACGGAAACCTTGAAATGAATATTTTTCCACACCCTCAGCCGCACAGCCAGATATGCCGCCGACAGCAGCATTGCACACGCATTTGCGATAAAATATCCCCTGAGGCCCGCATGAAAGACCAGCAGCAAAAGAAGATTCAAAACGAGCACGGTGGCGGAAGCGAGAATGCCGGCAACTGCGCAGTCAAGCATACGCTCACTTCCCCGCGCAAGCTGGGTCATCAGGTCGGAAAACAGCATTGATGTGAAGTAAAGGACAAGGAAGCCGGAATAGGGGGCAAAGGCCCTAATAAGGCCGAACTTCCAATTCAAAAAAACGACCAGTGAAAAAAGCAGGCATGCCCGAAAGTCTATTTTCAGGCCAACCGTAAAAACAGCACTTTGGTCACTGTCTTTATCCAGTGAAAAGCGCACGACCGCTTCCGCGATATTCGAGCACAGCAGGGGCTCTATCAAAAACATCGTTGCCACGCAAAAATCATAGGTGCCGTACTCTGCAGTAGTGAGCACACTGGTGTACAACGGCACAAGCAAAAAAGAAAGAATTTTGCTGCCAAAGCTGCTGATCGTCATAAGGCCGACATTTTTCAGCAGGTATCTGTACTTTTCCACGTGTACACCCCCTGTCTGCAAAGTGCCGCTAGAGCGGCCGCGTATGGTTTTCCTAAATGCTGCCGGGCTGCACCGCCTTTTGATTTTGCCTGGAATACATGACCAGCGCAATCCCGACAACGCCAATCATTCCCGCCGCACTGGATAAAATTGCCGAACCCACTGCATGGACCATGTACTGCAAATATGCGGCATAAACAAAGGCTTTTTCGTCCCTGCCAAGAGCTGTTTTTCTGAAGGAAAGGAAAATGCGTACATACACCGCTGTATACAGCACAAATCCAATCCAACCAAACTGCGCAATGCCCATGGGCCAAAAGGTATCACTCAAAAAGGAACCATCTTTTGTATTCATTCCAAATAACCGATGAAATCCATATTGATAATACAACGGCGAGTACACCCTTGCGGCCTGGTCTGACCCAAAGGTAGAAAATCCTGAACCAAGGGGAAAGTAGGTATTTGCCGTCTTTGCCCCATAAGAAAAGAATAAGTACCGGGGCGCGTTTTCGTTCAGCAAGTATGTTTTTATCTGAAAGGTCCCTAAACAAATAACAAGCGCCGCAAGGACCATGACCGTACTGGTTTTCAGCCTCTCTCTCCGCCTGAAATAAAACAGCAAGAAGATAAAGATCGCCGAAAACAGAATGGGGGAACTTTTGGTTGTAAGGCATAAACTTACACAGGCCAGCAGGTACAGCCACCGTTTTCGTTTGATCTGCTCACTAGACACCAGCACCGCCAGAATAACCAGCATAACGGCTAAAAACTGAAACGACAGCGGGAAAAAGAAGCGAAAACTTTTTAGACCGTAGCGGCTGCTTCCTTCCCCATCTGTCATGCCAATACTGACGACCTGAGAGACACACCCGCAAACAAACGCCCCAATAATAAAGAAACCGACAAAAGGCCTGATGAGATTTACAATTTCTGTCTTTACTCTTTTATTTATAAAATAGCGCAGTGCAAAATAAAACCATAAAAACTTTGTCTCGGCTATGATATCAATGCAGATTGAGAATACCGAATGACTGAGGCCGCTTACAAGATTTGACAGAAGCCCTATCAGAATGGCTGCCGCCATACACAAAACAGAGATCAAATCATCTTTTGTCAGCCTGTGCAGAATGCACAGCGTCCCCACATATCCCATAGCCAAAAGCCCAAGGATTTCATCAAAGGAGCTTCTTCCGCCCCGCAATTCAAAAAAAATCAGCAGCACAAGGGCAAGCATGACCAGAATGGTCCTGCAGGTATAAGCTTTTCGCCCAATCTTTATTGTCGTCATTCACACGCACCTCCGGCAACAAGGGGAAGTCTTCTGCCTGAGTCAAAACCATTCATACGCTGTTTACTCCGCTATTTTTCTTTGTAAAGCTGATGCAGCCGGCTGGCTGTACTGTCTTCCTCAATCTTTTGCGTAAATTTATAAGTCAATTTATGAATCGACGTAAGCTGTTTAATTTGTTCGCAGCGTTTTTGGTGATAGGGGTGTGGCAATTCCTGCATCAGCAAGTGCGAATGGACGTGATTAACTGGCAAAACGCTCTCCCACTCCGCACAATGGGCCTCTGCCGCCATTCTGAAAAACAAATGCAGCAGAAAATAGTTTTTCAAATAATCATATTTCTGCCAATACTTGTACAAAAGATTCCTTGTTTCCAGCAGCAAAATGTTATTTGTCCGTTTGCTCAGCATAAGCCAGCTTCCAATCCAAAGTGTTTCCATATCCATCCAGCCGTTACGAAACACGAAGAAATCGCTCTCCTGTGCATACCGGGGCAGCGGCCCGGTCAAATACGTCGTCGCGTCCAGCCATAAGCCGCCGTACCGAATCAATAGCTCTAATCGCAGCAAATCGGATAAATGTGTATCGGTAATGATTCCTTGTTCCCATTTGTCAAGGATGTATTGGGGAAACAGGACATACTCCGATAGATTGTGTCTGGTTATGACAATCATTTCTTTCCCTTTAAGCCAATAATTTACGGATTCATAGCAGCTCTGCACAATTTCCGGGGCATTCTCCATGCCCTGCAGCCAGCAAAACCAAACATAATCCTTTTGGGCCGGCTGCTGCTCGGCTTTTGCAAAAGTGCCCACCTCTCTGCCGAATTTCTTTTTAAGCCAGGTGTACGCCCGATACATGGTCACCTGACCCGCTAAATACTGATCCGCAAAACCCGCCGCCGTCAAGAGATACCCAAAGGAATCAGCCGCTAAGGTGTGTGACTGCAGACTTTTTTGCACGCACTTTTGACGATTCAATATTTTTTCCCCTTCTTCCTTTATGTATCGCTTTTTTCGTTTTCGGCCTTTTTTTCTCATCATGAACGCCTTTTTAGGCTCTATCCAAAACAGAAGCAACCAATGCTTTTTGGCAGTCTGATAAATTAAGAGCGGAAGCAGGAAGCTTGCAGGTATTCCCACAAATACGTGTACCCATAAGGAAGCGATTCCGCACCTAAAGAGGAAAGTCCTGGCCGTTGCTGCGGCAATCGTGTGCATTAAAAAGACCGGCATAAAAATTTGACTCAGCTTGTCGAGTACCGCCGCCTGTGTTTCAAATCTTTTTTCATGCTGCCACGCAAGTTCTGTAATTGAAAATACAAAAATACACCCGAACAGCATCTTCATCATTTCAGACTGGTTTGGCCGCCGATAAACAATGCTCGAACCCGCAATGCCGAGCAGCAGGGCAGCCCACGGTACCCATCGATTTGCTTTTCTTCTCCGCCTCAAGAATACAGTCAGACTCATTCCATATAAAAACCAGGGTGTGTTGAGAAGCAGCGTGTGAACGGCATAAGGGCACACTGCCGACCATTGCGAATGAAGAATATATAAAATTTTCAGCAGAAATGAAACCGCACAGGCGATTTGCAGTTTATTCTCGCTTCGAAATCTTGGAATAATCAAAAACACAAAAAACAGCGCATATAAAAACCAATAAGGGGCGGTGGGCTCTAAAAATAGTGTTTTAAAAAAAGGCGTGGCTGGGTTGTTTACATCAGAGGAAAACCTGTTTTTCAGCAGCAGCGTTATGGCAGAAAAGGCAAAGTACGGCACCCCAAAATTCAGAAGCTTCGTTTCGATAACGGACAAGTGCTCTCTTTTTTCAAACCTTTTGTTGCTGTTTTGGTACAAAAAGCCGCTGCAGACAAAGAAGAGCGGAACATGAAAGGTATAAATGGTCTGAATGGGCCAGCAGTAAAAAAATTCTGTTTCTTTACAATAGCCGCACGCCTTCATTGACATGTAAAAATGCCCTAAAACGACTAATACACACGCAAATACTTTTATCCAATCAATCCAGTAGATTCTTCCTCTCTCTGACATAAACCGCCCCCTCGGTCCTATTTCTTTCTTTTCAGCATTTCTTCTACGGTGCAGGGTTCCCGCAGGCCAAGCTTTAAGTACGGCTGCTGAAAAGCCCTGGCTTTCTTTTTTGCTTCCTCGTAAGAGCCGATAACCCGAGCCGGGACCCCGCCGACAATGCTGCCAGGCGGCACGTCTTTCGTCACGACCGCACCCGCCGCAACAATGCAGTTTGGGCCGATGGTCACCCCGTAATTGACAGCCGCGTCTGCGCCGATGTAGACATTGTCCCAAATTTCTATTTTTCCAAATCTGCACAAATAGGTATCTGTCTGTTCTTCGTAGTTATAAACCGCGTTGGCCGCGCTGTGCGTGATGAGCCGGACGCCGGCCGAAATGACCACGTTGTCGTGAAAATGGACCAAAAAAGGCTCTGCCGGCAGAAGATTCGACTGGAAATAGCAGTGCTCGCCAACCTCGGCAAAAATTCTGTTTTTCTGAAGGTACTTCATTTTTTTCCAGCCGTCCCGAATGGTCAGCATTCTTACCTGGCGGCAATACCTGCGAAACCGGTCGTAAAGCGCGTAGAGCCTCATTTCCATTCCTCCTTTCGGTAGGACGCCATTCCTTTAAGGTTAAATAAAATTCGTTTTGCGGTGAGTTTTTTTCGGCTAAACCAAATGCTCTTGGCATAGTACCGCAGTTTGCTCCGTCTGCTTTTTCGGCGCACCAGATCCGGCGTAATCTCACCGTCCCGCTCTGTGGTTGTATCCGGGTATATGAAGTACTGTTTTCGGGGGTCATATACAGAAATGCGAAACGTAGTGGGCCGGCACCAATAGTGCAGATACATGTATTTTTCCGTCTGTAGGGAAGCATTCTGCAAATAGTACCGGGTAATTTCTCCATTTTTCCAGGTAAAGACCTGATATTTGTTTTTCCAGTTATCTGTTTCCGGCAGCAGATCCATAAAAAAGCCGTAATCGTACTTTTTGAGATGTATGTAATTGACTTTATGGTAATACGGAAGATGCAAATACTGATAAATCCGCTCCATGGGCGGCTCATCAAAAGTGCACGGTGCATCAGTGGAAAAGGCCTTTCGATAATCCGCCTTTCCGGGTACGCATGTGCGGTATCTGGCGTTTGCCTCCGCCGTATTTTTGTAAAGGGTAGAGTGCCCCTGACTGCCCACCTTTTCGTACCTCTCAAGGATATCGTCGGTGAGAAAGCTGCGAATACTGCCCCAGACCATATCCAAATCGCAGTGCCCCCAAAAGTCATAACCCACAAGCTCCTCTGAAAAGATTTCACCGTATGCCGGCTTAAAGTCGCAGAGCTTGTATGCTTTCTCTAAACGAATGGGAAAATCAAACAGCCGCTGTGCTTTCTTTTTGATTTCCGGCAGGGTGCAGTATGTCACTTGCACATTTGGCGGATACAGATATGCTGTACGGTCATCTGTAAACAGCAGCCAGGTAACCGTTGGGTTCTCTGTACAGCTCATCAGCCAAAAGGGAAAGCCCCGCGGCAGCCTGCCGAAATAGGGGACAACATAGGCAATCGTTTTCATGTGTTATATACCTTTCTCGTCTAAATGAAGCGCACAGCAGTGCGCTTTCACCATGTGCTCTAGGCTATAATGCTGGGATTTTAAAATTAGATCTTTTGTATACTGTTCTTTGTTTTGGTCGTGCAAAAGCAGCAGAACTTTTTGATATAAGTCTTCCGCATCTCCCGGCTTCGCAAGATAGCGCGCGTATTTGTCCCCTAAAAACTCCACGGCGGCGCCGCTTCCCCACGTGGATACAATCGGCATCCCAAAAGAGGCGGCTTCGTTGACCACCAGTCCCCAGCACTCCTGCCTGCTCGGAAGAAGCAGCATGGCACATGCTGCGTATTCTTTTTCCAGCGCTTCTTTTGTGAGAAATGGCACAATTTCTACATTTTTCAGTGCAGCTGCTTTCTGCTCCCTGATAAAACGCGCCGTGCGGCTGCCCATGCCGACAAATTGATACCGAATGGCAGGGTTTTTAGCTGCTGCCTGCAGTGCAACGTCCATTCCTTTATACGGAAAATATTGGCCTACTACCAGCACCCTGCCGTTTCGCCTGGCATGCAGGCCCGCTTTGGCATGGGCACTTAATTCCCTTTCATACAGCGAACTAAAACCGTACACCGTAATTTTTGAGGGACCTGCTGTTTTTTTTAGCGATTTCGCGGCCTGTTCTCCGGCGGCCAAATACCCTGTCGCACCCGAAAGGAAAAAGCGCTTGGCTGCATTTTTGAGCCCCGGCCGGTCAAGGAAAAGCTCTCCGTCTGTACTGAGCAGAAACGGGATGTGGAACATGCGCATAACCAAAACCGCAAACAGCTGGACCGGGCTGTTGCAGCACCCCACGATAATACCATCGTAAGAGGAAAAGAGAACCTTTAAAATAGAAAATGAAAAAGTGTTTTCCACCCCGATTTTTAAGCCATTCAAGTACTCTGTACGATACTTCCTTTTTTCACAGCCTGCCCATTTTTCATCACGATTTCCCGATTTTTCCCTTTCATAAAGGACTGTCAGCTGGCAGTGCTCTGCCAGTTCATTTAAAAACCGCACCCTGTACGGGACCTCAATGTTTGTAAGATACAGGATACGCTTCACCGGCACCGTCACCTACTCTCAGCTGCTCCGCAGAGACCGCACGCAAACCGTTATGGGCTTTTGCACTGCTGTCGCAGGTGCTGCACTGGTCCAGCTGTTCTTTTGTTACTTTTCCGTCTCGGTAATCCCGGACAATGGGCAGCTCATACATACTGTACGGCCGCTTGCTGAAGAGTGCTTTAAATTTATGCAGCAAAACCCAAGCAGCCGGCTCCCAGATGTACTTGTGCATGGCGGGGGAAGCGGAACCGATCATCCAGCAGCTGCGGTCACAGCAGCGGACCTCTGCGCGTACTTTTTCCGCCGCCGGGCTGTGCCAAAGTTCCGCCCATGTCTGTGTATGAAGGTTTCCCATCACTTCTTTGTCCTTGGTGCCGTTGCAGGGCATTACGTCCCCGTATGGATCAATAAAAAAAGTATCGAAACTCATATTACAGGGAAGCAGACGCTTTTGGCTGTAGATGTAGTTGATTAAGCCGTGGTTAAAGTACGCGCGAAACCACTTTTTGGGGCTGTTTGTCTTTAAAAGTTCGTTAATCAGGTTTTCAAAGTTTTGTGCAACCATTGGGCGGTCATAAATACTGTTATTTGACTCGACAAAATAGAAGCTGTTGTGCAGGGAGGCCGTGGCAAACTCCATTCCCATGTCGTTGGAAATCCGGTACAGCGGCACAAGGTCGGGGGCGTTTTTATCCTGCACAGTCATACCGAAACCGATGTCTTTTATGCCCATTTCGTGCAGTTTTTTCAGGGTGCCGTACCCGCGCTGAAAGCCATTTTCCAAACCGCGGATTTCATTATTTGTCTTTTCCAGCCCCTCAATAGAGATACGGATGCCAACCTGTGGAAATGCTTTGCAGAGGTCTACAATGCGGTCCGTAAAGAAGCCGTTGGTAGAAATGACAATGCGGTCGCTTTTTTTGTAGAGTTCGCGCACAATCTCTTTTAGGTCTGTACGAAGAAACGGCTCGCCGCCCGTGATATTGGTAAAGTACATCTGCGGCAGTTTTCGGATTGTCTCAAGCCCGATTTCTTCTTCCGGTATAGAGGGCGCCTTGTATCGGCTGCACATGGAGCAGCGCGCATTGCAGCGGTATGTAACAATCACGGTGCCGTTTAACTTTTTCGTTTCTGCCGTCATTTTGTGCTCCTTTTTGCGCTGTCCGCTAAGGTTTTCGCTCTCTCTTTTTTCGTAAATTTTCATCAGTTTGCCACAATACATGGAAACCGTATTAAAACCGGCATTTCTGCAGTTTTTGCTGTACTGGGCGGTTGTTCCTTTTTCCTGCCACAGCTTCTGGATTTTTGCTCTCAAGTCTTTGCCATTTCCGCTTTCAAAAAGTTCTCCGGTTCTGCCGTCCTCAATAAGCTCTGGAATTCCGCCGATATCGGCCCCGAGGACCGGCGTGCCGTACTGCTGACTTTCCATCACAGAAAACGGGCAGTTTTCGTACCATTCAGAGGGATATACGCTGAAGCGTGCCTCCCGAATCAGCTGCTCCAGCGCTGTCCCTTTCTGGAATCCAACGTTTTTCAGGCTGGGGATGCCCCCCAGTTCTTTTTCAAGCGGGCCAGCGCCGGCAAAGACGAATGGAATCTCTGGCAGTGCTCTGCACACTTTCAGCAGGGTACCAATTCCTTTTTCTGCAGAGAAGCGCCCAAAGTACAAAACATACTCTTTTTTCGCTGTGTCTTTCCACGCTGTCTGCTCAACGAAGTTATGCAGCACCTCCGTTTTTTTTGCAAAGAGGGGATTGCTGTCCATTTTTTGCTTCATAAACGCCGAACAGCAGAGAATGGTGTCTATGTACCTGTACACGCCGGCTGCTTTCCAAAAGGACGCTTCCAGCGCCCCAACGGCGCTTTTTGCAGCAGAACCGTGAATACACCTGCCTTTGATGCAGTTTATGAAATGGCCGCCCAGACATTTTTCGCAGTTTTCATGGGTATTGGGGTTGTGCAGCATATGGTTTGGGCACACCAAATTGTAGTCATGCGCTGTAAAAATGACTTTGCAGCTGTGCCTGGTCTGTTTTTCCCATTTCTGTATTTCTAATAGGATAGACGGCGTAAGTTGATAGGTGAAATTATTCAAATGACAGACGTCCGGCACAAAATCATCAAGTACCCGGCGAATCTGCTTTCGCGCTTCTGCTGAATAGATGGCTTTTATCGCGCAGGCCAGCTTTTGCCGCCTGCCACCGCTGTGAAAATTCATGTCTGCAGTGTAGGCATTCACACGGTTTCCTACACAGCGCCCGGCGTGTTCCATGCCGAAATACTGCACTTCGTGCCCCTGTTCCTGCAGGTACTTTCCAAGCTGAAAGATGTAGGTTTCCGAGCCGCCGTTTGGATACAGGAACTTATTGATCAGCAGCACTTTCATTGTATGAAACTCTCCCTCCTTTCGCGCTTTTTGGGCAGCTGCCCTTTCTATAGAGGTTCAGGGTCTGCTCTGTCACATCGTCCCAGTTGTATTTCCCGCAGATAAAATCCGCCGCCTGCTGCTGATACTTCTGTACTTTTTCTCGGTTGTCACACAGTTCCTGCAGCTTTTGCCGCAAATCGGTTTCATTTCCCTTTTGAAACACAGCTGCCTTGTCCTCGACAACCTCTGTGCATTCCGCAATATCACTCACAACACAGCAGTTGCCATAACTCATCGCCTCCAACAGACTGAGCGGCATCCCCTCTAAATCCGAGGGCAGGGTATAGAGATACGCGTTGCTGTAAAGCTCTGCAAGGGCCAGCCCCTCTACAAAGCCCGTAAAGAGAATACGCTTATCACTGGCCGCCAATTCCTGCAGTTCTGCCACAAAATGGTCTGTGTCAGAAGCCGCCCCAGCAATCACCAGCCGTTTTTCTGTTTTTACCCCTTTGAAAGCATTGATCAGGTATCGAAGCCCTTTTTCCGGAACCAGCCGCCCGAGGAAAAGAAGGTATCCGTTCTTTTCCAATCCCCATTTTTTCTGAATCAACTCTGCAGAATGGAGGGACGGGCGTGAGACGCCGTTTGGAATAAAAGAGGTTTCGCGCCCATAGGCGGCCTTAAAGTATGCCTTCATATCGGCACTTAAAACAATGATTTCGTCCGCAGCTTTTGCTGCCTCTTTTTCACCGAAGCGAATGTAGGGGGCGGCAAAGCTGCCTTTCCACTTTTTGCGCTGCCAATCGAGCCCGTGTATGGTGGCAATACACCTTTTCCCAAAAAGCTTTGGAAGCCACAGCATGGCGCACGGCCCTTCCGCATGAAAGTGGACCACATCATAGTCCCCAAATGCCGCACAGGCTGCGGCACAAAAAGATGAACTCACCGCCGACAAACCTTTGCCCTCTATCGTAAAGATCGATTTCAGCCGCACGCCCCGGTATTTTGTCTGCTTCTTTTCGCCGGCACAGCGCCCGCGGCGGTTATAGCAGGTCACTGCATGGCCTTGTGCGGCCATACGGACCGCGAGCTGCTCTACTACAACCTCGACGCCGCCTGCCCTTGACGGAATGCGTTTGTGCCCAAGCATTGCGATTTTCAATTTTTTCGTGCTGTCGTCCTTTTTCTGCATGGTTTTGCTCCTCATCAGGGGAACCTTGTCTGGGGGCTGTCTGGTGCAAGCTTTCTGTTTCGCCGGCCCTTGAGCAAAGCATACAACAACAGCACCGCGAAAAAAGCACCTGCCGTGTCGATAAAAACATCTCGCATGGCAGGGGTCCTGGCAGAAACAAAAATCTGATGGATTTCATCGCCGCAGGCAAACAAAAAAGAAAGCAGAAGCACCCATGCAGCAGTTTTGCGCGGAAAAAACCGCCGGCGATAATGGAAAAACAGGCTCAGACAAAGCCCCAGCAAAAAATATTCCGTAAAATGTGCGCATTTTCGGAGAAAGAAATTGATATTCTGGTAATACCTTTCTTTCTCCCCTGGTGGCATCAGACGTTCTTTCTCCAAAAAATCACAGACTGCACCGGACAAGCGCCCGCTCAGCGTATTGCTCTGATTAGAAGTCTGGCTGGAAAAGCGAAAAATCATGACCAAACAGGCGCAGCACAGTACAAAAAAGAAAACAGAAAGTTCTCGCTCTTTTTGCATGCTTTTTTTCTTCTTGATAAAGACCACTCCTGTTTCTCAAAATTTCGGGACGCAAAACCCGAAAAGCATACCCAGCAAAGGCAGCTATTCTTCGCCTTTGCGCCACAGGACAACCGCAACGGTTTTTAATATCAATTTCAAATCCAGCCGCAGGCTGCGTTCTTTTATGTACTGTAGGTCCAGGTTGACCCAGTCATCAAAGGTAGACACTTTGCCTTTTTGAATCTGCCAATAGCAGGTAAGCCCCGGCTTTACCTGCAGGCGCCCGCATTGATACGCTGTATACTGCTCTACTTCCTCTGGCAGCGGCGGGCGCGGCCCCACTAGGCTCATATCTCCTTTTAAAATATTCACCAGCTGCGGCAGCTCATCTATGCAGGTCTGCCGCAGGATTTTCCCGATTTTTGTGACCCGCGGGTCATTCGATAATTTAAACGCCGGCCCGTCTCGCTCGTTTTCTCCCTGTAGGCCCTGCAGTTTTTGCTCTGCATCGCCGCACATACTGCGGAATTTGTACATGCGAAAATGCTTTTTGTTTTTCCCGATCCGTTCCTGAACAAAAATCGCCGGGCCGGGACTGTCAAATCGAATGGCAATGGCCACCGCCAACAGCAGTGGAGAGAGCAGGGCCATCGCCAAAAGGCTGAAAACAATGTCTGCTGTCCGTTTCACAAAAAGATAGCAGCCCTGTTTTTTCTGCTCCGCTCTGCTTTCTGTCTTTCTGTAAAAGCGCTCACAGCTTTTTTTGTAATTTCTGCCGTTCCTCAGTGAGCCGACGCTCTCGACACTTTTCATAAAAGGATCTCCTTTCTGCTCATCGATACTTGTTTCCTTCCGGATTTTTTCGTGCAGATACGTTCATCTGTACTGCCAAAAAAGTAAAAGAGCCGCTTTACCCATAGATTTTCCCCTGCAATTCCGTGCAGTTTTTTTCAAAGTCAATCTGCAGAACGTCCATGCCATTTATCACTTTTTCGGTGTAAGCGCCGTCTATAGGGATGCGGTCCTGCACAACCTTATATTTTGAAAGGGTGGGGAAAGAGCGGACCAGCGACCAAACTTCGCTTTGCGTCAAGTTTGTTGTGATATTAGGAAGCAGAAGATTCATCGTGCTGTTTAACTGCACCGGATTTTGTTTCTTTCCCTTTTCCAGTATTTTCATCAGCACCGTGCGCTGCCGCTCAGTGCGCCGGTAATCTCCGCCTACAGAGCGGATACGGGAATAGCCCAGCGCCTGCTTGCCAGTCAGCGTAAGCCCCTTTCCCGCGTGCTGCAAAAGGCCGTCTGCTGCAGCGCTTTTCTGCAGGCTGTTGAGTTCTTTTACATACTGATTACATGCGGGAAGTTCTTTCTCTGTTACGTCCATTTGAATGCCGCCCAGGGAATCGATGATTGCAATAAAGGAAGAAAAATTGACTTGCACATACCGGTCAATTTGAATTTTAAAATTCTGCTGTATGGTCTGCATCAGCAGAGCCGCGCCGCCAAAAGAATAGGCTGCATTCAAACGGTTATTTCCGTGCCCCGGAATCGGCAGGCAGCTGTCACGCATAAAGGAAGTAAGAACGACCTTAGACGTTTCACGGTTGACAGAAACCAAAATCATCGTATCTGACCGGCTGCCCGCTGCCGCCGCCCGATTGTCCGTACCAATAAGCAGCACATTCAAAACATCCTGGTGGTATTTGGCGCCCTCCGGCACAGAGGACGCCGATTGCTTTCTGCCTGCAGCCGGCGCATAGTGGATTTTCGCGAGCATGTTGTTGACATAAAAGAAAGGACCCAGTACACAGGCACAAAGGACCGCTGTACCAATGACAACCGCAGAAAATGCCCTGTGCTTTTTTTGTTTTTTTACTGTGTAAATTCTGCGTTTTTCCATACCGAATCCCCCGAATCACACTCTGTATTTTGTAAATACTTTCCTGTAAACAGGAAGTTTCTGCACAAAATTGACGCAATACAAAAATCCCTGTCACAAATTTTTTAGGCTTTAAAAATCCCTTGTTTCCTGTTTTGCGGGAACGGCTTTTTGCCGCGGTCTGCAGTACATCTTCCCGCAGATTTATATTTTGTTTCCGCGCGGCTTTGTTCCGCCTTTTAAAAAAAAATTTCACGGCAAAGCGCATTCTTCTGCGCTTCTTTTTTCCCTCTTCATTTTTTCAAGTCTATGTGACAAACAGGGAAGATATGAACGGGAAAGTGCGGCTGAAAAAGCTGCACAAAAGGGAGGAGAAAACACTGAAAATATTTTCTCCTCTTTTCCTTTTAAAAAAGAGTTCATTCCATTTTTTGCGGGTATACGAAAGGTATTTCCCGCATATTCATGAATTGTCAATGCCAACTTATCAAACGTTAAGCAGCGCAGCAAAAACTGCGGCAGTGCAAAAAAATTGATCTGTAAAGGAGTACCTGTTATGAAACTGAAATCACAGCTGATGCTTCGAAATATTGCAGGGAACTACATGGTGGTTCCTGTAGGGGAGCGCACACAGGACGTTCCGGGTGTAATTGCGCTTAATGAAACCGGTGCTTTTCTATGGAAGCTGCTGGAACAGGACACAACAAAGGAAACGCTTCTGCACGCGCTAACAGCGGAATATGAAGTGGACGAAGCAGAAGCACAAAAGGACCTGCAAACCTTTTTAGCCGATTTACAAGAAAAGGGGTGGTTGGATGCCTGAAAGACAGAATCAATCCTTTTTGGATATGAACTGGACACAGTACCGCGAAATGTTGAAACAGGAAACACGCAAAAAGCGAATTCCGCTGCTGGGGACATTTGAGCTGACCCCGCTGTGCAATTTCAGCTGTAAAATGTGCTATGTGCATCTGCGGCCGGAACAGATGAAAAAAATTGGCCATCTGCGCACTGCAGCGGAATGGCTTTTCCTGGGGCGGCAGGCAAGAGCCGCCGGAACACTGACCCTGCTCTTGACTGGCGGCGAGGTGATGACGCGGCCGGACTTTGCAGAAATCTACAGCGGGCTTTCTGAAATGGGATTTGTAATTGTTATTTACAGCAACGGCTACTCTCTTTCAGATGAAATGCTTGCTGTCCTGCGCAAATATCCGCCGAAATTATTTCGAATTACCTTATACGGCGCTTCCAATGAAACCTACCAAGCCCTGTGCGGCGTACCAGACGGCTACGACCGTGTAATGAAAAACATTCACCGCCTGCTGAAAGCCAAGATTGCAGTAGCACTGGCTTTTACCGGCACAAAATGCAATCTGTCTGACCTGCCCGCTGTACAGAAGATTTCCGAAAAACTGGACGTGGCGTTTGAGTATACGGTAAATCTGCTTTCGGCGGTGCGCGGTGCACAGCAGGACGCGCTGTCCTATATGGTCACCGATGACGATATTAAAAAAATACAGTTCTCTGCCATACAGCGGACACCGGCGGAGCATCCAAAAGCGCCGCCAAAGCGCGCCAAAAACCGTGAGCGGCAGCCTTTGTCAAAATGTGGAAGCGACCAGTGCGGATTTTGGGTTACCTGGGACGGAAAAATGGGTTTGTGCGCAAGCTTGTCGTCCATTCAAACGAAACCGTTTGAGCAGGGCTTCTCTGCCGCGTGGAAAGCGCTGTGCAGCAAAACAGCACAGCTGAAGCTGCCCGAAGAATGCAGCACCTGCCAGTATTACGATTTCTGTACCTCGTGCCCTGGTTCACGAGATGCAGACACAGGCAGCCCGGAAATGATTTTCCCACAGCACTGTGCATTGGCCAAAAAAAGATATCTCAGCTCTAACGCCGCGTCTACATCTGTGTAGCCTGAGCTTAATAAACAAAGGACACATATCTTAAGTGCTTTTATACAGAATGGCTTCCATTTTTATATAAGGAGGTGAATGCTATGCGAAAAAAGTATCTGGTCCCTCAGGCAAAACTGTTTCAGATCAAAGCGGAAGAAAAGGTTGCCTGCTGCTGCACAAAACCCGTGAAGAGCACCTTGCCTGGTAATTGTTTCTGCTCTTGTTCGACACAAGGAAGCTAAAAACAGTCTTGTCCTTTTCATGATTTTTTCGGGGGTCTGTCCTTTCATTTTTCTGCTGCGTACTGTCTAAACCATTTTGTGTACAGACATTTTTGCGGAAGCCATTCTGTATGAAAACAGTGAAAGATTTTTGCGCCCCATCAAAGGAGGTTTATCGTGCAGGAACAAGAAGATACAGAAATCGACTTAGGAAGGCTTTTCCGCTCTCTTAAAAAGCACTGGTACCTGCTGCTCGGGGGGCTTGCCGCCGGCGCTGTTATTGCCGGGCTTATCAGTCTTTTCTGTATGCCAAAGCTCTATACATCTACCGCTACCATGTATGTCTATACTTCCAGCAAAACGGAGAGAAATATTACAACCATGGACCTTGAAACCTCTCAAAAATTGGCGTTTACTTACATCGTGATTCTAAAAGATACTGATGTGATGCAGCAGGTGGCAGACAGACTCAGCCAGCCGATCAGCGTGCAGGCACTGAAAAATGCGGTATCCGTTTCCGCTGTAAATGAAACGGAAGTCCTGTCGATTTCCGCCTCTACCGAAAGCCCTCAGTTTTCGGCAGAGGTCTGCAATACCATAGCCAGAATAGCGCCGGATGTACTCAAGCGTGTCGTAAAAGCCGGGTCCGCAGAACTCATCAGCGCAGCAAAACCCGCCGGCGCGCCCTCTTCCCCGGACGTGGAAAAAAATACCCTGATCGGCGCTTTGGCGGGTTTTATCATTGTGCTGATAATCTGCATTGTAAAAGAACTGACGGACAAGCGGATTCAAACCGCCCAGGACCTCGCGCGGCTGAATCTGCCGATTCTCGGCGAAATTCCGGAAATAAGAAAGAGGAGGCGAATTCCTTGAAAAAAAAGCCGGATAAAAAAAGGAACCGCACTCTGCATACGCAAAGTGCGGCAAAAGCGGCTCAAGATTTCAAAGCTGCCGAAGCATTTAAGTTTCTTCGTACCAATTTATTATTTACCCTAAGTGAAGATCAGAAAATTGTGGTAGTGACAAGCGCAGAAGCGTGTGTCGGCAAGTCTGTGGTAGCAGCGAACCTCGCCGTTTCTTTGGCACAGACAGGTGCGCGCATCCTTTTGGTCGATGGGGATCTGCGGCAGCCGACGCAGCATCGGATTTTTGAGCAGCCCAATGCCGCCGGGCTCTCTACACTGCTCAGTGAACAGGAACCTATAGGGCAGGTTATACACCCTTTTCCGGAGGAACCTGGGCTTTTTCTGCTGACTGCAGGGCCGGTGCCAGACAATCCGGCTGAACTGCTGGCAAGTGAAAAAATGCGCAGCCTTTTGGAAACATGGACCGAGGAATATGACTATGTCTTAATGGATACACCTCCCGTTGAAATGGTTGTTGACTCGCTTTCTGTAATTCCGCGCACAGCGGGTGCTATTTTAATTGCAAAAGCTGGCACTACAACAGCGGATACGCTGACCGGCGCAGCGGACAAAATCCGCAGCGTAAAGGGCAAAATACTGGGGATTGTCTTGAACCAAATAGAAACCAAAACCGATAAACGTTTGTACAGAGAATGCAGCCGGCACAGTATGCACGACAGCGAAAAGGAAAACCCGGGCTTTCCACAGCTGCTGTATTGCCAGCGCAGCAGCGGCTGAAAACAGAGCAGGCCGTCAAAAGATAAGCGGTTCTACGTTCTTTATTTTCAGGGCAAGCTGTGTCCCATAGTTCTGCCGGCTGTAAGTCACCGGAATTTCTTCTGCAAAATTGTCACTGCTCACAGGCAGTTTTGTTGAAGTTTCCGGTGGCTTTTTTCTGCGTATCTGCAGATGCGTCGGCCGCAGGCGCTTTTGTTCCAGCCTTTGATACATAAAAAGGTGCACTCCGCCAAAAGAACAGACGAGAATACACCAGATATAAAAAGCAGCTACCTCACCAGAAAAGCGGCACAAATTGGCCTGAAAATGCAGCTACAGCAATTTGTTTTTCTGTATTTCCGTGATTTTCTTTTCCTCTACACGCAAAATCTGCGTACAGTATGCCAGCACACTGCTGCGGTGCGTGATGAAGATGCAGGTCGGGTGCTCTGGCAGCTGCGCAATCTGCTGCAGCACGCACAGTTCAGTTTTTTCGTCAAGCGCAGAAGTTGCTTCGTCTAGAAGCAGGACCGGAACCTTTCGCAGCAGCGCACGCGCAATGCTGATCCGCTGTGCCTGCCCCTCTGAAAGGCCGGCGCCCGTTTCCCCCAGGGTGGTTTCCAGCCCATTGGGAAGCGCAGAGACAAACGGCCATGCGTCCGCGGCGCGCAGAGCGCGCTCCATGTCATCATCGGCTGCGCCGCTGCTGCCCATTTGCAGGTTTTCACGGATTGTTCCGCTGAAAAGGGTGTTGCCCTGTGGTACATAGCTGATGTAAGCGCGCGCAGCGGCAGAGCAGGGCAGAGAATGACCGGCTCTGTCCTGATAGACAATTCTGCCTTTCTGCGGTTCTAAGAATGCCAGCAGCAGGCGAATCAGCGTTGTCTTGCCCGCACCCGACTCTCCTACAACTGCTGTCACAGCACCCGGCGCAATGGAAAAAGACGCGTCCTGAAAAACTGCCTGGCCGCCATACGAAAAGAAAATATTTTTCGCAAAAACGCCAAGTCTGCCGGCAAGGGGAGCGCTTTCCCGTTTTGCCGGCAGTGTTTCTTTGGGTAGGCCGTCAATATCCATAATGCGGCCGGCGGAAGCCAAAACAGAGATAACCTGCGGCAGAGTGTCCGCCAAACCCATTATAGGCGCCTGAATCTGTCCCACCAAAGAGAGAAAGGCAGAAAGGGTGCCATACCCAATCGCTTTTTTTGCAAGTTTCAGTACGCCGCTGATAAATGCGAATAAATATCCTACAAAAAAGGATAAGCCGATGACAGCATTTGCCGCAACGCTCATGGCGTTCTTTTTGCACACCCAAAGGAAGCGCTCCCCCTGCAGCCGGTCTAGCCCGGCCCGGCTCTGCTCTTCCTGACAAAAAGCTTTCAAAATAGTGACATGCGACAGATGTTCCTGTAAAAAAATGCGGTAATCTGCCTCTGACTGCTGAAGATGGACCTGCAGCTTTTTGAGTTTCACGCCAAATAAAATACTAGCCGCGGCGGCAATCGGTCCCAGAATCAAGGCAAACACTGCCAAGGACTTGTCGTAATGATAGAGCAGCAAAAACGCGGAAATGATCTGCACTGCCAGGGAAACTAAGTAGATTGAAAGATTTACAATGCCGTTGGTCACGGCACCGATATCGCTGGTCATACGGGAAAGCAGTTCCTCACTGTGAAACTGCTGCAGAGCGCTCCATTTGGTCTGTAGAATTTGGTCGTACAGATGATTGCGAATTTGATAGGAGAATTTTTCTGTCCACAAAGTCGTCAAAAGGTCCAGCACGATACCCAAAACCAGGGACAGCAGATTGAGAGCAACCAGCAGGGTGAGGGACCATTTCAGCCCCAAAGCCGCGGAAGCGCAGTCTATAACCAGCTTATCGACTGCCGCGGAAAAGACACCAAACAGCACAACGGAGATTTTTATGAGCATCAGCACTGTGAGCCGGCCGGCGTATGGGCGGCTCTGCTGAAAAATCCAGACAGCGTAGCGCTTTTGGCTGTCTCTGTCCGAAATCAGCTTTTTGATTTTTTCCCACATGAACTTTCCCTTTCCGAAAGCCGCCTCCACATGCTGCAAAAGCGGAAAATCTGCGGCCTGACAGGCCGCACCGCGCACCAAAGTCTGCTGTAAGTCCGGTAAAGCGGTGCCCGGCAGTCTATCATTTTTCCGCTGCGCTGAAAGCGCCGCACCAACGCAGCTGCGCAGCATTCGGGTACGTTTTCCGTAAACATCTGGCCGTCCCCATTCATTTCCAGTATGCCTTTTTGGGCGTGCAGGACCCGGTGCAAAACAACTTGGCCGTTTTTTCGCCGAAATAAAACAATATCGCCGCGCCGCGCGGGGCGGTTTAGGGCTGTCAGCCACACCGTGTCCCGCAAATGGTGCAGAGTGGGCTGCATACTGGTCCCATTGACTAGCATTGGGCAGACAGCGCCCGCCGCTGCCGGGGTTTTAAAAAACGCATATAAATCAGCCGCAGGAACAGAGATTATCTCCATGGCCATTCCCCTCTTCCCCAAAAAGCGTATTCCTTGTCAAAAGGGCAGCTTCCCGATTTGGCAGACAGGAAAGCAGATAAACCGGAATATCCGCCAAAAGCGTGTCTAGCGTCTGCATTGTCTGCACGGCTGCTGCGGATTTCCAGCTGGGATAATAGATATGCGGGGTTACTTTCTGCAGCAATTCCATACCGGAAAGGCGGCGAATCCGGTTCTGCTTTGCCTGCTGCAAAACCACGACCGCGCGCAGTGGGGCATGAGCATTTAAGACATACTCTGAAGAACCACACCACGGGGAACCGTACGCATCCCATCTGCCCTTGACAGAGCGGATAAACGCTTTGTCTCCATTGAGGATACGGGCACCTAAAAAATTCTGCCACAGCTTTGCCTGTGTAGATTTTCCAACGCCCGGAGACGCGGTAAAAACGACCGCCCCGCCCGCACACTCCACCAAAGAAGCGTGCATCATCAGGCCGTTTTGCTGTGCCAGCTGCGGCAGAAAAGCCGCCAGTAATAGATTTAGGTACATATCATCGCTGTATTCATCTGTTTCGGAAAGAGAAGCGCAGCCGCCTTCCTCAAATGTCAGCAGGGCCGCGTCGGAATAGGTATTCCACACCTGCTTAGCGTCGCCGTTTTCTTCTTTTGCAAAAGCCAAAATAGAGATGCGGAAATCTTCGGGCAGGTGAGGATTTGCTGCTGCATGCACTGTGCGCACCCGCAGGCACGGCGGCGCTTTTTCCGCTGCCCTGAATTTTTGCAGAGACTGCGGCAAAGAAAGTTCTCCCTGCAGCTCTACAGACAAGTTACAAAGGCTGATAACATCCATACGGTTTTGCCCCCCGATGAGAAAAACATTTATTTTAGTCCTATCTTGTGAAGAAGATCAAATTCCTGCGATACCCTATCTGCTTCTTTGGGAAGGTCGCGGACACTTGCGAAAGTGTCTCTGCCTTTTCGTCTGCGCAGCCAGCGGACTGCCCGCTGAAAAAACGATAGTGGGTACAGAAACGGGTACTTTTTTAAGTAGGTGTATTCTCCCTGTAAATGGTTAATCGGACGAAAAATCCATGCACACAATAGATGCTTTGCGCCTGTTTTTTTGTGAGACAGCGCATAGTCTGTTTTGACAGCGAGCGACAGATTGCTGCGCCCAACATATCCGTATGTGCCCCCCGACAGAATCATTTGCTCTAAGCGCCTGTTTTGGAAAGTTTCTGTCTGCAAAATGTCGTCTGGAAGATTCACCGGAAACCACTTTGCAGTCAGCGCGAGCATTTCCCGCAGAAACCGGCTTAAGCCAAAAGTCTGCATCTGCTCCAAAACAATTTTCCAGTCTATCTGCATGCTGTACTGATCAAGGTACATGGCAAGATCCAAAAAAAAACGAATGCCGCAGTTCCCATAGTAAAAATGGGACGCCATGTGTAAAACCATCATTAGAAATTCAGCCGTTTCCGTCAGAAAAAACTGCTGAGAAGCTTCGGCCTGGCGCGCGCACTGCCATAGGTTTTGCAGAAACGGCCGGCATTTGGGATATAAGCGGCACAGGGATGGGAACAGCAGGGTATGTATTTCAAAAACAATTTCGTCTTTCTGATACTGGCTGCTGCTTTCCGAATGTTCCCCCGCCGCATAGCCGGCCTTAGCAAAAACAGATGCCGCCGCTTCCCGATCTTCGGGGTGAATGACAATATCCCAATCTCCCATTTCACGCAGTTCCGGAACCGGGTACGCCCTGCCAATGCGGAATCCTTTTACCGGCAGGCAGGGGATTTTCTGTGCTTCAAAGGCCTCTGCAATCTGTGAAAAAGCAAAGTTTTTTTCACACGTACGCTGCAAAACGGCCATCTCCACCCCGGTGCAGTACCGACGCTGGGCAGCTTCTAGGGTAGGGTCTAAAGAAAGAGCCTGGGCAGTCAACCCGATAACCGAATGCTGCCGCGCAAAAGACAACAGCTGTACATTTTTTACTGTTTCTGTACCGGAAGTTTTCTGCAAATACCCGCGCATCAGCAAAACAAGCGCCTGCAAAATTTTCTGCTGTGCTTTGGCTGCCATGTGTCAGTTTCCTCTCTCTACTGTTTTTGTATTTTTGGGTTCCCTTCTTTTTACATGTACATGTTATTTATATTATCGGAAGCCCCTGCTTTATGAACGATTCCGCAGCTTTCCGTATGAAAAGAAATCCCTGTATTTTCGCTCTAAAAAATCAAATTTAAAAAGGCACCCCGCAGACTTCGTTTGAAATCTGTGAGACGCCTTTATTCATCATAAAAATATCCGGCCGCGGCGCAAATGGTTTGTTTCTGTATGCAGCCCTACATGGCCCATACATCTGGGCAGGAAGTGGAAATAGCCACTGCTCCGGCTGCCATATTTGCCATCACTTCTTCTTTGGTGTGAATCAGGCCCCCGGTAATGACAGGAATGGAAACATTCTTACATAGTTCCCCAACCACGCGCGGGATAATGCCGGGCAAAATTTCGACAAAGTCGGGTTTGCCAAGCTCTAGCTGCGGGTACAGGCTTGTAATCGACATAGAGTCCAGGATAAATGCACGCTGCACAGTGAGCAGTCCACGGTGGCGCGCCCGCCGAATCAGGGTGGGGTGTGTGGAAATAATGCCGTCGGGGTGACAAATAGAAATTAGACCGTCTACCGCAATTTCTCTGGTGCTGAGTCCCTCTACTAAATCGACATGCACAACAGCCAGCTTTTGCGCTTCGTGAATCTTTTCTACACATTCTTTTACATCCATGACCGTTGAAGTCAACAGGAAAATAACGTCACAATCAGATTTCAGCGCATCCTGCAGGGCCCCTTCGGTTTTCACTGCCGCAATAACCGGATTGGCAATAATTCGTTCCCCTAATGCGTGCATTTATTTTCCTCCTATGAAAAATTATTTAAATTATTGTATCACATTCATAAATATAGTGCAAACTCAACAAATAAAGACCACTATGCAAAAGCACAGCGGTCTTTTACAGGGATTGGGCCTTTTTGTTGTAAGCTTTTTTATCAGATACTGCGTGTTGTCACAATATTGGCATCGGTGCCGCAGACATGCTCTATAACGACTGCACCGCCGGCTGCCGGCGCTTTTAAGTCGATATCGTTCAGCGCCTCCATCACTGCGGGTACCAGTTTTTTGGGCACTGCCTTGTCTGTTTTGACAGGGCAGCGGGGGTGAATGCCGCCCGTCACACGCACGGTGCTGGTAACAATGCGGGTAGGATTTGTAATTTCCTCTTTGCCGTAAGCAAGGCCGTTTGGGCACCCATTGCCGGTCACTTTATAATCATGTTCTTCATCTACCTGAAGATGGCAGCCCTTGGGGCAGCAGATGCAAATGACTTCTTTCATGATTTTTGTGCCTCCTCAGCCTGTACTGTCAGCGTATCCTGCGGGGCTTTTTCCAGCAGAACACGGGGCAGCGTGATATGTTCCATCTCGCCGGGGGTCATGCGCTCGCGCTTAAAGCGTGCGACAACAGTATCCCCACTCTTGACCACAATGCTGCTGGTACCGTAAATACGGCGTACACGGAAAGAAACTGTCACATTCTTGTCGACATTGCCCATGCGCACGCGCTGCGGCACCGTATAGCCAACT
The DNA here is from genome assembly GCA_022483045.1 of Oscillospiraceae bacterium. Classification (NCBI taxonomy): domain Bacteria; kingdom Bacillati; phylum Bacillota; class Clostridia; order Eubacteriales; family Oscillospiraceae; species Oscillospiraceae bacterium. The sequence goes on along the minus strand of JAKVOA010000002.1, from coordinate 339,824 downwards.
CCGTCGCCGACCTGCAAATTCAGTACGCGGCCGCTTTCCGGCTCGCCTTTTTCTACATATTCGGCAGCAGAAGCACCGGCCAATTCACTTTCACCGGAAACAAAGTCGACCAGGTCATGCACCTGTACCACATTGCCGCTGGCAAAAACGCCGGGGATACTGGTTTCCATATTCTCATAGACCACAGCGCCCTTTGTGTGCGGGTCCATTTCAATGCCGGCCTGGCGGGTTAGCTCATTTTCTGGAATCAAGCCAACGCTGAGCAGAATGGTATCGCAGTCAAATTCCATTTCGGTACCGGGAATCGGCTTGCGGTCGGGGCCGACTTTGGCGACGATTACCTTTTCAACACGGCCGTTGCCCTGGATATCCGTAATCGTATGGGAAAGATACAGCGGAATATTGAAATCCTGCAGGCATTGCACAATGTTGCGGGTCAGGCCGCTGGAGTACGGCATTAACTCGACACAGGCCAGCACTTTTGCACCCTCCAGTGTCATACGGCGAGCCATAATCAAGCCGATATCGCCACTGCCCAAAATCAGCACGCGCTTGCCCACCATATAGCCCTCGATATTGGCATACCGCTGTGCGGTGCCGGCGGTGTAAATACCGGCCGGGCGTGTACCCGGAATGCCGATGGCGCCGCGGGTGCGCTCCCGGCAGCCCATGCAGAGAATGACACTTTTTGCGTCAATAATGCGGTATCCCTCTTTTTTAGAAACACAATGTACTTTTTTGTCGGGGGTCACATCCAGCACCATGGTGTCCAAGCTGACCTGTACATTGGTGTCATTGAGCATTTTAATGAAGCGGCCGGCATATTCCGGGCCGGTCAGCTGCTCGCCGAAGCGGTGCAGGCCAAAGCCATTATGAATGCACTGGTTTAAAATGCCGCCCAGCTCCTTATCGCGTTCCAAAATCAGAATATTGCGCAGGCCGTGCTGATATGCCTGATATGCTGCGGCCAGGCCAGCAGGGCCGCCGCCAATTACAACCAGATCATACATGGTGTTTCCCTCCCTGCTTTGTTTCAGATTCCAGTACATAGCTGCCGTCGCGGTCCTGCAGAACCTGCAGCGGGTCTATGTGCAGCTCGCGGCACAGGATTTCAAGGACACGCGGTCCACAGAAGCCACCCTGGCAGCGGCCCATGCCGGCATTGCAGCGGCGCTTGACGCCGTCTATAGTTCTTGCGGGCACGTCGCTGTGAATGGCGTTGAGGATTTCGCCCTCGGTCACTGTTTCGCAGCGGCAGATGACGCGGCCGTACTCTGGATGCTCGTGCACCAGTTTTGCCTTTTCTTCCGCAGAAAGTTGCTTAAAGTGAATCTTTTTGCGGCCATCTTTGTAGTCTTTCTTCTTTTCCGGCAAGACGCGCTTTTTCTGGAAAATCTTAATGACTTCCAGTGCAATCGCTGCAGAGGAAGAAAGGCCCGGTGACTTGATGCCGGCTAAATCGATAAAGTTCTCTACATCCGGTGCCTCACCGATGATGAAGTCGCCTGTATCGACATTGGCGCGCACACCGGCAAAGTTGCGGATAGAGTCGCCAAGACTGAAACCCGGCACACTGCGGCGAGCAGTCTCTGCAATAAAGCTGAGACCTGCGGCGGTGCAGCCGCGATCTTCCGGCCCAACTTCTTCGGCATTCGGGCCTACAATCAGGTTGCCGTCAACCGTTGGCGAAACCAAAACGCCTTTGCCTACCTTGCTTGGGCACTGGAAAATGGTAGAGTGCACAAGCTCGCCCTCGTTTTTGTCCAGCACATAATATTCGCCGCGGGTCGGAATAATATGGAAGCTTGGCTTGCAAATCATGTTGTGAATTTTGTCGGAATAAACACCGGCAGCATTGATCACATATTTCGCCTCTACTGTATCACTGGGAATAGATACAGAAAAGACGCCGTCTTTTTTGCGGATGTTGGAAACCGGGCAGCTGCGGCGCAGCTCTACGCCATTGCGTACAGCGACCTCGATCATAGCCAGCGCGTACTCCCACGGGCTGATAATTCCGGCGCTCGGCGCCCACAAAGCACCCTGCACCGTCTTGGAAAGGTTCGGCTCACGCTGCAGAGTCTCTTCTGCAGAGAGCAGATGAATATCCGGCACACCATTTGCAATCCCATTGTCATACAAATGCTGCAAATGCGGCAGTTCCTCTGGAGAAAGCGCCAGTACCAAGCTTCCACAGATCTTATATGGAACATCCAAACGGTCACAGATCTGCTTTGCCAGAGCAATGCCATCAACATTCAGGCGTGCCATGCTGGTGTTGGGTTCTGGGTCAAAGCCTGCGTGTAAAATAGCGCTGTTGGCCTTTGTAGCACCTTCGGCAACGTCATTCTCTGCTTCCAGCACGACCACTTTCATGTCGTAGCGGGAAAGCGCATAGGCAGTTGCGGCACCAACCACGCCGCAGCCTATGATTGCTACATCGTACATATAGATTTCCTCCTGTCTTTGATAGGATTTTGCCTTTGTGTCGCAAAAAAAAGAGCAAAGCAAACAAAGGCGAAGCCCTTGCTCGTTTTGCTCTTTCTCTAAAACAAACAATTTCGGTTGCTTATATCATACAACATACAATACAAAAAATCAATAAAAATCTGCAAAAAAATAAACTTTTTCACAAAACAAGCGTTTTCTTTACAGTTTTCCGTCTCTTACAAGCTGCGCAGCGCGCAAAATAACGACCTGTGTCTTTGCGTCCCGAATCTCGCCGCGGTCAATCATTTCAAGTGCCCGGACAAGCGGAACGCGCTCCACTTCCAGAAATTCGCCGTCATCTAAGTGCTGGCTGCCCTGAGAAGTAATGCGGCAGGCAAACAAATGCAGCTTTTCATTGGTGTAGCCGGGGGAGGGGTACAGCACACCGAGCGGCACATATTGGTCAGCCGCCGTCCCGGTTTCTTCTTTCTGCTCCCGTTTACAAGCTTCCAGCGGGTCCTCACCGGGGTGGTCCAGTTTGCCGGCGGGCACCTCGATCACCGCTTCCCGGTACGGGTAGCGGAACTGCGTAACCAGCAGAACTTCGTTTTCTGCTGTAATTGCCGCTACACAGACGCCGCCCGGGTGGTCAACGCATTCCCGGGTGGAAATGCTGCCGTCCTGCAGCTGTACTTGATCGACGTGCATTTGCAGAATGCGGCCATGATACACATCTTTGCGCTTCAGTGTTTTCTCAGTCTGTATCATTTGTTTTCCCCTCAGCATTTGTGGATTCGTCGGGTTTTTCTGTATTTTCGTCGTCTTCGTCCGTCTGTAGGTCGTCTTCCGATTCTTCGTCTGCATCATCATCATTGTCCGGCAGGGCATCAGTAGGTGTATCGTCTTCGTGTTCAGTGCGGGCCAGCGTGATGACCTTATCGGTGCCGGTCAGGCGCATAACCTTGACGCCCTTGCTTGGGCGCGCACAAATGCGGATGGAATCGGCGGGAATTCGGATAATAATACCCTCTTCAGAAATTAAAATGATATCATCTGTCAGGTCTACGACCTTAATCGCCGCCACACAGCCGTATTTGTCGATATGGTAGTTTGTCAGGCCCTTGCCGCCGCGGTTCTGCATGCGGTAGTCCTCAATGGGCGACAGCCGACCAAAGCCGGTCTCGCTGACGGTCAGCACCCGGCCGCCCTCGCGCAGAATACTCATGCCGACAACATAGTCGCTGTCTTTCAGCGTGATGGCCTTTACACCGTGTGCAACACGCCCCATAGGGCGCACATCATTTTCGTTAAAGCGAATTGCCATACCCAAATGGGTTGCAACCAGCAGCTCATCATCACCGGTCGTCAGACGCACCCAGCACAGTTCATCACCCTCATTGAGGTCAAGCGCAATCACGCCGCCTTTACGTGCGGTGTTGTAGGCTGAGAGCGGGGTGCGCTTGATAATACCGTTGCGGGTAACCATGCACAGGTAACTTTCATCGTCAAATTCCGGTACGCGAATCATGGAAGTGACGCTTTCGCCCTGTGAAATCGGCAGCAGGTTGGCAATATTGACACCTTTGCTGGTGCGGCTGCCCTCTGGCACTTCATAGCACTTCAAACGGTAGACCCGGCCAAAGTTTGTAAAGAACAGCACATAGTCGTGGCTGCCGCAGACAAACATTTCGCTCGCGACATCTTCATCGCGGCGGGTCATGGCGCTGATACCGCGGCCGCCGCGGTTCTGCGTATGGTACGTGTCAGCTGCCAAGCGCTTGACATAGCCAAAATTGGTAAGCGTGAGCACGCACTCTTCCTCTGGAATCAGGTCCTCAATATCGACCTCGCCGGAAACAGAAACAATTTCTGTACGGCGCTCATCCGAAAACTTCTTCTTTACGTTTTGGGCATCTTCCTTGATAATTGCCAGCACACGCTCTTCATGCGCCAAAATATCACGCAGGTCGGCGACTTTCGCCTCGATAGCGGCCAGCTCTTCCTCCAGCTTTTTGCGCTCCAAACCAGTAAGAGCACCCAAAGGCATCTGTACAATAGACTGGGTCTGGATATCGTCCAAGCCAAAGCGCTCGGTCATGCGTGCACGCGCGGTCGCGCGGTCGCGACTAGAACGGATAATGGCAATGATTTCGTCGATGTTGTCGACAGCAATTTTTAAACCCTCTAAAATATGTGCGCGGGCCAGTGCTTTTTTCAGGTCAAACTTTGCTTTGCGGGTAATAACATCTTTCTGAAAATCGACGTAATACTCCAGAATCTGCTTTAAGGTCAGCAGCTTTGGCTCGCCGCCGTAATTTTCGTGTGCGCCGACAATTGCCAGCATATTCACACTGAAAGTTGTCTGCAGTTGAGTATAGGAATACAGCTGATTGAGCACAATCTGCGGGGAAGCGTCCCGCTTAAGCGTAATCAGAATATGCATGCCGTTTCGGTCGGAATGGTCCTCAATATTAGAAATGCCGTTGATACGCTTATTTTTGACCAGGTCAGCCATGCTTTCAATCAGGCGCGCTTTGTTGACCTGATAGGGCAGCTCGGTCACAACAATGCTGAAGCGGCCATTCTTTTCCTCCACAATCTCTGCACGGGCGCGCACAGTAATGCGGCCGCGGCCGGTAGCATAGGCGGCGCGGATTCCGGCACGGCCCATAATAATGCCGGCGGTCGGGAAATCTGGGCCCTTAATGTGCTCCATCAAACCATCAAGAGTAATGTCGGGGTTGTCAATCAGTGCACAGACGCCGTCAATCACTTCCCCCAAGTTGTGCGGCGGAATGTTTGTCGCCATGCCGACAGCAATGCCGGTGGAGCCGTTGACTAAAAGGTTTGGAAAATGGCTGGGCAGCACTTTGGGTTCTTTGCGGCTGTCGTCGAAGTTTGGCCCAAAGTCGACGGTCTCTTTATCAATATCGCGCAGCATTTCGACAGACAGCTTGCTCATACGGGACTCTGTGTAACGATAAGCAGCAGGCGGGTCGCCATCAACAGAGCCAAAGTTGCCGTGGCCGTCGACCAGCATATAGCGCATGGAAAAGTCCTGTGCCAGACGCACCAGTGCGTCATACACCGAGGCATCACCGTGCGGATGGTACCGGCCCAGTACATCGCCCACGGTGGTCGCGCACTTTTTATAGGGCTTATCCGGCGTAATGCCGTCCTCATACATTGCATACAGAATGCGGCGGTGCACCGGCTTCAGGCCGTCGCGCACATCCGGCAGAGCACGCTGTACAATGACCGACATAGAGTACGCCATGAAGGATTTCTGTACTTCTTCCTCTAAGTCGACATCAATGATTCTCTGGTTATTTTCGTTTTCAATCTCATCCATGAAAGGATTTCCTCCTGTGCGCAGCTGTACACGGCAAGCCGCCAAAAGCTTTTTGGGGCAGAGCCGCGGTTCTTTCTTTTATCCCGCGAAACAATTTTATCGGACGGATTTTCCTTTGCTTCGGCATGTACCGACCCGAAGCATTGCCTCAACGTCCGCTAAAACATCCGGTTCCACGCTGCGCAGCGGTAATACCAGCAAGTGGTCGCGGTCGATCGGGCCCTTTGTGCTGTAAAGCAGAAACAGGCCTTTTTCATGCACCCGGGTAAAAGAGCCGTCCAGCGGAATGGTGATTTTGCTGCCGCCATGTTCGCCCTCAATAACATCCGGGTAAATTTTTAAAATGTATTTTTGATGGTCATTGTTTTTCTTCGCGTATCTGCGAATGGAAAGCCGGGGAAAAACAGCCGTTACGACACCCAGTGCTGCAAACAGCACGGCAAACGCCAGAGAAGCGCCCGATAAATGCAGGCAGAACCAAACCACGTAAAAGGCAGCCGCCGCAAAGGAAAGCACAGAAATGCCCCCCAGTAAAAGCCGGTTTGTGCGGGTCATGCCCACCCGCAGGTAGGCCCGGCAAAGTTCTTCATCGGTCAGCGTATAGCTGATTTTTACAGCTGTCAGGGTTTCATCAAAAGCTTTGGCGTCCTCATCGGGCACCATTTCTGCTTCGCTGCCGTCCCATCGGATACCGTCGCTGTCGTCGGCCTGTTCCTCCGGTTCGGGAGGCTTCATCGCTTCTTCCATTCGTTTTTCACTCATACTGCGTAACTCCTTTTTCAGTTCTCCAGCCTAAAGATTGGGCAGGCGGATATAAAATAATTATACCAGATTTTAAGAAAAATGAAAACACCTGCCCGCATCCAAAGCCGAAAAAGGCGTTAAACATCCAGGTTTTCCGCGTATTTCGCGTTTTCCTCAATATATTGGCGGCGCGGCTCTACTTTGTCGCCCATCAGTACGGTAAAGGCGGCATCGGCAGCGGCGGCGTCCTCTACTTCTACACGGCGCATAATGCGTGTGTCGGGATTCATTGTAGTTTCCCACAGCTGCTCTGGGTCCATTTCGCCCAGGCCTTTGTAGCGCTGCATTTCTGTCTGGCCCAGCTCTGCCATCAGTTTTTCACGCTGTGCGTCCGTATAGGCATAATAATGCTGCTGATTTTTAGTCAGGCGGTACAGCGGCGGCTGTGCAAGGTAGATGTGTCCTTCCTCGACCAGCTGTTTCATAAAGCGGAAGAAGAAAGTCAGCAGCAGAATACGGATATGCGAGCCGTCGACATCAGCATCGGCCATAATGATGATTTTGCCGTAGCGCAGCTTGGAAATATCAAATTCCTCACCAATACCCGTGCCCAGTGCCGTGACAATCGGCATTAGTTTTTCGTTGCCGTAAACTTTATCGAGCCGCGCCTTTTCGACATTCAGCATTTTGCCCCACAGGGGAAGGATTGCCTGAAATTTGCGGTCACGCCCCATTTTGGCAGAACCGCCTGCGGAGTCGCCCTCGACGATATAAATTTCAGTTTCGTCGGGGTCGCGGCTCTGGCAGTCTGCTAATTTTCCGGGCAGGCTAGCGGTTTCAAGTACAGATTTGCGGCGCACCAGGTCGCGCGCTTTTCGTGCGGCCGCGCGAGCGCGGGAAGCAGCCAGTGCTTTTTCAAAAATAGATTTTGCAACCGCCGGGTGTTCCTCAAGGTACGTGGAAAGTTTGTCGCCGACAACCGAATTGACCAAGGTGCCAATTTCGGTATTGCCGAGCTTTGCTTTGGTCTGGCTTTCAAACTGGGCATCTTTTACTTTAATGCTGACAATAGCGGTTAAGCCCTCGCGCACGTCGTCGCCGCTCAGGTTTTCATCGCTGTCTTTCAGCAGATTGTGCTGGTGCGCGTAGGTGTTCATCACGCGAGTCAAGGCGCGCTTAAAGCCCTCGACATGGGTGCCGCCGTCAGTGGTGTGCACGTCGTTTGCAAAAGACAAAAGCACCTCACTGTAAGAATCCGTGTACTGCATAGCAATTTCTGCAGTGGAGTTGCCATCTGGTGCAACCGCGGAAAAGTGGATTACATCGGGGTGAACAGCCTCTTTGTCTTTATTGATAAACTCGACAAAACTGGAAAGTCCGCCTTCGTAGCAGTAGCGGTTTGAAATTAGATTTTCCGGGTCGCGCGCATCTGTCAAAATGATGTTGACACCGGCATTTAAGAATGCCTGCTCGCGCAGACGCTTCTGCAGAATATCATAGCGGTAAACAGTCGTATCGCAGAAAATATCAGGGTCCGCCAAAAAGCGCACGTTGGTACCGCTCTGGCCGGGCTCTGCATCGCCGATGATTTTTAAGTCACAGGCAACCTTTCCTTTTTCAAAGCGCTGAAAATAAATTTTTCCGTCGTGGATTACCTTGACCTCCAGCCAAGAAGACAGCGCATTGACAACCGAAGCGCCCACGCCGTGCAGGCCGCTAGAAACCTTGTATCCGCCGCCGCCAAACTTGCCGCCGGCATGCAGGACGGTATAGACAACTGTCAGCGCGGGCAGGCCGGTTTTGTGTTCGACACCCACCGGAATGCCGCGGCCATTGTCGGTGACATTGATAATATTTTCCGGCTCGATTTTTACATCAATGCGGTCGCAAAAGCCGGCCAGTGCCTCATCGACAGCATTGTCGACGATTTCGTACACCAAATGGTGCAGGCCGCGCTCGCCGGTAGAGCCAATGTACATGCCGGGGCGCTTGCGCACCGCTTCCAGTCCTTCCAATACCTGTATTTGGTCCGCATTATATGTTTCCTCTGCATGTGTTACCTGATTGATCTTCAAAATTGCAACCTCCTGTGGGAAACCCGCCTGTAACCGGGGCCGCCGCCTGTGCGCCGGCCTCAATTTTTATTTCTGTATCTGCGGTTTCTTTTGTCTTTGTATGTAAAGCCATTTTTCAGGATAAATTTTTGCGAAATACAACTGTCCAGCCGCGCAAAAACCACAGCGCAGCTGCAAAAGCCGCTGTTAAAAGCCAAACTGCCAGTATTGGCACGCCAAAGACCAGCAGAAAGAAATCAGCCGCACACATGCCCGCAAACAAAAGCCAAAACAGCACAAGCCTTTTTTTGCTGCGGCAGGCCATCGTCTTTTTCCCGCAAAATGGGCAGCTGTCTGTCTTTTCCTGTTTTGCGCGCAGGCGCTCTGCCAGCGAAAAATGCGCGCCGCACCACGGGCAGCAGGCAGGATTTTTACTCATGTTTTTCCTCCTGATTTTCCCCAAGAGGTGCGCGGTAGGCGCGATATCTTCCCTCTGGCGCTTTTGTTTGCGGTTTCTCATAAAACACAGGGTGTGCCTGCTGTGCCACATTCTTTTCCAATTGCTGCACGGCCTTTTGCGGCGAAACTTCCTCCTGCCTGCTGCGCAGCGGACGCTGTGCGGCGGGACGGCGACTAACGTGGTCCATCATAATCGTCGGCTCCTCATTTGGTGCGGCAGTTCTCTGCTGTCTGCGGTAGGCCGGCCGGTCGTACAGAGAAGGTACGCTCACGGTCGGCTCTTCTGCGCCGCTGTCTGTCTGTGTGCCTTCAAGAGATGCCGCATACACCTCATCACTGATGCCGCCGGTAATGCTGTTTGGCGCACGGTGCCCAATGGGCTTGCGCTTAATAATTGGGCGTCTCAGCTCCACATAAAATGGCGAAAGAAGATAAAAAAACAAAAATGGGAGAAAAACGAGCAGGGGAGAATACCACGAAAAGCGGCGGATAAAGATTTCCTCTATCAAAAGAATTGCTGCGGAGGTAAGCACAAGAACCACCGCCAGGCGATAGATTGCGTAATTGAGATGAACATTGGAAATACCACGGCACTTTGTGCAGCGGTACTCACCCTGATCTTTCAGTACAAAAGCCATCAGGGGATTTACCCGTTTTCCGCAGTATGGGCAGCACGGGCTTTTTCGTTTGGTCATTTTATCAGCTCCTGTCTGTCAGCATTTACATTTCTCAGTTCTTCCATAAAACCTGCGCGCTTGAGCAGGGTAGCAGAACCAATCGGTGTAATATACACGGTCTCGCGGCCATCTGGAAAGCAGCACAGCACAAAGCTTTTTGGCATTTCCATTGACACATTGACCACATGTCCCTCTTTTTCGCTTTTTGCAAGGTATGCCCGCGTAGAAGCAGACAGAGTAGATTTTTCCATATCAAAAATGCCCAGAATATCTTCACTGCGAATGACGGTCTTCTGCCCCAAGTGCAGATACATGGCTGTCTCCTTTCTGTTGTGCCGGACCGGCAGGGACAATGCGCCCCTCTTGTACCTGAAACAGACCGCCGCCGCGCAGGACCTGCGCCTGTGCCGGCTCGCAGCAGGTAATAAAGACCTGGCATTCTGTCAGGTGATTCAGCAGATAATCCTGCCGGGTACTGTCCAGTTCACTCAAAACGTCGTCCAGCAGAACCGCCGGCTTTTCGCCGGTGCACTCCTCTAAAATACGCGCCTCGGCAAGCTTCAGCGCCAGCACAATGCTGCGCTTCTGCCCCTGTGAAGCATAGGCGCGGGCCGGGCTGCCGTCGAGCAAAATTTCTATGTCGTCCCGGTGCGGGCCGGCACCGGTAAACCCCTGCCGGATATCTTTCTTCTGATCTTTCTGCAGAGCTTCTGCAAGATTTTCTGCAGAAGCGGCATAAGAAAGCTGGAGCTTCTCTTTTCCATGGCTCAGACCCGCATAAACAGAATCGGCAAATACAGAAAGGCGCTCAAGATAACTTTTACGCTGAAACACGATTTTTTCGCCATCCTGTACCAGACGCGAATCCCAAACCGGCAGTGTATCGGCAAGCTCCCAATGGCGCGGAATGTCCTTTAGAAGCGAATTACGCTGGGAAAGTGCACGGTGGTAGCGGCTCAAAAGCCGGGCATATCCGGGCTTTATCTGACAAAGGGCCGCATCCAGAAAACTGCGCCGGTTTGCGGGGCCGCCGCGCACCAGAGAAAGGTGTTCCGGCGAAAAAATGACCGCATAGACATGCCCCACTAGTTCCCCCGGAGAGCGCAGCGCAATGCCATTTAAAAAGGCCTGCCGCCGCCCGCCCCCAATGCGGATTTCAGCGGACTGCTCCCGCTCTTCGCTGTAATAGGTGAGTTTCAGCTGGGCACTACTCTGCCCGCGGCAGGGCAGCTCGCTGTCTTTTGCGCCGCGAAAACTGCGCCCGCCGGTAAAAATCCACAAGGCCTCAAGCAGGTTGGTTTTTCCTTGAGCATTCTGCCCCCACAGCACATTGACCCCCGGCTGCGGGGTAAACTGTGTTTCTTCCAAATTGCGGTAGCCGCGGCAGAAAAGCGAAAGCAGCCTCACCCTGCTACCTCAAAAGAACGGCCGGCATAGGCTGCAATATCGCCCGGGCGCAGTTTTTTGCCACGCATTGTACAGACTTCACCGTTTACCTGCACCTGCCCACCCTGAATCACATATTTGGCGCGGCCGCCAGTATCTACGGCACCGGCCATTTTCAGCAGGGCATCCAGGCGAATATAGGGCGTACTGATTGTTATAATTTCCCTATTCATATAGTTTAATCCTTTTTCTCGTGATATTTTATCGTAACTGCGCAGGAAAAGCGCTTATTCTTCTTCTTCTGAAGCTTTCAAACGGACCGGCAGAACAAGGAACAGAAAGCTGTTGCCCTCGGTCGGCAGTACTTTCATAGGTGAAAGCGGACCGTTCAGCTCAATCTTAACCTGGTCGCCCTCGGCATTGCGCAGGGCATCAAGCAGGTAATGGTTATTAAAGCCCATTTCCACATTCTGCCCGGTCAGCTTTGCAGGGAATTGATCGCTTGCGCGCCCAATCGGTGTATAGCTGGAAAGGCGGACGCTGTTTTCCTCAAAAATGCAGCGGATAGGGCTTTTCAGCCGATCAGTAATCAAAAGAGAAACGCGCTCGACACTGTCGATGAAGTCGCTGGTCTTTACCAGGATTGTTGTGCTGTTGGCCTGTGGAATTGCCGCACGGTAATCCAAAAACTCGCCCTCAAGCAGCCTTGCAATGACCGTATAGCTGCCAATCATAAACAGAATGTGGCGGCTGCCAACCTGCAGCGTGCAGGCCTCATCGCTGTCCGGCAGCAGTTTGCTGACTTCCTGCAGGGCCTTACCCGGCACTACAAAAGAGAGGTTCTGCTCTTCGCTCTGCACTCGTTCTTCGCGGATTGCCAAACGGTAGCCGTCTACACTGATCAGGCGGATTTTTCCATCGCCGATTTCAAACAGGGTGCCGGTGTGAATTGGCTTGGCATCGCTTTCGGCTACAGCAAAGATTGTCTGGCGAATCATTTCCTTGAGTACACAGCCAGGCAGCTGAATGCTGCGCTCACCGGAAACATGCGGCAGTTCCGGGTACTCTTCTGATGGAATGCCGACAATGGAAAAGTTACTCTGCCCGCTTTGAATGGTTGTCATGTTGCGGTCATCGGTTTCAATATGGACCCCGGCGTCAGGCAGACGGCGTACAATATCGCCGAAAAGCTTGGCAGAAAGTACAACGGTACCCGTTTCTGTAACACTTGCAGCGATTTCGGTGGTCATGCCGAGCATTTCGGCATCATAGCCGCAAAGGAAAATACTGTTTTGCTTTGCCTTTAATAGAATACCCTGCAGTGCAGGGATGGAACTTTTGGCAGATACAGCGCGCTGCACATTTAATACAGCCTCTGTCAGCTGCTGGCGGTCACAGGTAAATTTCATAAGAAGGCAGCCTCCTGATTACTTAGAGTATAATTTGAAAAGAATAGATTTAGAGATATTAGTAGGGGATCCTGAAAAGTGGAAAGAGGCAGAAAAGCCCGAGATACTCGAAAAAAAGCGGCAGATTTTCTAAACATGTGGCAGTTGATGCTTTGTCTAAAAGAATTGACCATTTCCACTTCTCAACTCTCTGTTGAAAACTCGGTGGGGAAAGTTGAAAACAAGTTGAAGAATAAACTTAAATTTATACACTGCATACATGAATTTATATACATAAAAATGAATACAAAAAGGCATAAAAAATTACCGGTCGCGGATGTTTTTGATAATATCCTCGACAGTTGCGCGCATACGGGGATTTTTCTTGATGTTTTTTTCTACCTGCTGAATCGCATAGACGACCGTTGAGTGATCGCGTCCGCCAAATTCTGTGCCAATGCGTGCCATGGGCATTTGCGTGATTTCGCGCACCACATACATAGCCACCTGGCGGGCATTGCTGATATTTGCGCTGCGCTTGCTTGAGCGGATGTCTTCGGGGGTGGTGCCAAAGGTGCGGCTGACTTCTTCTATAATTTTTTCAATGGTGACCGGCACAGGCTGGTCGTTGTTGATGATGTCGCTGATAGCGGCCTGGGCGGTATTGATATTGAGCGGGTAGCCGTTGAGCAGATGATAGGCTTTCATCTTTTTTACAGCGCCCTCAAGCTGACGAATGTTGTTTTTCAGCCGGTTTGCCATATATTCAGTTACACTGTCGTCCAGCTCAATTCCCAGAAGCTCAGCTTTGCGCTTGATGATGGCAATGCGCGTTTCAAAGTCCGGCGGCTGGATATCGGCTGTCAGGCCCCACTCAAAGCGGGTGAGCAGGCGCTCTTCCAGGGTAGCAATATCTTTTGGCGGCCGGTCACTGGTCAGGACAATCTGCTTTTTCGCTTCATATAAGGTATTGAACGTGTGAAAGAATTCCTCCTGGGTAGAGTCTTTGCCAGCAATGAACTGAATATCATCTACCAGAAGCACGTCTGCATTGCGGTAGCGGTTGTGAAACTCGGCTGTGGTGCCTTTTTGAATGGCATCGATCAGTTCATTGGTAAATTCGTCTCCCTTAATATAGACAATGTCCATGTTGGGGGTGTTCTTTTTGATTTCATTGCAGATGGCGTACAGCAGATGGGTCTTTCCCAGGCCGGAGTTACCGTAAATAAACAGCGGATTATAAAGCTCGGCGGGTTTGGTCGCCACAGCCATGCTGGCGGCGTGGGCAAACTTGTTGCTTGGGCCCACAATAAAAGTATCAAAGGTATATTCGTAGTTTTCTGTGTTTTCCGGCTCTTCTGCAGCTTTTTGCGGGGCTAGGTCTTCTTCTGTGCGCAGGTCTATTTTTATGTCTGATGTGCCAAACACCTGCGCAAAAGCTTCTTTGATGGTATCAAGGTAATAGTGCGTAATTGTCTTTCGGTGAAAGTCATTTGGCACTTTCAGCACGGCGGTCCCGCTGGAAAAGTCCAGGTTTACTGGCTCTATGCGGGAGATCCAGGTCGTATAGGCAACTTCTGTAATTTTGGTTTTGCAGTAGTCGCAGATAAGCCCCCAGGCCTCTGTGAAGGAATCCATGTATGCAGCTCTCCTCTGTACGTCAGCAGCAAGGGCCGAAGCCCTGCGCTTATTTAAATCATTTAAATAATATTCTGTTTCATTGTAGCATAAAGTGGTACCTTTTGCAATGAAGCACGCAGACAGAAAACACGGCTGAAACACAGAAAAAATTTCACTTTTTTGCGGCCTGTAAACAGATACTGCTTGACAGGCTCGGCAAAAATAAGCTATAATGCTAACTTGCAGAGGTTTATTCCGAAAGGAGGGTTTCTTACCTATGAAAAGAACTTATCAGCCTAAAAAGCTGCATCGTCAAAAGGAACATGGTTTCCGCAAGAGAATGTCTACTAAAAACGGCCGCAAGGTACTTGCACGCCGCAGAGCAAAAGGCCGGGCAAGCCTGACCTACTGATGAAGGCAACTAAGGGCCACCGCTTGTGTGGCCTTTCTTTGTATGTAACGGATGTAACGGAGCTGACCGTATGGAGTACGAACCTATCAAAGAAAACAGAGATTTCCGGCATATTTACAGCAGGGGGAAAAACCTTGTCAGCCCGGTTGTTGTTTGCTATACTTTAAAAAATCATTGTGGTAAAGTGCGCATGGGCATTACTACCAGCAAACGCATTGGCAACGCAGTGCAGAGAAACCGCTCGCGCAGGGTGATAAGGGCCGCGTTTTGGGCCCTGCTGCCGCATATCCGGCCGGGCCACGACTTTATCTTTGTAGCCAGGGCAAAGACACCGTATGTAAAAAGCACGGTCGTAAAGCACGCGATGGAGCAGCAACTGAAAAAAGCGGGGCTTTATCAATGAAAAAGCTGATCATAAAGCTTCTTCATTTTTATCAGCGCAATCTTTCGCCGCTGCATGGGCCTTGCTGCAGGTATTACCCCACCTGCTCGAATTATGCCATACAGGCGGTCGAGCGCTTTGGCCCGCTAAAGGGCGGGCTTTTGGCTTTGTGGCGGCTTTTGCGCTGCAACCCTTTCAGTAAGGGCGGCTTTGACCCGGTGCCGGAAAAGAAACAGAGAAAGAAAGTCTTGAAAAAGTGAAAATCCTGACAAAAGGAGCATAAAACATCTTATGCAGATTTTTAATACCATTTTTAACGGGTTTGGCTGGTTGATTGGATACCCGCTGTATGTTCTGTATTTTCTGGTGCGCAATTACGGCGTTGCTGTCATTTTGTTCACCGTTATTTTGCAGCTGCTCAGCTTCCCGATGTACATTAAGCAGCAAAAGAGCATGTCTGGCAGCATGCGCCTGCAGAAAAAAATGCAGGAATTGCAGAAAATGTACGGAAACGACAAAGCAAAGCTGATGGAAGCCCAGCAGGAACTGTACAATAAAGAAGGCATGGGTGGCATGGGCGGCAGCTGCCTGATGACGCTTTTGCCTATGCTCATCTTTATGGGCATGTTTTGGGCGTACGCCAGCCCGCTTTCTAATGTGCTGCATTTGAATGCTTCCGCTATCTCCAGTGCCTCTGATTTTATTCAGCGTGTGCCGGGCGACGCACTTGCCAGCACCATGGGAAACTACGCCAACCAGTACCGCGAACTGGATATTGCAAAGGATTTTCATTTGATCAGCAATTATCTGCAGCCGCTTTTCAGCGCGCATGATTTTGCAAAGCTGTCTGTTTTCAGCGGCAGCTTTATGTTCCTTGGTATGAACCTGCTGCAGACACCGGCGGTTTCAGGCCAGTTCTGGAGCACCATTTTCACAACACCGCTGTTTATCCTTCCTTTTGCCAGTATCGCTCTGCAGATCATCGCAACCGTTTATATGACCCAGTGCCAGAAGAAGAACGGACAGGCACAGCCGCAGCAGGGCTGCATGACTGGCTTTATGGTGCTGATGCCTTTGTTCTTCGGCTACATCACCTGTACCCTGCCGGCCGCAATGAGTCTTTATTATGCAGTCAGCGGCGTCATGAACCTTGTACGCTCCTGGCTTATGCAGAAGTACTATTCGCCGCAGATGCTGGCAGCGGAAGCAGACGGCTCGCATGTGCTGCTAATGCGCCAAAAAGAGGCTGTCATTAAGCCTTTGCCGCAAAACGTGCAGACCGAGCTTGCAAAACGCTTGTCCAACAAGAGCCGCATAGAAAGCGACGAGGCCGGCAAAAAGAAGTCTGCTAAGGGCGGCCAGTCCAAAAAGGGCAAAGCCGGCAAAGCACAGAATAAGGCAGACTATATGGGGCAGAAAAAGTAATTTTACACTCATTTTCTCTGGTGTTTTTCCTAATACTGCAACCTTTTTCTAGGCTAAAAATAAAGGAGGATACTGTATCATGCGTAAAGAAGCGATTGGAACCGGCGATACCGTAGAGGAAGCTCGGGCAAAGGCATGTCAAGAGCTTGGCATGGATCCGGACGAAGCAGAATTTGAAATTTTGCAGATGCCTGTGCGAAAGACACTTGGTCTTTTCGGCGGCAGTCCCGCAAAAGTACGCGCCTATGTCGAAGAAGGGCCGGCTGAAAAAGCGGCTTCTTATCTCGGCAGTATTCTCAAACATTTAGGCCTTGATGATGTACAGATTGATATACAGAAGGAAGAAAACAATTCCGGTGCCATGCTCTCTATTACCGGCGGCGATGTCGGCTTTGTAATCGGCCACCGCGGCGAAACGCTGGATGCCCTGCAGTACCTGGCGGGTTTGGTTGCAAACCAGTCAGAAGATGCCTATTTCCGCATTACGCTGGATATAGGTAATTACCGTGAAAAGCGCCGCGAGACGCTGGAAGCACTCGGTAAAAAATTGGCTGCAAAAGCTGTTAAGACCGGCCGCAACAATTCGCTGGAGCCGATGAATCCCTATGAGCGGCGGATTATTCATACTGCTGTTCAGCAGATTGAGGGTGCCACCAGCTGGAGTGAGGGCAAAGACCAGGCCCGCCATGTGGTTGTCGGTCCCGAGGGCGGAGAAAAATATCAGCCGCGCAGACAGCAGAGCGGCCGCCCCAGCGGCAAACGTCCCTACGGCGGCGGTCACCGCCCCTATAGCGGAAACCGCGGGCCGCGCCCGCAGCAGAAAAATAATGCCCGCAGACCTTATGAAGAACAGAAACGGCCGCAGACACAGGCTTCCCCTGCTGCTGGGGCAACAGCAGAGAGCAAACCAGATGTGCCGCTTTATGGGCGCATTAACCGCACTCCGCAGCAGTAAGAATTTTGTACACAGAATAAATAGATGCAGAGAAAAGCAGCGCTTTTCCTGCAGATTTGGCGGCGGGCCCCATGGTCTGCCGCCCTTTTTGTGAAAGGATGGGGTTTCCTTGCATACCATTGTGGCAATCAGCACACCGCTGGCGCCGGGCGGCATTGGCATTGTGCGTATTTCCGGCGAAAATGCCCGCAGCGTGGCGGACAGCGTCTTTACTTCTGTTTCAGGAAAGACCTTGGGGGATATTCCGGGGTATACCTCTTTGTTTGGTGCGGTTCACGACCAAAAAGGAACCTTTGACCAGTGCGTGGCGGCAAATTACCGTGCACCCAAAAGCTATACCGGCGAAGATGTGGTGGAGCTTTCCTGCCATGGCGGGCTCTATCTGCTGCGCCGCCTGCTCAATGCCTGCCTGGATGCCGGTGCGCGGCTGGCACAGCCGGGCGAATTTACGCGGCGCGCTTACCTGAATGGCAAGATGGATCTGACCCAGGCGGAGTCGGTTATGGAGATGATTTGTGCACAGGGCGAGGGCGCGGCGCGCGCTGCCCGTGCTGGACAGGAGGGCCGGCTGAATCAAAAAATCAGCACGGTGCGCCAACAGCTGACCGACACGGCGGCACATTTGGCTGCATGGGCGGATTTTCCGGAAGAAAATGTGCCGGAGGTAGAGAATGCCCAGCTGGAAAAGAGCCTGCAGCACGCCGACCATACGCTTTTGCAGCTGCTCTCTGGTTTTGATACTGGCCGCATTTTAAAAAACGGCGTGGATACTGTGATTGCCGGCCGGCCAAACGTCGGCAAGAGTACGCTGATGAATCTTTTGACCGGCTGTGAAAAGAGCATTGTCACGTCTTATGCGGGCACGACCCGCGACGTTGTGGAAGAAACCATTCAGCTGGGTGAAGTTCCCCTGCGCTTGGCAGATACTGCCGGCCTGCGTGACACAGAGGACCCGGTCGAGCAGCTGGGGGTGCTGCGCAGCCGCACCCGGGTAGAGGCGGCTCAGCTGGTTTTGGCGGTATTTGATTCTTCAGAGCCGCTGCGGCAGGAGGATCGCACCTTTATTGATTTGATTGGCGATACCCCCGCAATTGCGGTTATCAATAAAAGCGACCTGCTTAATCAAATTGACAATTCGTATATACAATCAAAATTTAAACAAATTGTATATATTAGTGCCCTGCAGGGAAGCGGCCTGCAGGCGTTGAAAGAAGCAGTACAGCAGGTGCTGCACCTGCAAAAAATTGATCCGGATTCCGGTATGCTGTTTACCCAGCGTCAGCAGGAAGCCGCGCGCTGCGCACAAAAGGCTCTTGATGAGGCACTGCAGGCCCTGCACAGCGGCATGACGCTCGATGCCGTGACCGTGTGCGTTGATGATGCAGTCTCTGCCCTGATGGAGCTGACCGGCGAGCATGCCTCAGAAGCAGTGATTGACCGTGTCTTTGAGACATTTTGCGTAGGAAAGTAAGGCTTGTCATTGGAATTGCTTTGAATTGCGTTTTTTCTCCGGGTGTTGGAAAACAGATTTTGCAGTTCTTTGTACAAATCATGCGGGCTATAAGAAGAAGCGGCTTGAAAATTTGAAGCGCATTGCACAGCAAAGTCCCCTGGACGGTACCCGTACCACAGCAGCGGGAATACTGCATATGCCTATACGGAAGGACCCCGCGGCATTTGGGTACAGCGATGTTTGGTACAATTCCTGTAAAAGCGCTTTTCATATTTTGCGTTTAAAAATTCCAGACGGACAGCGGGCAGATAGAAAGTACCCAAAAACTGAAAGTACTGCAATGCCTGCTGTGGGCATGTCTCGGTAGCAGGGAAGCAATCAAAGCATTTTTACGGCGGCGGAATTTTTTCCGCTGCCGTTTTTGCGGTGAAAACAGAATTTGACAAACAAAGCCTGCACGCCTTACAATAAAGAGCACAATCTTTCGATACTTTATATCAAAAAATGCGGTACTTGCAAAAGCGGAGGAGTACATGATGGAACACGAATATACTGCTGGCAGATACGACGTGGCGGTGGTCGGCGCCGGACACGCCGGCATTGAGGCCGGCCTTGCCAGTGCGCGGCTGGGCTGCTCGACACTGGTCTTTACAATCAATCTAGATGCGGTGGGCAACTGTCCCTGCAACCCGAGCATTGGCGGCACAGCAAAAGGGCACCTGGTGCGCGAGATTGATGCCCTTGGCGGGGAAATGGGCCGCACAGCCGACGCCTGCTTTTTACAGAGCCGTATGCTCAACCTCGGCAAAGGGCCGGCTGTGCATTCCCTGCGCTGCCAAATTGACCGCCGCAGATACAGCGAAACGATGAAGCATGTACTGGAGCTGCAAGAAAACCTGTATCTCAAGCAGGCAGAGGTTGTAGACCTTCGCCGTGCCGGTGATGAATGGGAAATCGTGACCCGTATGGGCGCTGTGTACACTGTCAAGGCGGTTGTGCTGGCGACCGGTACTTTTTTGGGTGGGCGTATTTATGTCGGTGAGGTCAGCTACGACAGCGGACCGGACGGCATGTTCCCTGCCGGATTTCTCAGCGAGCCGCTGCGCAAGCTTGGCCTGAAGCTGCGCCGCTTTAAGACAGGCACCCCGGCGCGCGTACTGCGCAGCAGCATTGATTTTTCTGATTTACAGGTACAAAAAGGCGACGAGCCGGTCATTCCGTTTTCTTACGATACTTTGGCGCCCGGAAAAAACAAATCCGTGTGCTATGTTTCGTGGACAAATGACCGTACAAAAGACGTGATTCTGAAAAACATCGGCCGCAGCCCGCTTTACAGCGGCCGCATTTCCGGCATTGGGCCCCGTTACTGCCCCAGTATAGAGGACAAAATCATGCGTTTCCGCGACAAACCGCGGCACCAGCTGTTTATTGAACCCTGTGGGCTGCATACGGAAGAGATGTACCTGCAGGGAATGAGCTCCAGCCTGCCGGAAGAGGTGCAGCTGCAGTTTTATCATACGATTAAAGGGCTTGAGCATGTGCAGATTATGCGCTGTGCCTATGCGATTGAGTATGACTGTGTTGACCCGCTGCAGATGGATGCCACGCTTGAGTTCCACAGCCAGCCGGGACTTTACGGCGCAGGTCAGTTTAACGGCAGCTCTGGCTATGAAGAGGCTGCCGCCCAGGGCATTGTTGCGGGTATCAATGCGGCGCTTAAAGTGCAGGGCCGTGAGCCGATGATTTTAGACCGCGCCAGTTCTTACATCGGCACATTGGTAGATGACCTTGTAACTAAAGGGGTTACAGACCCCTACCGAATGATGACCAGCCGCAGCGAATACCGCCTGGTGCTGCGGCAGGACAATGCCGACGAGCGTTTGACACCGATTGGCCGTAAAATTGGTTTAATTGGAGATAATAGGTGGAAGAGATTCCAAGAAAAAGAAGAACAGAAAAAAACTGAAATGCAGCGCGCCAAAAGTACAGTTTTCCCGCCTAGTGAAGCACTCAATCAGATTCTTGTTTCACGTGAAACAACGCCGGTGCAGTCTGGTGTGCGGCTGTCAGAGCTGCTCAAGCGCCCACAGCTTACGTATGCAGCGCTTGCGCCAATCGACAAAGACAGGCCCGCCTACCCAGATGCAGTTTTTGAAAATGTTGAAATAGAGTTGAAATATGAAGGCTATATCCGCCGGCAGAAAGCAGACATCGCCGAAATGCGCCGGCTGGAAGGAAAGCTGCTGCCCAAGGGATTTGACTACACAGAGGTCACCGGCCTGCGCAGTGAGGCACAGGAAAAGCTGAATCATGTACAGCCGGCAAATATCGGGCAGGCCAGCCGCATTTCCGGTGTGAGTCCGGCGGATATCAGCGTCCTGTTGATTTGGCTGACAAAGGAGAAACCATAATGGAATCTATCGAAGCACAGTTGCAGCAAGGTGCGGCGCAGTGCGGCATTTCCCTTTCAAAAGAACAGAGCCGGCAGTTCCAGCAATATATGGAGTCCCTTTTAGAGTGGAACCAAAAGCTGAACCTGACAGCGATTACCCAGCCGCAGGAATTTCTGCAAAAACATTTTTTGGATTCTCTTTGGCCGCTGCAGTGGATGCAGCTGCAGAAAAAGAACTGCATTGATGTTGGCACCGGTGCGGGATTTCCAAGTATACCGCTGAAGCTTGCCGTGCCACAGATGCAGCTGACGCTGCTCGACAGTCTGCAAAAACGCTTGACCGCTCTACAGGATATCTGTGAAACATTGCAGGTGAAAGCTGACTTTGTGCATGGGCGCGCAGAAGAAGCGGGACGTAATGCAAAACTGCGTGGGCAGTTTGACTTTGCTTTTGCGCGAGCAGTGGCGCCGCTTCCGGTGCTGTGTGAATACTGCCTGCCCTTTGTCAAAGTCGGTGGTTCCTTTTGTGCATGGAAAGGCCCTGCCGGAGAGGGCGAACTTGCCGCAGCCACACATGCGCTGCGGGCGCTCGGCGGCAAAGTGCAGCGAAACGAAACCTATCTGCTGCCAAATGGCGAGAAACGCGTATTCCTTATGATTCGCCGTGTTTCGCCCTGCCCCAACAAATATCCGCGCCTAATGCAGAAAATCAAGAAGCAGCCACTGTAAGTTTTCCACATAAAAAATCCAGTAAATAAGTGCGTTACAGCAGTTTCCCACCAGACTTTCAACAGCCGATTTTCTAGTGGAAAGCGGCTGCTTTTTTCTGCTGTTTTTCACTTTGCCGGTGAAAAATTCTTTTGTACCCATCACTTTTCAACAAAATCATACAGAGCCATAGTGCTATGATAGAACAAGCGAGGGGTGAGGAAACATGCTGGGACAACAGCACATTGTAAAACTGGCGATTGATAGTATCAGGCCAAATCCTTCTCAGCCGCGCCGAACGTTTGAAGCGCAGGACTTAAAAGAACTGGCAGACAGCATTGCTTCCAATGGCCTTCTGCAGCCAATCGTTGTGCGCCGGCGCTCCGGCGGAACCTATGAGCTGATTGCCGGCGAGCGCCGCCTGCGCGCCTGCAAAAGTTTGGGCATGCGCGAAGTGCCGGTTCTTATTACATCTTGCAGCGACAGGGAAAGCGCAATCTTTGCGCTGACCGAAAATCTGCAGCGCGCAGACCTGAATATGTTTGAAGAAGCTGAGGGGATTCGTCGATTGATGGAAGAGTGGGAAATTACGCAGGAAGAGTGCGCTGCCCGACTGGGGCGCAGTCAATCCGCAGTGGCAAACAAACTGCGGCTGCTAAAGCTGCCGGAAAGCGTTCGCAAGTGCATTTTGGAAAACAACTTGACCGAGCGCCACGCACGTGCTCTGCTCCGCCTGCAAGACCCGGATGAACAGAAGAAGGTGCTGGGGTTGATTCTGCGAAACAGCATGAATGTGCAGCAGACTGACGCTTTGGTTAGCAAGCTGCTTAAAGAAGAGCCCAAACACCGCCAAAAGCAAATGCCGGTTATCAAAGATGTGCGTATTTTTGGCAACACCATTCAGCATGCGGTGTCTACTCTGCGGCGCACAGGCGTGGAAGCGGAAAGCTACCACACCGAAACAGAAGAATACCTTGAGTGGGTCGTGCGCATTCCTAAAAGGGAAGAAGACAAAAAGCCAGCTTGACACTATCAATTACGATTACAAGAAATCCTATTTTCTTATCATTTTTCCGCAATCATTTGCAAAAGAAGGGTCTGCTGCAAAGCAGGTCCTTTTTTTGTACAGCAAAGCATTGTTTCACGTGAAACAACATTCTCCTCTTTCTTTAGGGCCTTTTCCGTGGTATAATAAAACATATTGTAAAAGAGAAGGAGGAGCCTGTGCATGAGCCGTGTCATTGCTGTTTCAAACCAAAAAGGCGGCGTGGGCAAGACAACCACGGCGGTCAATTTGGCGGCGGCGCTGGGTGCAGCCGGGAAAAAGACGCTTTTGGTAGATACCGATCCACAGGGCAATTCCTCAAGCGGTGTTGGTATAGACCGACGAAAGCTGAAGCTTTCTGTATATGATGTTTTAATTCGTGACGAAAAAGCAGAGCGGGTTATATGCAAAACGGAGTTTAACAACCTTTTTTTGCTGCCCAGTTCACTGGATTTGGCGGGCGCTGAGATTGAGCTGGTAGACAAACCCCATCGCGAAAGCGTTTTAAAGCGGGCACTGGTGCAGGTGAAAGACCAGTATGACTATATTCTGATAGACTGCCCGCCATCTCTCGGCTTTATCACCACCAATGCGCTGATTGCGGCAGACAGCGTTTTAATTCCCATTCAGTGCGAGTTTTATGCACTGGAGGGATTAAGCCAGCTGATGAACAGCGTGCGCCGGGTCAAGCGGCAGTTTAACCGCGGCCTCGAAATTGAGGGAGTGCTGCTTACCATGTACGACGGCCGGCTGAACCTGACCCAGCAGGTCGTGGATGAAGTAAAAAAGCATTTTGCGGATTCCCTATTTAAGACGGTCATTCCGCGCACGGTGCGCTTAAGTGAAGCGCCCAGCTTTGGCCAGCCGATTCAGTACTTTGACGGCAGCTGCAAGGGCGCAAAGGCTTATAACGATTTGGCTGTAGAACTGATTCAGAAACACGAAAGATGAGGTGAAAAGATTGTCCTCAAAACAAAGAGGCCTTGGCAGGGGGTTGGATGCAATTTTTGCGGAAAACGATACTGAGGACGCTGACTCCTCTATTGTGGTCAATATCAATGACCTGGAACCAAACCGCAGCCAGCCGCGGCGCAAATTTGACGAAGAAGAAATGGCCGAGCTGGCCGAGTCCATCACCAAGCACGGCATTTTACAGCCGCTGCTTGTGCGGCCGCTGAGAGATGAAAGTGGCTACCAGATTGTTGCCGGCGAACGCCGCTGGCGCGCGGCACGCATGGCGGGCCTGCAGCAGGTGCCGGTTTTGGTGCGGGAACTTTCCGACCAGCAGGTCATGGAAATGGCATTGATCGAAAACCTGCAGCGTGCAGACCTTAATCCGCTGGAAGAAGCACAGGGGTATCAGGCCTTAATGGATGCCTATGAAATGACGCAGGAGCAGGTAGCCGACAGCGTGGGAAAATCCCGCCCGGCGATTGCAAATGCACTGCGTTTGGTGCGCCTGCCTAAAGAGGTGCAGGAGCTGCTGCAGCAGGATAAATTGACTGCCGGCCAAGCGCGCACACTGCTCGCTTTTCCAGAAGAACAGCAGCTGCCAATGGCGCTGCGCTGTATCAAAGACGGCTTGACCGTGCGGCAGCTGGAAAAACTGGCAAGACAAATAACAGAGAAACCGAAAGAGGGCAGCCTGCGCCGTGAAATTCCCTATTATGATGAGGCGGCGCTTTCCCTGCATGAGCAGCTCGGCCGCCGCGTAAAAGTGACCGGAAACCGCAAAAAAGGCGTGCTGCACATTGAGTTTAGCGGGGAAGATGACTTAAAAGAACTGCTCAAGCAGTTTGAATAAAGAATTTTCTGTCCATACTGAAAAAAACTGTTTTAAGATTATATATGCAGAGGTATTGCAAAGGAGAAATCAACGAT
Source organism: Oscillospiraceae bacterium (assembly GCA_022483045.1). NCBI lineage: Bacteria > Bacillati > Bacillota > Clostridia > Eubacteriales > Oscillospiraceae > Oscillospiraceae bacterium. Next base: position 315,061 of record JAKVOA010000002.1, on the reverse strand, counting down.
GATAGACATTAAGCTCATTCGGGAAAAACCGGACTTTGTCAAAGCGGCCATTAAAAAGCGGGAAATGGACCTCGACAGCGTGGTCGACGAGATCCTTGCAGTGGACAAAGAGCGCCGTGAAGCAACCGGAAAAGTCGAAAGCAAAAAGGCAGAGCAAAATGCTGTCAGCAAAGAGATTCCAAAAATTAAAAAAGCCGGCGGCGACGTTTCTGAGGTATTGGCCCGCATGAAAGCCCTTTCCGGCGAGGTAAAGGAAGCGGACGCAAAGCTGCAGGAGATTAACGACAAGCAGAAAACGCTGATGCTTTCTCTGCCAAACCTGCCTGACCCGGATGTACAGGCCGGCGGCAAGGAAAACAATATTCCCGATCACTACTTCAAAGAGAAGCCGGTTTTTGACTTTCAGCCGAAAAACCATGTAGACCTGTGCGAAAGCCTGGGCCTTATCGACTATCAGCGCGGCGCAAAAATCGCGGGCAGCGGTGCCTGGATTTACCGCGGCTGGGGTGCCCGCATGGAGTGGGCAATCCTCAATTTCTTTATCAATGAACATCTTTCCGATGGCTATGAATTGATTCTGCCGCCGCACATGCTCGGCTATGAGTGCGGCTATGTTGCGGGCCAGTTCCCGAAATTCAGCGATGAAGTGTACTGGATTCAGAACCCAACCAGCAGCGAAAAGAAATTTTTGCTGCCCACCGCTGAGACAGCGCTGGTCAACCTGCATCGCGATGAAATCCTGACCGAAAAAGACCTGCCGCGCAAGTACATTGCCTATACCCCGTGCTACCGCCGGGAGGCAGGCTCTTACCGCAGCGAAGAGCGCGGTATGATTCGCGGCCATCAGTTTAATAAAGTAGAAATGGTGCAGTACACGAAACCACAGGACAGCGACGCCGCATTCCAGGAATTGGTTGGCAAGGCAGAGCGTTTGGTACAGGAATTGGGCCTGCACTACCGTGTCAGCCGCCTGGCTGCAGGGGACTGCTCTTTCTCTATGGCGCGCACCTATGACATAGAGGTCTGGATTCCCTCTATGGGCATTTATAAAGAAGTTTCTTCTGCGTCGAATGCACGGGACTATCAGGCACGCCGCGGCAACATCAAGTACCGTGATGCTGACCACAAGCTGCACTTTGTGCATACACTGAATGCCTCTGGTCTGGCGACTTCGCGTGTCATGCCCGCTATCGTGGAGCAGTACCAGAATGCGGATGGCAGTGTAACTGTGCCGGAAGTACTGCGCCCGTATATGGGGATTGATGTCATTCGGCCTGATAAAGACTAAAGGAAGCAGGCGAATTTTGACAGACCGGTAAAGCAGAATGTTTCAGGGCTGTCTTGTCTGTGCCAAAGAAGGGCGCGGCGTGACAGCCCTGTTTTAAAATGTCAAAAGGAGGATGAACAAATGCAGAAAACGGTTGGGGCTTCTCAGTCGGCCGGCTTTGAGCGGACCGTACGGGTAGAAAGCCATCAGATTGGTGCAAGCGGCAAAATGCGCCTTTCCGCGCTGCTGCGTATGGAGCAGGAAACCGGCGAAGAGCACATGGACCAGGTTGGGCTTGGATATGAAAAAATGCTGCAAGACGGCATTGTCCTGTTGATTACAGAAAATTCGGTCAGGCTGCAGCGTATGCCGGTGCGCAACGAACAGCTGCGCATTGTCACCAATGCACTGGGTGCGGTTGGGGTTCACCTTTACCGCGAATTTCTGTTTTACAGCGGGGAGGAAAAGGTCGCCGATATTATGCAGGCAAGTGTCTGTGTCGACAGCAAGACCCACCGTCCGCTGCGCCCGCAGAAAGCAATTTTCAAATACAATGTTTTTCCGGATAATATCGTTCCACAGGAAAAGCAGGTGCCAAAGATTCGCGTGAATGAGGACCTGCCGCTTTTGGGTGAGCGCCCGGTGCGCTACAGCGACCTGGATATGAACCACCACCTGACCAACACAATTTACGGCGATATTGTAGAGGACTTTTTGCCGGAAGAGTACCGTGCCTGGCAGCAGGTGCATATCAGCTACATGGCAGAAGCCGTGTTGGGCGATATGCTGCAGATACAGGGGGAACGGCGCAAAAATGGATTTTTGCTTTCTGGGCGCAAACAGGGGATTCGCAGCTTTTCCGCATTAGTGCAATGCTGAAAGAAAGTAAAATGGAGAAATCACTAGAAAAGGCGGCATTTCTTCCGTTTTTCAGCGAAAAACTGAAAAAATCCCGAAAAAGCACAAAACAAGGCGCGGCCTGTGTTGAAATCAGCTTTTGCGGGTGTTATAATGTACAATAAATTTATATGAAATTTCGTACTGCCAATGCTGTTGAAACCGCGTGCAACAATGCCGTTTTTAACGGCTTCCTTTTTATCACCCTGCTGTGTGCAGAACAAAAAATAAAACAAAAAAATGGAGGATGTAAGCAAATGGCTTTTTACTTCAAAGAACCGTGCCATACTTTCAATGAGTATCTTCTGGTGCCTGGGTACTCTTCTGCTGAGTGCATACCGGACAATGTCAGCCTGAAGACCCCTATCACAAAGTTTAAAAAAGGGGAAAAGCCGGACATCGTTTTGAATATTCCCATGACCTCGGCCATTATGCAGTCAGTCTCCAATGACACCCTGGGGGTGGCGCTGGCGAAAGAGGGCGGCCTTTCCTTTATTTACGGCTCTCAGAGCATTGAGCAGGAAGCCGCTATGGTTGCCCGCGTAAAAGCCTATAAAGCCGGCTTTGTGCCGAGTGACTCCAACATTAAGCCGGACCAGACCCTGGCGGATATTTTGGAGCTGAAAAAGAAGACAGGCCACTCTACAGTGGCAGTAACAGACGATGGCACCGGCACCGGCAAGCTGCTGGGTGTAGTCACCAGTCGCGATTACCGTATCAGCCGCATGTCTGTTGACACACAGGTCCATACGTTTATGACGCCGATTGAAAAGGTTATCTCTGCCCCAATGGGTGCCACCCTTTCCGAATGCAACGATATTATTTGGGAAAATAAGCTGAATGCGCTGCCGGTCGTCGATGCAGACGGCAAACTTTGCTATTTTGTTTTCCGCAAAGACTACTCTGCCCATAAAGAGAACGCCTGTGAGCTGCTGGACGACAAGAAGCGCTATATGGTCGGCGCCGGCATCAATACCCGCGACTATAAAGAGCGCGTACCGGCCCTGCTGGAGGCCGGCGCAGACATTTTGTGCATTGACTCCTCTGAAGGCTACAGCGACTGGCAGAAGATGACCATCGAGTGGATACGCCAAAACTACGGCGACTCTGTGAAAGTGGGCGCGGGCAATGTTGTAGACGGCGACGGCTTTCGCTTTTTGGCAGAGGCCGGTGCAGACTTTGTAAAAATCGGCATTGGCGGCGGCTCTATCTGCATTACCCGCGAGACCAAGGGCATTGGCCGCGGGCAGGCCACAGCGGTTATCGATGTAGCAAAGGCCCGCGATGAGTATTATACCGAAACCGGCATTTATGTGCCGATCTGCTCTGACGGTGGCATTGTTTATGACCATCACCTGACTTTGGCATTGGCTATGGGCGCCGACTTTGTCATGCTGGGCCGCTATTTCTCCCGCTTTGATGAGTCCCCGACCAATAAGGTCAATATCAATGGGCAGTATATGAAAGAGTACTGGGGCGAGGGCAGCAACCGTGCCCGCAACTGGCAGCGCTATGACCAGGGCGGTGCGAAAAAGCTTTCCTTTGAAGAGGGCGTAGACTCTTATGTGCCGTACGCCGGCGCCTTAAAGGACAATGTAGAGACAACCCTGTACAAAGTAAAATCTACTATGTGCAACTGCGGCGCATTGACTATCCACGAGCTGCAGAAGAAAGCAAAACTGACGCTGGTCTCGAGTGTCAGTATTGTCGAGGGGGGCGCGCATGATGTCCTGTTGAAAGATTCCGGCAGCCACCAGGCAAAGTAAAGCGCTTTTTGCAGGAAAGCGGAAAACAGCATTGCAGAATTTCTGTTTTTACTAAATTCTTTCAGAAAAGCCTTGACAAAGCAAGTCCATTTCAGCTATAATAATAAGCGCTTCGCAACGTGCGAAGCGCCATTTGTGGCGGCATAGCTCAGCTGGCTAGAGCATTCGGTTCATACCCGAAGTGTCATAGGTTCGAATCCTATTGCCGCTACCATTATGGCCCGGTCGTCAAGCGGTTAAGACACCGCCCTTTCACGGCGGGTTCATGGGTTCGAATCCCGTCCGGGTCACCACTTATTTCTTTTTATTATTGTTCAACTGTGGACGCGTAGCTCAGCTGGTAAGAGCGCTCGCCTCACACGCGAGAGGTCATGGGTTCGAGTCCCCTCGTGTCCACCAAAAAAGCAGCTTTTGCTGTAAGAACGAACCGGAAAAACCGCTCTCTGCAGCGGTTTTTCTACTATATGGCAAAAGACAGCGGGAGGTTTACTATGAAAAAGGCACTCATCCTTGCGGCTGCGGCTGTGCTGGTGCTGTCGTGTGCGGCGTGCGGGCCGGGTAATGTACCGGTTTCTGGTACAGAAAGCGCGGCTTCCTCGGCGGCTTCTTCTGCAGCTTCTTCTCAGGCGGCCAGTTCCACCGCCAGTGTAGACCCGGCAAAATACACAGACAACCTAAAGGGCCTTGGCAACTATATGAATGCCTGCGGCTATATTGAGGGCAGCGGTGTTCAGCTGGAGTATCAGATGATTGGCGCAAAGGGCGGCTTTCGCTATACCAAAACCGTGAATAAAAAAGAGACCATTACCATTGAGCTTTACGAATTTGACGCGGCCAACCCCAGCACCACGGCAAAGAAAGTGCTGGATGAAGTGAAGTCGACCGGCAGCTTTACCTTGTTTGAAAAGAAAATTTCTGCCTGCCTGAGCGACAACGGCAAGTATATGATGGTGTACAAAGATACTTTGTCTGACAGCGACAGCGTTGCTCTGCAGAAAGCCGCTACCGAAAAGTTCAAAGCCTTTCAGTCCTGAATCTTTAGAACCGCTGCAGTTTTGCAGCGGCTTTTTTGTACTTACCGATAGGCTATTCTTTTTTACGCCCGGAGCAATCCGGGCTTTTTTATGCCTGTTTTTCAAAAGCGAAAGAGCGGCAGCGCGGAAAAATCTGTTTTTGCATGTAAAAAACGGAATTTTACAGCGGAGCGCACAAAACAAGAGCCTTTTCTTTGCGTACAGATGATAAAAATACAGAAATATAAAAAAGTACTTACATGTGTCTTGTCACTTGTAAAGAAAAGGAGTATACTTACATGCAAAATCATTGGGAGGTCAGAGAGATATGCTGGCTGATGAAATAGAAAAACTCAAAAAAGAAAAAAATGCAGTGATACTCGCGCATTTCTATGTCGTAGATGAGGTGCAGGAGATTGCCGACTATGTTGGTGATTCCTTTTTTCTGAGCAAGGTGGCCGCCTCTACAAGCGCGGACTCTATTATTTTCTGCGGTGTTTCCTTTATGGGGGAAAGCGCCAAAATCTTAAATCCCGGCAAGCGCGTCTTTCTGCCAGACGCTGCTGCGGACTGCTTCATGGCCCACATGGCAGACCCGGCAGATGTTGCAAAAGTGAGAAAAGCATACGATGACCTGGCGGTCGTGTGCTACATCAATTCGACAGCCGCTCTGAAAGCCTGCTCGGATGTCTGCGTGACCAGCTCAAATGCCATCAAGATTGTAAAGGCACTGCCAAACAAGAATATTTACTTCATACCGGACGGCAACCTCGGCCATTATGTAAAAGAACAAGTTCCGGATAAAAATATCATTCTGCACCCCGGTTTCTGTCCGGTGCACCAGTCAATTGCCAAAGAAGATGTCCTGCAGGCAAAAAAAGAACACCCCAAGGCGGAGTTCCTCGCGCACCCGGAGTGTACAGCAGAGGTCTTAAATGAGGCCGACTATATCGGCAGCACAGCGGGCATTATCAAATACGCGGAGCACAGCGCCGGAAAAGAATTTATTATCGGGACAGAGCTCGGCGTTTTGCACAACCTTCGGTACAGCTGCCCAGATAAAAAGTTCTATGCGGTCCGGGGACCGCAGATTTGTGTCAATATGAAAAAGGTCACGCTGCAAAAGGTTTATGATGTCCTGAAAAACGAGACCAACGAGGTCTTTGTAGATGATGACCTGCGCAAGGCAGCGCTCAAGCCGCTCGATAAAATGCTGGAGCTTGCAAACGGATAATGCACAGTGTGTCTGTACAGAAAGGGGTATAAAAGAATGAAAACGGATGTTTTAATTGTGGGCTGCGGCTGCTCGGGGCTTTACTGTGCGCTGCATCTGCCGCGTGACAAAAAGATTTTGATGATTACCAAGTCTGATCTGGAAAGCAGCGATTCTTTTCTCGCGCAGGGCGGCATGTGTATGCTGAAAGACGAGTCGGATTACCAGTGCTACTTTGAGGATACACTGAAAGCCGGACACTATGAGAACGACAAAAAATCAGTGGAAATCATGATTCACTCTTCACAGGACGTGGTGAAAGACCTTCTGAGCTATGGCGTCGACTTTAAGCGCAACGCCGACGGCAGCCTTGCTTTTACCCGAGAGGGTGCACACCGGCATAAACGCATTCTGTACCATGAGGATATTACGGGGAAAGAAATCACGAGCTGCCTGCTGGAGCAGGTCAAAAAGCTGCCGAACGTGACGCTTCTGACCTACACGCGCCTTTTGGATATTCTTGAGGGAGACAATACCTGCTGCGGCGCGGTCATCAAACAGCAGGACCAAGCCCCCGAAGTTGTTGAGGCGGGGGATGTCGTGCTGGCGACTGGCGGCATCGGCGGGCTGTACCGCCATTCCACCAATTTCCGCCATTTGACCGGCGACAGCGTGGCGATTGCCATCAAGCACGGCATTGCGCTGAAAAATGTCAACTATGTGCAGATTCACCCGACCACCTTTTACAGCGAAAATGAAGAGGACCGCAGTTTCCTGATTTCCGAGTCCGTGCGCGGAGAGGGCGCAAAGCTTTATGATAAGGAGATGCACCGCTTTGTAAATGAGCTGCTTCCGCGCGACCTTTTGACCAATGCTATTTATGCCCAGATGGAAAAAGACCATACTGCCCATGTGTGGGAAGACCTGCGCACCATACCCGCCGATGAACTGCGCGCCCATTTTCCCAATATCATTGAACACTGCACGGAAATGGGGTATGATGTCTTTAAAGAATGTATTCCGGTCGTGCCGGCACAGCATTATTATATGGGAGGCATACAGGTAAACTATCAGAGCAGAACCTCGATGGAGCGCCTTTACGCAGTGGGTGAGACCGCCTGTAACGGTGTGCACGGCAAAAACCGCCTGGCCAGCAACTCCCTGCTGGAAAGCCTGGTCTTTGCCAAGCGTGCGGCCCGCGAAATTTCAGAAAACAACGGCAGGGTTCCTGCGGATGCCGAGGCACAGCGGGAAAAGGTTTTGGCTTCTGCCGACCTTTCTGCGTACAGCGATGAAAAGGCTTTGGACCAAGTGTACAAAGATGCTGTACAGCGAGAGATACAGAAAGCGGACAAATTAGCCCGTACAGCTTAAGGAAAACCACAGACGCAGGAGGAAACAATATGTTCGACGAAGTGACCATGAAGCTCAGCGTAGACCCGTTGCTTTTAAGTGCCCTGAAAGAGGATATCACCAGCGAAGATGTGTCTACCAACAGCGTTATGCCGGCAGCAAAGCAGGGAGAGGTGGACCTTATCTGCAAGCAGGACGGCATTATCTGTGGCCTGCAGGTCTTTGCGCGCGTCTTTGCTCTGCTGGACCCGGCAAGCCATGTGGATTTTCACGCAAAAGACGGCGACCGGGTACAGAAAGGGCAGACAATGGCCGAAATTTACGGGGATATCCGTGCACTGCTCTGCGGCGAGAGGACAGCGCTCAATTATCTGCAGCGCATGAGCGGCATTGCAACCTATACCAATTCTGTTGCGGTGCTTTTAGAGGGCACCAAAACAAAGCTGCTGGATACCCGCAAGACAACGCCCAACAACCGCATCTTTGAAAAATACGCTGTACGGGTTGGCGGGGGAAACAACCACCGCTACAACCTTTCTGACGGTGTCCTTTTAAAAGACAACCATATCGGTGCCGCCGGCGGTGTAAGGCAGGCGGTCACCATGGCGAAAAAATACGCGTCCTTTGTGCGCAAAATTGAGGTCGAGGTCGAAAACCTAGAGATGGTAAAGGAAGCGATCGGGGCCGGGGCCGATATTATCATGCTGGACAATATGAGCCATGCGGAAATGAAAACAGCCGTCGCGTGGATTGACGGCCGGGCCGAGGTCGAGGTTTCGGGAAATGTTAACCGTGAAAACATTGCAAAACTAAGGGACCTTGGTGTAGACTATATTTCAAGCGGTGCACTGACGTACGCCGCCCCGATTATGGATATTTCCATGAAACATTTACATGCAGTTTGATTTATAGGAAAGGACGGACTTTTTACATGAATGGCGGAGAACGCAGACAAAAAATTGCAGAATTACTGCAGAACAGCGCGGTGCCCCTGTCCGGGCAGGCACTTTCACGGCAGCTTTCTGTCAGCCGTCAGGTCATTGTACAGGATATTGCTCTGATGAGGGCGCAGAATATTGCGGTCTATTCTACAAACAAAGGATATGTGATTCGCAAAAAAGAGGAGTGCAGCCGCATCCTAAAAGTTTTTCACGATGAAAAAGATGTCGAAAAGGAACTTGACGCTGTCGTTGACCTGGGCGGCTGGGTAAAGGATGTCTTTGTTTACCACAAAGCATACGGTGTTGTGCGGGCGGATATCAATATTCATTCCCGCAGGGATGTAAAAGGATTTGTAGAAAAAATAAAGAGCGGAAAGTCCAGCCTATTGATGAATGTAACTTCAGGGTACCATTATCATACTATCGTCGCAGAGGATGAGCAGACATTGGACCTGATTCAGGAAAAGCTGCAGGAATTGGGTTTCCTTGCGAAGCTGCAGGAGTATGAGCCGGTGAATTTCTGGAAAAAGCCGGACGACGAAAAGCAGGCCTGAAGAGGACTCTCTGCTGTAGAACCTTCTGTATAATAATATGTATGAAAAAAGGTACCCAGCTTTGTTTTAGCGGGTACCTTTCGTCTTCTTCACTCAGGAGCAGAAACGGTGCTTGCCGATAACGGTAATGGTCGGGCGGGAGAAAATCCATTTGTTTGTGCTCTTGGCGGGGTTGTAGTAATAAATTGCGCCGTTGGAGGGGTCCCAGCCGTTAATGGCATCACGTGCTGCTTTGTAAGCGGAATCCGCCACAGCGGCATTGACACCGCCATCTGTCAGGCAGCTGAAAGCTCCCGGCTGGTAGACAACGCCGGCAAGGGTGTTGGGGAAAGAGGGGTGATCAATGCGGTTGAGAATAACTGCCGCAACGGCCACCTGCCCCTCATAGGGTTCACCCCGCGCTTCGGCAGAGATGATAGTTGCCAAAAGCTTTACGTCATTACTGGAGTACTTACCAAGGCCGCCGGTCGCCGCGCTGGCCGAGCCGCCGCCAAGGCCGAGGGCCTTTAGAGTTTGGCTGCCGGCAACCCCATCAGCAGTAATGCCCTGCTGTTTCTGAAAGGTAACAACAGCCTTTCTGGTAGAGCTGCCGTAAATGCCATCAGTCTTGCCGGTATAAAGGCCGAGACTTTTCAGCTTTGTCTGGATCTTTGTGACCTCTGCTCCGCTTGACCCTACGCGGGAAAGGGTTTGTGTGCTTTGACTGTACTGAGAAGCTACCCCGAATGCAACACAAGCGACAAGAATGACAATCAGCACACGCCATGCTGTAATACCTGCTTTTTTCATGTAGATCCTCCTTTTACAAAAATTGTGCCCGGAAAAAGACACTTCATGTGCACAAGCGTAAAAAGAATTTAAAAAAAGCGAAAAAAAGTGAAAAAAGGAGTTGACAAAGGGGGAATGCAGTGGTAATATATATGAGTCGCCGCAAGAGAGGCGCCCCACAGAAAGCAGAGGGGAGCAAGGAAAGCGGAGATGCAGGACCTTGAAAATTAAACAACGAAAGACAAGTAACGGACCCGAAAATTCCGAGAGGAATGGCGAGAAGTTGACTCGCAAAAAAACAACAAGCAAGATACGCAAGCGTATCAAAGAGAGCTACGAAAGCTCTGAAATTGATTTAGACAGCCGAAAGGCGTTTAGATAGCATATTTTAGAGAGTTCGATCCTGGCTCAGGACGAACGCTGGCGGCGTGCCTAACACATGCAAGTCGAACGAAACTTTTTGCTTCGGTAGAAAGTTTAGTGGCGGACGGGTGAGTAACGCGTGAGGAACCTGCCTTACAGAGGGGGATAACGTCTGGAAACGGACGCTAATACCGCATAATATTACGAAGTCACATGGCTTTGTAATCAAAGGAGCAATCCGCTGTAAGATGGACTCGCGTCCGATTAGCTAGATGGTGAGATAAAGGCCCACCATGGCGACGATCGGTAGCCGGACTGAGAGGTTGAACGGCCACATTGGGACTGAGACACGGCCCAGACTCCTACGGGAGGCAGCAGTGGGGGATATTGCACAATGGAGGAAACTCTGATGCAGCAACGCCGCGTGAAGGAAGACGGTCTTCGGATTGTAAACTTTTGTACTTGGGGACGATAATGACGGTACCCAAGCAGCAAGCTCCGGCTAACTACGTGCCAGCAGCCGCGGTAATACGTAGGGAGCGAGCGTTGTCCGGATTTACTGGGTGTAAAGGGTGCGTAGGCGGCTGAGCAAGTCAGTTGTGAAAACTATCGGCTTAACCGATAGCCTGCAATTGAAACTGTTCAGCTTGAGTGAAGTAGAGGTAGGTGGAATTCCCGGTGTAGCGGTGAAATGCGTAGAGATCGGGAGGAACACCAGTGGCGAAGGCGACCTACTGGGCTTTAACTGACGCTGAAGCACGAAAGCATGGGTAGCAAACAGGATTAGATACCCTGGTAGTCCATGCTGTAAACGATGATTACTAGGTGTGGGGGGTCTGACCCCTTCCGTGCCGGAGTTAACACAATAAGTAATCCACCTGGGGAGTACGACCGCAAGGTTGAAACTCAAAGGAATTGACGGGGGCCCGCACAAGCAGTGGAGTATGTGGTTTAATTCGAAGCAACGCGAAGAACCTTACCAGGTCTTGACATCCTACTAACGAAGCAGAGATGCATAAGGTGCCCTTCGGGGAAAGTAGAGACAGGTGGTGCATGGTTGTCGTCAGCTCGTGTCGTGAGATGTTGGGTTAAGTCCCGCAACGAGCGCAACCCTTACTGTTAGTTGCTACGCAAGAGCACTCTAGCAGGACTGCCGTTGACAAAACGGAGGAAGGTGGGGACGACGTCAAATCATCATGCCCCTTATGACCTGGGCTACACACGTACTACAATGGCCGTAAACAGAGAGCAGCGAAACCGCGAGGCGGAGCGAACCTCAAAAAGCGGTCTCAGTTCGGATTGCAGGCTGAAACCCGCCTGCATGAAGTTGGAATTGCTAGTAATCGCGGATCATAATGCCGCGGTGAATACGTTCCCGGGCCTTGTACACACCGCCCGTCACACCATGGGAGCCGGTAATACCCGAAGTCAGTAGTCTAACCGCAAGGAGGACGCTGCCGAAGGTAGGATTGGCGACTGGGGTGAAGTCGTAACAAGGTAGCCGTATCAGAAGGTGCGGCTGGATCACCTCCTTTCTATGGAGAGTAAGCTTAGATGAAACAAGCTAGGCGAAATCCTAGGTCGGTCGGATCAAAAGCTTGTCGATCGTTGTTTAATTTTGAGGGTCTTGGGAAACTAAGAGTCTCAAAGTGGTGGAAGGGAAAGAAAGCCACCAGTATGGGGGTATAGCTCAGCTGGGAGAGCGCCTGCTTTGCAAGCAGGAGGTCAACGGTTCGATCCCGTTTATCTCCACCAAGGGCTTCTGGTGAGAACCGGAAAGCCGGGAAATGGGCTTATAGCTCAGCCGGTTAGAGCGCACGCCTGATAAGCGTGAGGTCGGTGGTTCGAGTCCACTTAAGCCCACCAGAGGGGGAAACCCCAGCTGTACATTGAAAACTGAATAAAGAAAAGAATGCGAAAAACGATATCAAGTAAAGTTTAAAAAAATTACTACAATTTTGCAATTTTACGAGTTTTAGAGAACCAAAAGAAACACATGGTCAAGCTACAAAGAGCGCAAGGGGAATGCCTTGGCACTGGGAGCCGAAGAAGGACGTGGCAAACTGCGAAAAGCTTTGGGGAGCCGTAAGCGGGCTTTGATCCAAAGACATCCGAATGGAGCAATCCGGCTGGAAACATATCCAGTCACTGTGCAGTGAATCAATAGCTGCATGGGGGGAACCGCCTGAACTGAAACATCTAAGTAGGGCGAGGAAGAGACATCAAAATGAGATTCTGCTAGTAGTGGCGAGCGAACGCGGAAGAGGCCAAACCGAGGGTAGCAATACTTTCGGGGTTCGGACAGCAACACGCATGCGAAACCTTAGCTGAACGGTCTGGGAAGGCCGGTCAAAGAGTGTGAGAACCACGTAAGCGAAAAGGGGAAGTAGCCAGCTGTATCCAGAGTACCGCCGGACACGAGAAAT